>CANPIU010000018.1 GCA_947574235.1 uncultured Clostridium sp. | reverse complement strand
ACTAAAAAATAATAAATTTTACTTATGGCACACCTTTTTTTTCACAAAAAAACACCATCTTGGTAAATTTGTCACAAAAAAATTAGGTGTCCCTACTGTCTCATTTAGCATCATCGGTATAATAAATTTCTCCAAAACCATACGTTACTTGATAATACTTACCAATAAAAGATGGCTCTGTTTGGTCTTTGATTTCATAACTTGGAGCTACTATTTCTTGCCCTTGTTCATTGATGGCACCCCATCTTTCATCTTTTTTTACTGTCGCTACACCATATTTGTTAAATTCATAAGCTTTATCATATTGATAGTCTACTACTACATTTCCATTTTTATCCACAAAGCCATATTTATCATGTTTTTTGGCTACAAATAACTTGTTACTAGAATAGACTTCCGTATTTTTTAATTCTTTTCCGTCTTTATTGAAATATTTTTCTTCTTCTTCATTGTATATCTTAATGTATTCTTCTGCTACAATCGTAGCATTTGGCATTTCACAAATTTTCTCCATGGTTTTGTTATATATTTCTGTTATTTGACTTTCTCCTAAGGTTGCTTGTAGTAAGTCCGTATCTTGTATTTTTTGCAAAGAGTCATGGTTCGTTTCTACTTTAGTCCTTCCTTTATCGTCTAATACTCCCAACTTTCCATTTTCGTCACTTACAATAAAATAATTGTCATACAAGTATTCAATATAATTGTATTTTTCTTCAATAAGTTGTTTTCCTTCTTTATTAATAACACCGTACTTTGTTCCTTCTGTATTATCAATTCTTATTTTGTATTTTTCATTATCGGTATTTAATATCGCTATATTGGCATCGATATTGGCTTGTGTTCCATTGCTATGATATACCGTTGTTCCTTGTTCATTTTTGGCGTAAAAGTAAATCCCTGTAATGTCAATTTCGTTGTATTTAGCAGGTACAATTTCTTCCCCTTCTTTATTTACAATTCCATATTTTCTACTTTTTTCAACCACAAATACACCATTTGCCTCATCGTATTGGATGGATTGATATTCATGGTTTAAAATGGTTTCTTCTTTTTTCATGAGTCCATATTGACCATTTTTAGCACAAATAAGGTAAGCACTATCATTGTCATAAATTCCTGTTACTCTTGTCATTTCATTATATTCCGCTGGTAATATTTCTTTTCCTTTATGATTGATATAACCATAGCGGTAACCCTCTTGTGTTTTTTGTAGTACGATATAGCCTGCATATCGATACCCCTCTTCTTCTGTGTAATATTCGTCTACTTTTACTTCATCATATTTAGTTTCTACTAATGAATTTCCTTTGATATTGATAATTCCAGATTTCCCATTTTGCTTTACGATTAAGGCTCCCTCTTTATAGGGTAAACTTTCAATTTCATCATAGACTGGTTTAGCTATTTCTTTTCCTGCTAAACTAATTAACCCCTTTTTCCCATCTTTGCCATAGGTTAAGACACTTTTTTCATACATTAAATCACTAGAAATATTTTTTAAGCGGATGGGATTAATTTGATTATATTCGGTTAGTATTGGCTCTTTTCTTTCGTTTAGTACTTGTGTATTTTCTCCTTGATAGCATACAAATACTGCCTTTTCTGGATTTGGTATTTTAATTTCGCTATATTGTGCTGGAATAATCGTATTTCCTTTTTTGTCGATAACACCATAGAAATTGTTTTGTTTTAAAAGAAAATAGTTGTACTGTTTTACTTCCTCAATTTCATACTCTTTTCCCTTTTCTTGTAGTAAGTTGTAAACCAAGCCTGATGCTACTGCTACTATAATTACTATGGCAATGATTATCATAATTATATATCTTTTCTTCATTTTTAATCCTCTATTTCTTCTATATTATTCTTGCATGCCTTAACTTTAATAATTCTTTTATCTTCATATTCTACGATTTTATAAGTAACAGTTTCTGTATCAATGGTAGGCAATTCCTCTTCTTCTGGAATTCTTCCTAACTTATCTTGTAGATAACCTGAAAGAGTATCATAATCTCCTTCTGGAATACTAGAATTTAGCAATTTATTAACGTCATTGATGGTCATACTTCCACTTAATAAGAAAGTATTGCTATCAATTTCTTCGTATTCTTTTTCCTCTTTGTCATATTCATCAAAGATATCGCCTACTAATTCTTCTAAGATATCTTCCATCGTAATTAGTCCTGCTGTTCCGCCATATTCATCTACGATGATGGCAATTTGCTTCTTATTTTTTTGTAATTCTTTGAATACTTCATTGATAAGTCTATTTTGGGATACAAAATAAGCGTCTTTGATTACATGTTTTACTTTGAAAGTTTTCTTGTTGATATTTTTTAATACGTCTTTTACATATAAAATTCCTTTGATTTCATCTATTGTTTCGTCATAAACAGGTATTCTACTATAACGATACTCTTCTTGTGATAGTTCTTGTAATAATTCTTCGCTACTAATATTGATATCTACCGCAAAAATATCTTTTCTGTGCCTCATAATCTCTGAAACCGTGATATCATTAAATTCAAATACATTATTAATCAGTTCTTTTTCTTCTTCTTTAATGGTTCCTTTTTCTTCTCCTTGGTCTACCATCATTTTGATTTCTTCTTCTGTAACAGATTCTTCTTCGTTTTCTCCTACCCCAAATAATTTCGATACGCTATTCGTAACAACGGTTAAAAGTTTGACAAATGGTGCTGTTATAACGGAAATAGCTCGGATAATTCCTATGGTAGCAAAAGAAATCTTTTCATAGTTTTTCATCGCAAATCTCTTTGGCACTAATTCACCAAAGATTAAGGTAAAGAAAGATAAAATTATGGTTATGATGATAATGGCTATATTTTTCCATAGTCCAAAACTAATAAATGGCATCAAGTTATATAACATAGGTGCTAGTCTTTCGGCAAAGGCATCTGATGCAAAAGCACTAGATAAAAATCCTGCTAAAGTAATCCCAATTTGTATCGTTGCTAAAAATTTGCTTGGTGATTTTATCATTTTTTCAATTTGCTTGGCCTTTTTGTTTCCTTCTTTGGCTTGTTTTTCTATTCTGGCATCGTTTAACGATATGAAGGCAATTTCTGCTGCTGCAAAAAAAGCGTTCAAAGCAATTAATACTACTAATATCATTAGTTGTGTCATCATTGATTATCGACTCCTTTAGTTTTTTCTTTTCGTATTTATTATATCCGTTTTTTGCTTTTTTTTCAATAAATTTTTAGGATTTATTAAAAAGTTGCAAAAAGGCTTCTTAAGAAGCCTCTTTTTCCATCATTTTCTCTAGTTTTTCTTTTGAAATTCCTGTAATTTCCAATATTAATTTTTGCTCTATCTTGTTTTTTAGCATTTTTTTGGTCATTTTTTCTTTATCTTTTTCTTCTTGCCTTTTTAGCATTTCCTGTTGTTCTTTTTTTATTTCTGCTTTGATTTCATCTCGAATTTCTTTTTTGACTTCATCTCGAACTTTCTCTCTGACCTCATCTTTGATTTCATCTCGGATTTCCTCTTTGACTTTATTTCGAGCTTCTGCCATAACTTCCTGCCTGACCTCTTGTCTAACTTCTTGCTTGACCTCTTGTCTAACTTCCTGCTTAACTTCATAACGTATCGCTTCACGCAAACGGTCTACTAACATTGTATTTTCACCACCTTCCCCTTTTAATTCTTCCAATAATTCATTTCTTTGTTCCTCTCCTATTTCTTCGCTCAAAATGTAGAAAACAATTCGTCTTAAGAGGTCTTTGTTTTTTAGCGTTAACTCTTGTTGCAAAATTTTTCTAAAACTTTGCATTATTTTTTCGTTTGTATGTGCTTTTTCTAATAACATTAATTTCGATAAAAAACTTTTATCGGTTAGTAATTGTTGTTCTGAATAATCATTAATGTCGACAATTTCATATTCATAAAATCTAAGTGGCTCGCAACCTGGTATTTTGTGTTGTCTTTCTTCTATACATTGTTCGATATTCCATTTTCTCTTTCCTGTATAGAGAACAATGGGATATATCATTGGAATTTTATAAAATTTTTTCGTTATTTTTGTTATATCCACGGTTCTTTTTAAAATCTCTAAGCAATACATTAAAATCCTATACGGCATAGAATAATCAACCGTAGATTGATGCTCTATTAAGAAAAAAATATCCTCATCTTTTTTTCGATACAACATATCTGCTTCTGCATAATTAAAACTATTCGAAACAAATTTGCTATTGCATCTTTCAAGGTCTTGTTCCTGTAAAGCTCCTTTTTGATTTTCTATTTTCAAAACCTTATTAATAAGATTTGCTACTTCTCTTTTATCTTCTAAAACCTCTCTAAATATCTTATCATGCTGATGATATATCATATTTTCTTCATAGTGATATTCTTCTCCTTCTTCTCTAACCCCATTTTCAAAGCCCCTAATACGATTAGCATATCCTCGATATTTAATATATTCTGCATACGTAAATACTTTCAATTTTAGTTCACCTCCATTTTATCTCTTTTTGACTTTGTTGTCAAGTTTTATTTCAAAGTTCCTGCTACTAGTAGAGAGAAGAATTCTATTTCCTTCTCTCCTATCCTTACATACCAGTAACGGGAAGTCTTTTCATTGTAGAGGAAGTTACCTCTTTACTTTTTACTCTTTTTTCAGTTTCTATCTTTGGCTTTTCTTCTTTATTGTTATTTATCGTAATCGTATATTGTTCATGCAGAGCAATTTGTACTTCAATTAGTTCTTCATAAGGTAGATATCCCTCTTTACTTTTAGTTTCTCTTATGTAATACTTTCCTGGAACTAAATGTTTGATTTCAATTTTTCCCTCTTTATCGGTTTTTAAAGCGGAATACACTACTTTTCTATTTTCATCTAACAATTCAAATTCTGTATTTTCTAATCTTTCTTTTGTTATTTCATCTTCCTTAATAAGGATGATTTTTGTTTCATTTTCTGGATATTCATCCCTTTTTTCTCCTGTACCATCTTCAAAACTTGCTGTCGTTAAAGCATAATCTTGATAAGCACTATTAGGAGCTATTCCATATAAAACCGGTTTGGTTTTTACCTGACCTTCCACTGTTAATTTAAAACTTCCTGCTTTTGCCATGCTTTTAATGGGTACTAAGACCTTAAAGGTTTCATCTGGCATAAATTCATTGGTTTCTTGGTTTTGCCTGTTGGTTATTTTAATCCCCTGCACCACTTCTTGTTTTTCTTCTGTTACGTTAATTTTATATTTTTGAAGAGTAGCATTAGCTGTCACGCTAAAGACCTTTGACACATATTGTTTGTCAATTTCATCTTGTTTCCACTCGTCTCCTACTCTTTGAATTTCTATGGTGCTAGCCATTTTGCTTTCATTGGAATTGTTAGCATCTTGTATGATTTTATGCATCGCATTTAAGGTTCGCGCTCCCGCTTCTCCAATTCCTTCATAATTTCCTGGGTTATTTCCATATAAGTAGCAATAGACAGCATGCTTTGTTGCCGTAAAAGCTTCCTCTTTATTGGCTACCCCCAATTCTTCAATCGTCTTATAGGGATAGCCATTAATAATTATCCTCCATAATCCAACATCATTTAAAGCTTGTTGTACCGAAACACCATAACTTTGTGTCTCTGCTCCTGGTTTGTTTGGATTCATACAATAAGCTGGATAGTCAATTCCATTATGGCTATATTGCACATAACTAACCTTCACAATTCCTCCTTTGTACTTTAATAAACTTCCACAGTCTCCTATGCAATATAAATTGGCTGTCTCCATAGAAGTTGCATAAACAGAATTCATAAAACCTAAACCATTGATAATAAATACTGCTACGATAACTAATAATTTTTTTATTGTTCTTTTTTTCTTTTTCAAAATATCCTCTCCTTTTTTCTTTTTATTCTTTATTTTCGGTTGCCTTAACACACCTTCTGTAATTGGGTTCATTTTCAACACAAGTAATCAGGGTAAGGCTATTTTCTTCTGTATTCTCTAAACAGGTTAAATCGGTATCTTGTATAATGTCATTTTTTATAACAATATACTCTCTTTGTGCTCCTTGATAATAATAGAAAATAATGTCTCCTAGCTGTAAATGTTTCACTTCTGCAAAATAATTATTTTCATAGCCTCGATTGTGAGCTGCTAAACAGACATTTCCTATCCATGTTTTGCTCTCTTCAAAGTGGCCTATAAATTGGTCCATAATTTCTTTTGTGGTTCCTTCTTCAATAGGAGCCTTTAATTTAATTTTTGGAATTTCGAGATACCAATTATTATTTTCTTCTTTCGTAATTATTGAGGTATTGGTGCTTACCTCATTTGGTTGCTGGATGGTATTGACAGAAAACCCGGCTTTTAAAACCGCTTTTTGGGATGGAAATTCTAAATCGATATGACAAGCATTTATCACTGTCATAATGAAAATGGTAAATATTAAGCTTAAAACATTAATATACCACGTACTATATCTTAAACTGCCTATCCTATCACGCTCCTTCTTTTTTATTTTTCTTTCTTGAAATGTTTAAGAATTAATTTTTTCGAAAAAAATTTTGAATGAAAATATGAATTCAATTTCAATTCTGATACTATCATAATACATTTTTAATAATTTGTAAAGCACTTTTCATCGCAATATTCGACATTTTTCCCCTTTTACGAAAAAAGATGCTAAAAATCTTCTAGCATCTTTTTTCTATTTAAATCATTAAATCTAATTCTAGGTAGAATTCTACTCCATCTTCTTGATTAATCACACCATAACTACTTCCATAATTATTCATAACCGCTTTTACAAAAGATAGACCAATTCCTGTTCCTCCATTTTCACGATTTCTCGACTCATCTACTTTGAAAAATCGGTTCCAAATTCGTGCTATGTTTTCTTCTGCGATATTATCTCCTGTGTTAAATACTTTTACTCTTACTTTATTTTTTTCAATATCTACCACATTTTCTATCTGGATATACTTTTTAGCGTTTACTTCTTTTACATGTTTTACGGCATTGGTAATATAATTACTAATGACTTGTTCAATATAAAAATCATCAGCAAATACATTGATTTCTTCTGGCGTTTTAAATTGAATTTCTACTTGTTTTTCTTCTAACATAAGTTGTGATTTTCTAACTACTTCTTTTTCTAGTTCTACTAAATTGAATTTTTTATCCTCGAATTCCCTTTTCCCATATTCTAGTTTCATCAGTTCTAATAATTGTTTAACCAATTTATCCATTTTATTGGTTTCATCTAAAATAACCTCAGCATAGAATTTTCGGCTTTCTTCCTCTGTATTTACGTTTTCTAATAAGCCCTCACTATAGCCTTGAATTAAGGCTATGGGTGTTTTTAGTTCATGGGATACGTCTGAGATAAAACTTTTCCTCATTTCATCAATTTTCGATTTTTCCTCAATATCTTTTTCTAATTCAATGTTAGTACTTCTTAATTGTTTAATCGTTCTTTCTAATTTATCTGACATAGCATTAATACTTTTTCCTAAATTGTTAATCTCGTCATCGGCATCACTTATTCTATATTTATGACTAAAATCCAAGTTCGCCATTTTTTTGGCAATGTTATTTAATTCTGATATTGGGTCTCCAAATTTTCTAGAAACATAGGATACAATGACTGCTGCAATTAAAATTGCAAATCCTGCCATCAAATATAGAAAGTTATTGGATATTTTTACACTTTCTTGAATAGAGGTTATCGGTATTCTAATATATAATAGATAATCATTATCTAAAGTAGCTGATAATAATATGTAGGTAATATCATTTTTGGTATCTTTAATTTTCTTAATGGTAAAATCTTCGTTATTTTCTAAGGTTTCTCCTAAATTACTATTAAATCGGCTTGTCATTTCTTTCATTTGACCTAAAGTAGAAAAGAAGTCTTTATTAGAAGTATACACATTTACATTTTGGTCATTTTTAATTAAAATATCAAAGTTATTATTAATAGCTATTTTTTCAAGTTGTGCTTCTAGGTCAATAGCCGATAAGTTTGTATAATGATTGTTAACAATTTCATAAACAGATTTTAGTGCTTTGGTTTTGCTATAAATATAGAACTGCCCAAAAACAAAGTTATTGACTAAGATTAAGAATACAATAATTAATAAAATAACCAATGACAAGGTTACAAAAAGTTTTACTCTAACAGATTTTAATGCATTTTTTAACTTTTCCATCTAGTCCTCCTATTTTACTTCAAACTTATAACCAATTCCTCTCATAGTCTTAATATATTTTCCTCTTTTTCCTAGCTTATGCCTTATTTTCTTAATATGACTATCAATCGTTCTAGAGTCGCCATAATAATCATAGTTCCATACATTATTTAATATCTTATCTCTAGATAATGCTATATTTTCATTTTCAATTAAGTAAATTAAAAGTTCATATTCTCTTAAGCTAAGCTCAATTGGTTTTCCCTCTACTTTTATCGTTCTTCCCTCTTTGTCTATTTCTATTCCAGCATAATCTTTAATTTCACTGGTATCTTTAGTAGTTCTCTTTAAGATAGCCTCTACTCTTGCTACTAATATTTTAGGGCTAAATGGTTTCGCAATATATTCATCTACCCCTAATTCAAAGCCAAATAATTCGTCTTGTTCTTCCCCTCTTGCTGTTAGCATGATAATGGGTACTTTTGAAGTTTGTCTTATTTGACGAAGTACAGACCACCCATCTAGTTTTGGCATCATAACGTCTAGCAAAATAAGTGTAATTTTATTTTTATTTTCTTCAAATATTTCTAAAGCTTTTTCTCCATCTTCTGCTTCTAAAATGCTATATCCTTTTGCTTTTAGGAAATCCTTGATGAGTTTTCTCATCCTTTGTTCATCGTCTACGACTAATATACAATTATTTGGCATATTTATCCTTCCTTTCGTTTAATATTATAAATTCTTTTTGTGTCTTTCTTGTGAAAAGTTCTTTTCTTGTTAACTTTTTTGTGCTATAATTGTTTATGTAACCTCATGGTTTAAGTGGTGAAAGGAGGAACAATATGCATACATTGTTTCTTGTCGGTATCCTCCTTTGGATAGCAAGTGTCATTTTAGCATTATTAATGAACTACTATCCTAAGAAACGGATATTTGCTATTGCATTTCCAGTCTGCCTAATAATCTGTTTTGGCTGCTGGATTGTGTTATTCGGATATGGAGGATATCATTTCATATTTTGGGTGTTATCGAAACTCCCTTAAAGAAAAGAAGGCATATGTGTATCCTTACACTGTATGCCTCTTTTCTCATTTTTTCATTTGAATTGTTTTCGTATCATAAGCTAATTCTATGTTTTCTTCTCTTAAAATTTTCATAATCTTATAATTGATATCTTCTCTTTCGGCTATATAGCTATTGTAATCTACAGAATCGGTGAAACTACAAATTAGCACATTGAGTCCATTATCTGTAATCGTATCAAATTTAACGATAATAGAATCATCATAAATCGCTTCTCTTGCTTGTAACATATCTTCTACTCTTACTTGAAATCTCTCTAATTTTTCTAATGGGGTATCTAATTCAATACATAAGTTCATACGGTATCTTCTTTTTTCCATTTTGCTCCAATTGATAATAGAAGCATTGGAAATGATAGCATTTGGAATATTTACCACTGAATTTTCAAACGTTCTAATTCTTGTACTTCGAAACGTAATATCCTCCACGGTTCCTTCAAAAGTATCTACTTGTATCCAATCTCCCACAATAAATGGCTTATCTAAGAAAACAACGACTCCTGCAAATAGATTTTTAGCCGTATCTTGTGCTGCTAACGTGAAGATAACACCACCAATTCCTAACCCTGCAATTAGCCCATTTAGGTTAACTCCTAAAGCAGTTATGATAATAAATCCTGCAATTACATAAATAACAAGTCGAATAATTTTCAAGGCAAAATCGAACATAGAATCTTCCACGTCTCGACTTGTCTTTTCTTTTATCTTTTTATATAACGAAGATTTTGGGGTAAAACTTTCTGCTAGTCCTTTAGCAAAAGCAAGCGTGCTAATGATGATAAAAGCTTTGTATGCTAGCACCATAATTTCGCTCGTTATCCCCAATGGCTCTTTTAAAAATACGACTGCCAAATAAAATCCTAATATAATGAAAAATACTTTAAGTGGACTATAAAAGGCACTTTCCTTAATGCTTTTTGCTTTTTTTTCTCTTATTTTAAACATCTTAATAATGATATATGAAAAGGTTCCACTAAAAATTCTAAAAAGAAGAATAATTCCTACTGCTATTAATATGTCTATTATTTGTACGGTTGTTGTATTTTCTAAAAAACTTATAATTTGTTTCATTTTTTTCTCCTCTTAGCCCATATAATCTCTAAGCTTCTTACTTCTACTAGGATGCCTTAATTTTCTTAAAGCCTTTGCTTCAATCTGTCTTATTCTCTCACGAGTTACTTCAAACTCACGGCCAACCTCTTCTAACGTTCTAGCTTTTCCATCTTCTAAACCAAATCTTAATTTTAAGACTTTAGCTTCTCTCGGCGTTAGGGTGTTCATAACGTCTTCTAATTGTTCTTTTAACAAAGTATAGGCTGCTGAGTCATGTGGTGCTGGACTATCATCATCTTGAATAAAATCTCCTAAATGGCTATCATCTTCTTCTCCAATTGGAGTTTCAAGTGAGACAGGGTCTTGTGCAATTTTTTGAATTTCCATTACTTTTTCTACTGGTATTTCCATCTCTGCTGCAATTTCATCTGGGGTTGGTTCTCTTCCCATTTGTTGTAATAAATGTCTTGAAGTTCTAATTAATTTGTTTATTGTCTCTACCATATGAACTGGTATCCTGATGGTTCTTGCTTGGTCTGCAATGGCTCTAGTAATTGCTTGTCTTATCCACCAAGTAGCATAAGTACTAAATTTAAAACCTTTGGTATAGTCAAATTTTTCAACCGCTTTAATAAGCCCCATGTTTCCTTCTTGTATTAAGTCTAAAAATAACATACCTCTACCAACGTATTTTTTCGCAATACTAACTACTAATCTTAAATTTGACTCTGCTAATCGTTGTTTGGCTTCTTCATCGCCTTCTAATATTTGTTTTGCTAATTCTAGTTCTTGCTCAAAGTTTAATAATTGTATTCTTCCAATTTCTCTTAAATACATCCTAACAGGGTCATCTACATTAATTCCTTCGTAACTGGTATCTGTTATTTCATCTAATTTTAATTCTTCTACTTCCTTTAAATCATCAATATCTGGTTCTTCCTCTAAGTCATCCGTTAATAGGTCTACTCCTAACGCTTCAAAGGCATCAAAAACTTGGTCAATTTGTTCTGGGTTTACGTCATCTAATTCACTCGCTAAATCCCCATAAGTTATTTGACCTTTTTCTTTTGCTTTTTTCAAAATACTATTTACTTTTTCTTCTTTTATTTTTCCTTCTTCTGCTGTCTCAACAACTGCTTCTTCTACCTTTTCTGTCTTATCCTCTATTTTCTTTTTAGCTACTTTACGTGCTTCTTCTATTTTTTCTGTCTTTTCTTGTTTCGTGGCTTTTTTCGTTTTTGAACTATCTTTCTTTTCTGTTTTTTTAACTTTTTCTTCTTTTTTCCCCTCTGTTTTTTTCTTTTCCTTTGTTTCCTTTTTGGCCTCTTCTACTTTTTTTGTTTTCTTTCCCTTTTCTTCTTTTTCTAATTCTTCTTTTTTCTTTGCCATTTTTTCTATTCCTTCCCCCTTCAAGGTAATTACTTAATTTTAGCTAACCTAAGAATAATGTCATTTAATTCCTTTTCTAATTCTCTTTTTTGGTCAGCCTCCAAATTTCCCCTTAATAATTCTATTATCTCAAATTTGCGACTATCTAGCTTGTCCCTCTCATAGCCTTGCATAATATCGTCAATTGCTTTTTCTAAATCGTCAATTTCATAATCATCTGCCATAATTTCTGTAATATGACTTTGCTCTTCTTCTCCTAAGGTATCAATTATGCTATTTATATTACTATTTCCTTTTTCGAATTCTTCATACAGTTTTTTAGCAATTTCTTGGTTTATGGTATCCTTAAAATCTTCAAGCTGTATGTTTTGTTTCATCACTTGAAAAATATTGTTATCTCCTGTCAATAGAATCGCTATCACTGTATTTTCTCGTTTAAGGATAGTTTCTGAAATTTCCTCTTGTTTCTTTTTATGACTTATGACTGGCTTTGTCTTTTCTAAAATTTTCTCACTTTTTGCTCCTACATACGCTAACTTATTGACTTCGGCATAAATAGCTTCTTGGGATATGTCATATTCCTTTGCAATTTTCTCGATATAAACTTCTCTTTCTATCGTATTATCTACTTTTGCTATTAATTTGGCTATTTCATTTAAAAATTTTATTTTGTCATTTACTACTTCCAAATTCAAATTTTGTTTTAATACTTTTACTTTAAATTCAATCACAGAAAGTGCTTTTTCCACTAAATGATTAAATCTGGCATTTCCATATTTAATGATATATTCATCTGGGTCTTTGGCACCTTCCATTTGTAAAATTCGCAAGTCACACCCCATGTTTTGTAAAATATCTAATGCCCTCATTTTAGCCATTAAACCTGCTTCATCTGAGTCAAAACTTAATATGATTTTTTCTGAGTTTTTTCTTAATAACCACCCTTGTTGCTGGGTTAAAGCTGTCCCTAATGGTGCTACTACATTTGTGATACCTCTTTGATGCAAAGATATAACGTCCATATACCCTTCTACAATTAAGAGTTGTTTTGTATCTCCTTTTTTAGCAACATTTAAGCCAAATAAGTTTCGTCCTTTACTATACACAACGTTTTCAGGAGAATTAATGTATTTGGGTTTAGAATCGTCTAAAACTCTTCCTCCAAAAGCAATGACTTTTCCTCTACTATCACAAATAGGAAACATAAGTCTGTTTCGATATCTGTCTATATATTGTCCTTTATCATTTTTATTGACTAATCCCGATTCTAAAATTTCTGGTTCTTCAAATCCTTGCTTTTTTAATTCCTGATATAGTTCATCAAACTTTCCTGAAAATCCAATTTGAAATGATTGTAAAGTTTCATTGGTTAGTTTTCTTTTTTTAATATATTCTTGTGCTATTTTGGCTTCTGGTTTGTATAAGTTTTCATGATAATACTTGGCAGTGAATTCATTTACTTTATAGACTTTGCTTTTTAATTGTTCTTTGGCTGAATCTCCGCTATTTTCTAAGGTTGGCAATTGTATATTCGCTCTTTCTGCTAAAGTTTGTACGGCTTCTATAAAATTAATACCTTCTATTTTTGTTAAAAAAGTAAATACATTTCCCCCTACACCACAACCGAAACAATGAAATATTTGCTTGTCTGGTGATACAGAAAAGGATGGCGATTTTTCGTTATGAAATGGACATAGACCAAAGAAGTTTCTACCACTTCTTTTCAAATGCACATATTGTGATATGATATCTACAATATCATTGGTTTGTCTTACTTCGTCTATCATTTCATCACTATATCGTTGCATCTTTTCCTCACTTTCCTTCCCTATATTTCAAATTAATGTACATAGTTATATTATTCGACGCATTTTACATAAATCCTTCTTTGTTTCCTATTTTTTTACTTTTTTATCGTCAACTCAAAATCATAACAAAATTTAATAAATGTGCCAAAGAGGTACGTCCCCAATGGCACATTTTTAATTCAATAGCATCATTTTATTATCTAATTTATTAATAATCTTAGCACAATTCACCCACTCTCTTGACTCTTGCTTACTAATGGTTTCTTCTGGTTTGTATTTCATCTTATGTTCTAAGGAAGACCAAAAATCCATAGCAATCGTTCGAATTTGAATTTCTACCTTTACATAGATATTTTGCTTAGACAAAGTTACTGGCACTTCTACAATCAAATGATAACTAGAATAGCCACTTTTCTTTGGATGCGTAATGTAATCTTTTTCTTTGATTACTCGAACACCTGGCAATTTTTCCAGTAAATCTTTGATTAAAAAAATATCTTTTTTTAAGGGACACACAATTCTAATTCCTGCTATATCATTAATGTTTTCAATCATATCTTGATAAGTAAAATGAATTCCTCGTTTTTTCATCTTATCCATAATACTTTTGGGCTCTTTTATTCTAGTATCTATATGGTCAATTAGTTCATAATGGTTAAAAATTTGAAATTCATCTTTTAAAATTTCTATTTTGGTTTTCAATTCTTTTATTCCAACAGAATAGATAAACATTAATTTTTGAAAAGCTTCTTCCTCTGTTTTTAAGGTTTGATTATCGTCAATTAATCCTTCTATTCTAGTTAAGTCTTTTGTTTTTTTCTTTTTTGTTTTCACGGCTTCTGCACACCTCTTCTTTTAATAATATGCTAAATCATATCGTTTTATTGTTATCACTTGATATTTTCTTTGTGTTTTTTTCGTGAATTATAATATCCCCATTACTCCATTTAAACCCGGAACCAATGGGGATATTTTTAAAATTTAATACAATATAAAACTGAAGTATTAGTAGGTCTTGTTGTAAAATTGGAGGCACTTTTTTCAGTCATCGTCTTAGAACTTCCTAAATATATACCTGGAACAGTAGGATAGGATACAGAATCAGGATTACTAGAAACCCATCCCTCTTTATTATCATTAAATCCCAATAAACCAGATACATTAAATCTAAAATTTGGTATTGCCGTTGCATCTTGGTGTTGACCAACATTGGCACCATTTCCTTGATTTTGTCTAGCATTATTTCCTGTTCCTCGCAAAAACTCTCCTCTTAAATCTGGTATAGCAAAAGTAGTTGTTCCATTTCCACCATAATAGTTATAACTTCCAAATTCATTTTTTATTTGTTCAGCAAGTTTTGAATAATCTGCTATTTTATAAATTGACCCATCACATTTTAGATACCCATTTGGAGCATTATTACCCATATAGGAAATAACTGCTCCAACAGGTTGCTCTAATTTTTCTACTTTATCTTTCAATTCTTGATTACTATCTTTTAAAGCTTGAATTTCTAATTTTATGGCTTCTATTTCTTCCTTTGCTATTTCTTCACCTGTTGCTACTTTTATGCCATTAATTGAAGCTAATCTTAATTTTTCATCTATTTCAAATTCATAGGGATACTCCTTTAATTTTGTAAAAATAGATTTTGCTTCTCCTACTGTAATTGATTTCAAGGTAGCTTTTTCTATGCTCGCTATTTTTTGAGTAGTTAATTCTACATATTGTATTTCTCCATCCTCGCACAAACTATCTGCTAGAAATTGTAAAGTTGGCATTTGCTGTGTTTTGCTATAGCTTTCTATTTGTGCATTTGTTATTTTTAAGTTGATTTTTTCTGTTGCTGTTTGCTTATCATTTTCTCCAAAAGCCTTATCTGCCTTATTCAAAATTCCATTTTCTCTGCTTAATACCCCTATGGTTACGCCAGCTACAATTAAAAGCACTATAATTGTAATTACTAAAGCAATTAGTGTAATTCCTTTTCTTCTCTCCATCTTATTTCTCCCTCTTCTTCCAATTTTTATTTTCATTTTACACGTAAAACGCGTAAAAGTCAATACACGTTTTACGAATATTTTATAATTTTTACGAGGTGAAAAAATGAATTTACGAATTCGTGATTTAAGAGAAGATAATGATTTAACACAAACTCAACTTGCTAAGCTTTTAGGTTGTTCACAACAAACCTATTCACGCTACGAAACAGGAGAAATTACCATTGATATTCATAGTCTTATTAAATTAGCTAATTTTTATCATACTTCTCTTGACTATTTAGTTGGTCTTACCAATCAGCAAAAAAGAGAAGACTAATATTGTCTTCCCCATACAACCATTTTATCGGCTTTCTTTCCACAACATACGCAAGTATCACTAATATGTTCTTGCTCAAATGGAATGCATCTTGATGGTGCTCCTGTTACTTCTTTTACTTTATCTTCACAGTCTTGTGAGCCACACCACATGGTTTTTACAAAGCCTTGGTTTTCGTTCATATTTTTTTCTAACTCTTCCATTGTTTTTGCTACCGTTGTCTTTTCTTCCATCCTTTTTTTACAATCATTAAACATAGTCTCATGAATATCCTTCAATAATTTTTCTAGGACTTCTTCTAATTCCTTTATTTTAACTGGCATTTTTTCTAAGGTATCACGTCTTGTTACAAGCACTTCTCCTCTTTCGATTTCTTTTGGTCCCATTTCAATTCTAACTGGCACACCTTTCATTTCCCAATTGTTAAATTTATATCCTACTGTGTAGTTGTCTCTGTCATCTAATTCTACTCTGAATTTTCCTTTTAAGGTTTCTTCTATTTTTTTGGCTTCTTCTAAAACATTTCCTTTTTCTTGTGCAATTGGAACAATTACAACTTGAATTGGTGCAGCATATGGTGGCAATTTTAAGCCTCTGTTATCTCCATGTGCCATGATAACTGCTCCAATTAGTCTGGTACTAATGCCCCAAGAAGTTTGATAAGCATATTCTTGTTCTCCATTTTTGTTTTGAAATTTTACTTCAAATGGTTTGGTAAAGTTTTGTCCAAAATAGTGTGAAGTTCCTCCTTGCAATGCTCTTCCGTCATGCATTAAGGTTTCTACAGTATAAGTTGCTTCTGCTCCCGCAAATTGTTCCTTTTTCGTTTTTTGTCCTTTTAATACTGGAATAGCCAATAAGTTTTCAATAACGTCAGCATATACTTCTAGCATATCCAAAGTAAATTGCTTTGCATCTTCTGGTGTTTCATGAATTGTGTGACCTTCTTGCCATAAGAATTCTCTTGAACGTAAAAATGGTCTGGTTTCTTTTTCCCATCTTAATACACTACACCATTGATTGTATAAAAATGGTAGGTCTCTCCAAGAGTTTAACCATTTTGAATACATGGTTGAAAATATTGTTTCAGAAGTTGGTCTAACACAAAGTCTTTCTTCTAACTTTTCTCCTCCACCAATCGTAACCCAAGCTACTTCTGGTGCAAATCCTTCTACGTGTTCTTCTTCTTTTTCTAGTAGACTTTCTGGAATTAAAACTGGCATTGAAACATTTTTTACTCCATGTTCTTTAAATCTTTTGTCTGCATAATTTTGAATATTTTCCCAAATAGCATACCCATATGGTCGAATAGAGATAAACCCCTTAATTGCTGTATAATCAGCTAATTCTGCCTTTAATACGATATCTGTATACCATTGTGCAAAATTTTCGTCGATATTGGTAATATCTTTTACAAATTCTTTGTTTTCACTCATTTTTATTTCCTCCTAAATTTTTAATCATTCTTAAATTTCTAAACTTCTACCCCTTCCCTTGGGGGGTTAGGAGCCTCCATTTCCCCTTCTTCCTCTTGTACTTCTTCTTGTTGTTTTACTAACTCATCGATTACAATTTGCCTATTTTCATCTAATTTATACCTTGGTAATTCTGGTAAATCATTTAAAGAAGTATAACCAAACATTCGCAAAAAATCCGCTGTCGTCTGATAAGACATTGGCTTTCCAGGTAAGTCTACTTTTCCGCCTTCTTCAATTAATCCATATTCTAGCAACTTATAAACACACGCATCAGCTGATACACCACGAATTGCTTCTATCTCTGCTCTGGTTATTTTTGGATTATAAGCAATAATCGATAACGTCTCTAATGCTGCATTGGATAAATTGGGCTTACTTCTCTTGTCTAGCACTGGATAAATAAATTCTTGCAATTCCTTTTTAGTTCCTAATTGATAATTGTTTTCTATCTTAATAATTTCAATCCCTCTTGCTTGCTCTCGATAGTCTTCTTGCATACTAGCTATGATACTTTCAATATCTTCTTCTGCTATTTCTAAGCTTAACACCAATTCTTTTTGCGATACTGGTCTTCCTGCTGCAAACAAAATGGCTTCTAGGATGGCTTTAATTTTGTTTATCTCCATTTTTCGTTCCTTCAATTTTAATAAATTATAATCTATATTATGACAGAAAAACACTAATCTGTCAATCTTTTTTTATCCTCTTGCACTTTTTTCTTGAATATGATACTATTACCTTAATAATTTTAAGCGGAGGATTTTTTATGAGTGAGAAAAAGAATTTAGAAATTGTTTCAGGAGATACTTCTGATTTAAACATTTCTCCTGTCTACAATCATTTAAATGCTGCTAAACCAAAATGTACAAAAAAACCAACAGATATTGTCATCCCTAAAGAAAAAAGCAAGAAAGAGCAAGAAAAAAAGGAAGAAAACTAACTCTTCCTTTTTATTTCACTTTTTATTTCTTTGATAAATTGTGGCAAATTGGTATAAGTTGCAACAATTCCTTTTTTGGCTAGTGCAATTGTATTTCTTGCCTTTTCTAAAATTTCTTTTTGTATGGGTATAGCTACTTTTACTGTTTTTCCATTTCTACAGTATTCTTCTTGAATATAGTTTTCAAAAGTAGGAAACATATTTTGAATTAAAAATACACCATTTCTTCCAGCAACATTATTGAAAAACACAAAATTGTTAGGTTCTTTACCTATATTTTTCTTCTTTTCCTCATATACATTTCTATATTTCTCATATTGCTTAGACATAGGAACAAACCATAATAATTGCTTTTCTTTGTTATCTCTAAAACAAAAATACGTAGGTCTTTTCGTTCCCTTTTTCTCTTTATTATCCATTAAATTATATTTTTCTCCATATCTATCTAAAAATTCATCTTTAATAAAATATAATGTTCCTTCTTTTATTATCATCATTTCTCCTAACAAAATGAGGAAGCTTCCAGCCTCCTCTTATATTTTTTCACCAGTGCATTTATCCCATCGCCAACTGGGTGGCAGCTTATATCGTTTCACCAGTGCATTTATCCCATCGCCAACTGGGTGGCAGCCTTATATTTATATTTTTATTATACTTTAAATCATTAATTTCGTCAAGTAGTACAATAAAAATATCATCCATAGTATATGCTAATTTTCTTCTTTTAGTCTTCTACTTTTTCAAATAAATCTTTGCTTACCCCACATAAAGGACAAGTCCAATCATCTGGTAACTCCTCAAATTTCACACTTTCTTTTTCATCATCATAGATATAACCACATACTGTACATTTATATTTCATTTGTTTCACCTCCCTTTAATAGATTATCTGCTAATTTTTCCATTTGTTGTATGGTTTCTTGTTTCATAGTTGATTTTATCGTAACCATTGGTTCTACTATTTGAATATCCTTCATTTCTTCTAAAACACTTTTCATACTTTTGCCAGCAGAAGGTGCCCAAGAACCATTTTCCAAGATACCTATTTTTCTGTTTTGATAATTTCTCTCCTTTAATTTCTGTAAAAACTGTTGCATTGGAACAAATACACCTGCATTATAACTAGAAGCTGCTAAGATAATTTTATCATAACGAAATGCATCTTCTACCGCTTCTGCCATATCTTCTCTTACTAAATCAGATAGCACTACCTTTTTAGCACCTTTTTCTTCTAAGATGCTTTTTAACTTTTTAGCTGCCTCTAAGGTATTTCCATAAATAGAAGCACAAGCTATCAATACCCCATCATCTTCTGGCTGGTAACGACTCCATATATCATACTTTTCTATATAATGTGCTAAATTTTCCTTCAAAATCGGTCCATGTAGAGGGCAAATCATCTTGATATCCAAAGTAGCTGCTTTTTTTAGCAAAGCTTGTACTTGTGCTCCATATTTCCCAACAATTCCAAAATAATACCTACGAGCTTCACAATCCCAATCTTCTTCGGTATCTAACGTTCCAAATTTCCCAAAGCCATCGGCTGTAAACAATATTTTTTCCGTTTGTTCATAAGTAACCATGACCTCTGGCCAATGCACCATAGGAGCCATAAAGAATTGCAAGGTATGAGTTCCTATGTTTAAGGTATCTCCTTCTTTTACCACTACTTTTCTATCACTTAAATCGATATCGAAAAAGTTTGGTAATATGTTAAAAGTCATAGCATTTCCTATTAATTTCATGGCAGGATATTTTTTGGCTAACAACCCTATGTTATAAGCATGGTCTGGTTCTAAATGAGAAATCACTAAATAATCTACTTTTTCTCCTGCAAGTTCTTTTTCTAAATTTTCTAGCCATATATCTGTTACATTTCTATCTATGGTATCCAATACTACATTTTTTTCATCTTTAATAAGATAGGAATTATAGGCCATCCCGTTTGGTACTTCATATTGTGACTCAAATAATCGAATATTTTTGTCGTCTGCTCCTATATAGATAATGGTATTAGTTATTTTGGTATCTTTCATGCTTCTTTTCATTCCTCTCTATTAGTAAAAGTTTGAAAAATAACTATTTCACTATTTTTCAAACTTTTTTCTTATTTATTATGGCTTAAATTATTTTACAATATTCTTAGTTTAGTTAAAAAAGAATTATATTCTATTACTAATGTATTTGAGTCAAATAATACTTGTTCTCCTTCTACTTGCCATTTTCCTTTGTTTTCAATTAAGAAATTAATCACTTCTTCTTCGGTATTTAACATAGAAATTACTTTGTCAATGGAAGTTTCTAATTCTTTTTTCTCTTCCTCTGACATTTCAAGGTCTTCTGCTAATAATTGTTTGTACAAGTCAATAGCATAAGCATCTTGTGTTTCAGCTTCTATATAAGAATTGATTTTTTCTTCTTCTAGAAAACTTAACATTTTTGCTTTTCCCTCTTCTAATTGTTGTTTTGTTTCGCTAATGTATTTTTTCGTTTCTACAAATTCTGGTCCATCTGCTTCATAATTGCTAGCAGTCAATAATTGTGCCATTTTTTCATCTTGTAAAATAGCTTTAATTTCAAAGGCTGTTCCAAATACGTCAGAAGCATAGTTTTTAGCAGCTTTTTCTACGGCTGCATATTTCCCACTTGATACAATATTTTTTGTTTTTTCATTTAATTGCTCCATCGTGAAATCTTCTGAATTAGTTAGTTCTTCTATTTGCTTAAACTCCTCTACGATTTTAGCTTTTTGTGCAACGTCATTTATGAAAAAATACCCTATTCCTCCAGCTATAAGCAATACTAAAACAATGGCTCCTACAATAATTCCAATGATTTTTCCTTTTTTCATTTTGTGTTCCCCCTTTTTATTTATTTGCTTTTATTATATCAAAAATTTTGAATTTGTAAAGAGGTGATTTTTATTCTTTATTTCTCTGTATTTTTTCTAAGTTCTTCTATTTTCTCTTTTTTTAAACCTGTTAACTCTATAATTTGCTCTATTGGCATATTTTTAACTAGCATCTTTTGTACAATTTCAATTTTACCTTCTTCCCTTCCTTCCTCTCGTCCTCCTTCTCTCATACTTTTTTCGTCTCTGATTGCCTTGTCTCTTAGGAAGGCTAGTCTTCTTTGTGCTGCTTCTCCTGTCAGATATTCGTATTCGTCATTAGCCTTTTTGATTTCTTTGTTCTCTTTCATGGCTAATTCTACCCCCTTTGGATTGGTTTGACTAATAAACTGCATCCACTGTTCTAGTTTTGTTTGTATTCCTCTTTCTTCTTTTTTAAACTTTGGTATTTGAATAAAATGAATTTCTAGTTTATCTGTCAAAATGGTATGTAAATAATCCCTTCTTAGTCTAGCAATTTCATGAAATGGTCCTTCCTCAAATTGTTCATAGTCTAAAATATTAATCGCAATTGTCTTTTTTACTTTTCTATAATCTTCTCCTGCTACTAAATTGTTATAATAATTTCCAGACCAATAGTACAGAGTTCTTTCAATAAAATTATTTGGATTTAACACTTGTATTTCAATGTTGACAACTGTATCATCATCTAAAATAGCCAAAATGTCTAATCTACCTAGCTTATTTTGTTCAAGTTGTTTTTCTAAGGTAACCTCTGCTTGCACCTCTACTTTTTCAATGGGTATTTCTAAGACAGCAATGAGAAAGTCTTTTAAAATACTTTCATTTCCCTTTTTGGAAAATATTTTCTTAAATATGTAATCATTGGTAACTGGTATTTTGCTTTTTACCATATTCCTCCTTTCCATTTTACACGAAAAATTGATTTTTAGCAAGAACTTTTCTGTAAAATTTTACATTTATTTGCTTTTCTAAATTGAATATTGATTTTAAACTTTTGAAATATAAATTTTAATAAGATAAAATTTTGTGAAAAATAATGATTATTTTGGGTGGATTTTTCTATGAATTTTTAATTCTAAACGATTAAAATTTAAAGTTTCCTAAAATTATTAGATAAAATTTTTATGCCATATTCAAAACAAATTGCCTATTTAATATTAAACCATAAAATAGCAAAAATAGCAAGAACTTTTCATCGCAAATTTCTACTTTTTACGACACTTAAATAATCTTAATTCTTCTTTGTTTTTCTCTTGACATTAACCTCGTTTAGGCATATACTAAAGCCATAAAAAAGAAAAAAAGGAGGCTACCAAAATGAATAACTTAATAGAAATTAGATGGCATGGTAGAGGCGGTCAAGGTGCCAAAACAGCATCTTTATTATTAGCTGACGCTGCCTTCAACACAGGAAAATATATTCAAGGTTTTCCAGAATATGGACCAGAAAGAATGGGAGCACCAATCACAGCTTATAACCGTATTAGCAGTAACCCAATTACCATTCATAGCAATATCTATGAACCTGACTATGTAGTCGTTGTGGATGATACACTTTTAACATGTGTGGATGTTACAGCAGGGCTAAAAGAAACAGGAGCCATCGTTATCAATACCACAAAATCGGCTGATTACCTAAAGACGGCTTTAAAAGGATACAAAGGAGCTATTTATACCATTGATGCAAGAAAAATATCAGAAGAAGCATTAGGAAGATATTTTCCAAACACACCAATGCTTGCTGCTATTGTTAAGGTAGGTGGTATCATGACAGATGAAGCTTTATTAGAGGATATGAAAGGCTCATTTAAACATAAATTTGCCAAAAAGCCAGAAGTAATTGATGGCAATATGAAGGCTTTAGAATTAGCCTTAAAGGAGGTTAAAAAGATATGACAGAGATTAATAATAATACCCCCATGGAAAAATTAACACCTGGTGGCGATATTTATACAGCTGGAAATGCAAGAGAATTTAAAACGGGTGACTGGAGAAGTATTCGCCCTGTATTCTTAAGTGATAAGTGCAAACAATGCGGACTTTGTTTTCCTGTTTGTCCAGAGGATGCTATTCCAGTAAATAAAGATTGTTTAAGAGAAAATTTCAATTATGACTACTGTAAAGGGTGTGGCGTTTGTGCTAAAGTATGCCCTTTTGGTGCCATTGAAATGAAAGAGGAGGGATAATATGAGTATCAGAGAAAGATTAAGTGGTAATGAAGCAGCGGCAACTGCTATGAAACAAATCAATCCAGACGTAGTAGCAGCCTTCCCCATTACCCCTTCTACCGAAATACCTCAATATTTTTCAACTTTTGTTGCTAACGGAAGCGTAGATACAGAATTCGTAGCCGTAGAAAGTGAACACAGTGCTATGTCTGCTTGTATCGGAGCAGAAGCAGCAGGAGCAAGAGCTATGACAGCTACTTCTGCCAATGGTCTATCTTTAATGTGGGAAATGATTTACATTGCTTCTAGTTTGCGCTTACCAATCGTATTGTCTTTAGTAAACAGAGCTGTATCAGGTCCTTTAAATATTCACTGTGACCACTCAGATGCTATGGGAGTAAGAGATAGTGGCTGGATTATGCTATTTTCAGAAAATAATCAAGAGGCCTATGACAATACTTTAATGGCTCATAGAATTGCAGAACATAAAGACGTAAGACTACCTTTAATGGTATGTCAAGATGGATTTATTACTTCTCATGCTATTGAAAATATTGAATTAGTAGAAGATGATAAAGTAAAAGAATTTGTAGGAACCTATAAACCAGAACATTATTTGTTAAATAAAGAAGAACCAATTGCCGTAGGTCCCTTAGACTTACAAGCTTATTTATTTGAACATAAAGTACAGCAAGCAGAAGCCATGAAAAAGGCAAAACAAGTTATTTTAGACGTTGCAAAAGACTTTGAAACCATGACTGGTAGAAGTTATTCCCTATTGGAAGAATACCAATTAGGAGATGCTGAAATTGCTATTGTTTGTATGAACTCAACAGCGGGAACAACAAAATTTGTAGTTGATAATTTAAGAGCAAAAGGAATTAAAGCAGGACTTTTAAAGGTTCGTGTTTATCGTCCTTTCCCTGCCGAAGAAATCGCAAAAGCGTTATCTCATGTGAAAGCCCTTGCTATTTTAGACAGAGCAGATTCCTTAAATGCTGCTGGTGGAGCCTTATTCCAAGACGTAACTTCCGCTATGTATGTAAATCAAGTTCATGTACCAGTTGTAAATTACGTTTACGGTATTGGTGGTAGAGATACCAAAGCAGATGATATCGAAACCGTTTACCAAGATTTATTAAAAATAGTAGAAACCAATCAAATCGACAATCCTTATCGTTACTTAGGATTAAGAAAGGAGGCAAAATAATGGCTTATAATGTAAAGGAAGTAGTTGCTAATAAACCTTCTCGTTTCACTGCTGGTCACAGGATGTGTGCTGGTTGTGGAGCACCACCAGTTGCAAGACATATTATGAGAGCTTTAAAACCAGAAGACCATGCTGTTGTAGCTGGTGCGACTGGTTGTATGGAAGTATCCACTTTCATTTATCCCTATACCGCTTGGACTGACTCTTTTATCCATACCGCTTTCGAGTGTGCAGGAGCGACCTTAGCTGGCGCAGAAGCAGCTTATCAATCCATGAAAAAACAAGGAAAATTACCATCTGATGGAGAAACCAAATTTATTGCTTTTGGTGGAGATGGTGGAACTTACGATATCGGATTACAAAGTTTATCTGGTGCTATGGAACGTGGTCATGACATGGTATATGTATGTTATGACAATGGAGCTTATATGAATACTGGTATTCAACGTTCTTCTGCTACTCCAAAATTTGCGGACACGACAACCTCTCCAGCTGGAAAAGTAATCCCTGGAAAAATGCAATCTAGAAAAGATTTAGCTAAAATTATGGTAGGTCATCATATTCCTTATGTAGCACAGACGTTAGGTTATATGAATTTTAAAGACTTATATGAAAAAGCGGAAAAAGCCATTTATACCGAAGGACCAGCCTTTTTAAATGTCATGGCACCCTGTCCTAGAGGTTGGGGTTACCCAACTGACCAATTAATGCAAATCAACAAATTAGCTGTTGAAACTTGCTATTGGCCATTATATGAGGTAATAGATGGAAAATATAAAATCACATATAAACCCGCTAAAAAATTACCAATTGAAGAATTCTTAAAACCACAAAAAAGATTTAAACATATGTTTAACCCTGGTAATGAGTGGATGATTGAGGAATTCCAAAAAGAAGTTGACGCTAGATGGCAAGAACTTTTAGATTTAGAAGAAATTACAAATAAAGAATAAGAAAAAAAGTTGCATTTGGTTTAACCATTTGCAGCTTTTTTAATCTTTGCTCTCAATTACAATTATAATACCTTTTTTCAGTTCTATGGTTGCCACTTCTTCTACTATTTCGTTACTTACGCCTAGACTTAATCCAATCGGCATAGAATCGTTTGTTAAAGGATATTTAAAACCGTTTAAAGTAATTCCTTCTACTTTACTTGTTAGCGGTATTAAAGATATATATTTTCCATACGTTTTGTTTTGGTATAAAGTATGCTTATCTTCTATTAAATAAATTTTATTGTAGTTATCGATTATTTGACATGGAATTTTGCTATCCAAGGCATATTTTAAAATATGGATATTGGCTAAACTATGGTCCATCCTTTTTCCTAAGGCTCCTAAGATTGTGATAGCCTCACTTTTCAGCTGGATGGCTAATCTTATAGCAATGTCTGTATCGGTATTATCTTTTTCTGGATTATATTTGTGAAAGATAATTTGTTTATTCGCCTGATACGGTTCTAATATTTCCTTTGAAATAGAGTCAAAGTCTCCTACTATATGAGTTGGTACTATATTTAATTTACTTAGTTTTTCTAGCCCCTTATCAACTGCTATGATAGTTTCTTTCTTATATTCTTCTCCATATTTTTTTAATAAATCTAGCTTAATATCTCCACCTGTAACAATTAGTGCTTTCATTGTTTGTCTCCTTTTCTCGTTGGTATCAAGAATAAGGCTCCCATGATAATTGGTAAATAAAAGGTATAAATTCTCCAAAAAAGGATTGACATATTGATGGTTCCTTGCTCAAAAATGGAATTGAATAATAACAAAAAGCCACCTTCTGCTCCTAAGCCTGAACCTGGTGTTGGGATAAATGTCATAATTAGTAGTAAAAAGGCTTGGGTTGGTATGATTTGCCAAAAAGTTATTCCTGTGTTTCCAAAGGCTCGATATACCATATAGGTAATAGAATAATAGGCAAAACTTTGTATGACTGCAGTAAGGAACATTTTTATTACCATCTTTTTTTCGGATTTCATTAATAAGAATTGTTCTCTAAAGTTATCAATACTTTTGTCTAATTTTTCAATGATTTCCTCTGGTTTTTTAAAGATATGAATTTTGCCCAACAATTTAATGACAGGAGTGGTAAAAAAGGTAATTAATTTCTTTTTAATCCCTGCTAAAATAACCACGATAATAGCCATAATATTGACAGCAAATCCGAACAATAGCAATCCATACATAGTCTTGCATAAGGTTGGCAAAAAAAGAAAACTCAAAACAAACAACGATTATCGTAGATAATACTAATGCGGTTTGTGTAATGATAAATTTCATTGCCATAGCGGATAAAGAATCACTTACTCTCTTTCCTGTTTTCGTTAACTCATAAGCTTGCATTGGCTGACCACCAGTGGAAAATGGCGTAATATTATTGAATAATTGACCTATCATGGATACTTTGAAGGAATTTGCAAAAGTCTGATTGGGATACATTTTTTTGATTGGCGTATGCAAATTAGTCGCTTCACAAATCCAATGTATTCCTAAACAAACTAACCCTGCCACTACCCATCGGTAATCGACTTGATGCAATAAGGCTTTGATATTGTCAATTCCATCTACATTTACCATATAAATAAATAGCCCAACAAAGATAACTAATATTAAGATAAAGTTAAAGGCTATTAATTTTTTGTTGGCTGGTTTTACTTCTTCCTGCAATTGTTCGATTTCTTGCTCTTGGTCTTTTTCTAAGTTTTCTGACATTGTTCTTTACTGTCTCCTTTTATCATTATTAAAAAGAGGTACATTTTAAACTGTTACCTCTCTTTTTTCTATTTTAATTCTTTCATTATTTTTGAATTTTCTTTAATGGCTGGTACTGATATTACAACGAATAATACAATACATACAATGGTTAAGATAATACCTACTATTTCTGTATATCTCATAAGTGCCATAGATTCAAATAACCCAACCATAATCGCATATATTTTTCTTAAATTCTTTACCATTATATTCTTTTGTTCCTCATTTGCCTTTTCTTTTACTTTTTTAGCTAATAATATATCTGGTTTCGATAAACTTACGATTAGCATTATAATTAAAATTAAATCTATCACTATTTTCTCCCCCTATTAATAATTTAAATTCAAAATAGAAAATTTTTTTATTCTTCAACTGGTGCTTCAACAGGACAAACCCCTTGACAAGTACCACAACCAATGCAGGCTGCTTGGTCAATTACAAATCTTTCGTCACCTTGAGAGATGCATCCAACTGGACACTCACCTGCACAAGCTCCGCAAGAAATACATTTATCTGTAATTTTATAAGCCATCTTCTTCACCTCCTACCAATTGGATTTTTAAGGAAAAACTCTTAATCCCTCTTTTCCAATTCTTCTAGTTCCTTTTTATGCTCTAATTCTTCTTCGTCCACTTTTTCCACCACTACGTCTTTAATCACTTTAACGTCTTTCGCATCATATCTTTTGTAAAAATAGCCATCCCCTTCGGTGTCTTTTATCTTAACTCTTACACGTTCTTTTAAGGTTTCAATGGAATCCACTTCCCCTTCTCCATCTTGTGTTTTTACAATGGCTCCAATGTTAGGAAGCTTCTCTAGTTTTTCTTCATATACGTCATTTTCATATTTTAGGCAGCACATAAGTCTTCCACAATTTCCTGAGATTTTAGATGGATTTAATGACAAGTTTTGCTCTTTTGCCATTTTAATAGAAACCGTCTCAAAGTCACTTAAGAAAGAACAGCAACAAAGTTCTCTTCCACAAACACCATTTCCACCAATTCTCTTTACTTCGTCTCTTACCCCTATTTGTCTTAGTTCAATACGTGTTTTATAAATAGCTGCTAAATCTTTTACTAATTCTCTAAAGTCAATTCTTCCATCTGCTGTAAAGTAAAACAAAATCTTGCTGTTATCAAATTTATATTCAACGTCTGTTAAGGTCATGTCTAATTTATGCTCTTTTATTTTTTTTAGGCAAATAGAGAAGGCTTCTTTTTCCTTTTTTCTACACTCTTCATAATGTTTATGGTCTCTATAATTAGCCATCCTAAGCACCTTTTTTAATGGTGTTACGATTTTATCTTCTTCTACCCAACGGTTTGGTATCATAACCTCGCCATACTCTTCTCCTTGTGCTGTTTCTACTATAACCTTATCTCCTTTTCTTACACGCAAGCTCTTTGGATTGAAGAAATAGATTTTGCCTAATTTCTTAAATCTTACCCCTATTATATTTTTCAATTAACTTCCTCCCATATGTTAAATACTAGGTCATCTATACTCATATCATAATTAGCACTTTGTTTCAACCTTTTTTTCGTATTTTCCACAACTTCCATACAATTTGTGTATAAGTAATTTTGCTTTGCCAGTTTTAACAATATTATATTCATATATTCTAATATTTCAAAAATCTCCTCTTTTGCTTTGTACAAAGGCTCTGCTAAAGTAACAATTTCCATTAAATCTTTTTGTTTTAAGTTTTCTATCATATCTTCAATTTTTTCATATTGTTCTTGCTTATCTTTTAGCATGATTGCTTTTCCAATACTTCCCTGAAACATTTCCAATTGATTTTGTGAAATCCCCTCTACCCCATACTTGTCTTTCATATATTGTCTTATTTTTTCTTCTTCAATTGGTCTAAATTTGAGTATCATGCATCTTGATTTAATGGTTGTTAAAAAAGCACTTTCTTGACTTCCTATTAAGATAATGATAGCAAACTCTGGCGGTTCTTCTAATGTTTTTAACAGGCAATTTTGTGCCTCTTTTGTCATCGTATCGGCATTGTCTATCACATACACTTTTTTATCGGCTACAATCGGCTTTTCTTGTATCTTTTTTTGTAACAAACGAATTTGTGATATCTTAATACTATTCTCTTCTGGTTCAATACACATAAAATCTGGATGACTTTCGCCTTCAAACCTTAAAATTTTTTTTGCCATTTCTTTGGCAAATAGCTTTTTCCCAATCCCTGGTATTCCAACAAATAGATAACTATGAGATAGGGTTTTGTTTTCGATTGTTTTAGCTAACAATTCCTTAATAGCCTGATTTCCAATTATATTTTCAAACATCCTTAATCCACTTTTCCCCATTTACTAAATGGCCAAATTCTAATAGCAACTGTACTCTCGATTTCTTCTAAGGGAATACAACCAAAGGCTCTACAGTCTGTACTATGGTTTCGATTGTCTCCCATAGCAAATACATAATTTTCTGGTACAACAAAATCATCAAATCCTTCGTCTCTTGGTACATCTGTTACAATTCCTGGTTGCAAATATGGCTCCTCTAAGACTTCTCCATTGATATATACTTTTCCTTCTTTAATTTCTACATGGTCTCCTGGTGTTGCTACTACTCTCTTGATATAACTTCTTTTCCCTATTTCTAGGAAGTCACTTACAAACCATTGCCATGCATTTTTTTCCTTATATTGTGCTACTGGATTGCTTTGGTCTAATTCAAAAGAAGAATAGGATATTTTGGCTGGCTCTTCAAACGTGATGATTTCTCCCTTCTCTGGTAGCGTTTTTGTAGTTCTACCCCATCGATTTAACCATAATCTTTCATCTTGTACTAAAGTTGGATACATAGATACCATTTTTACAATGGTCGGTGTTCCTATAAAGTAACGAAATAGCATAGCTAATACTAAGGCAATGACAATGCAATATATCCATTCTAATATCTCTTTTGTTTTTTCGTTCAATTTTAATCTCTCCTCTTTGTGCCAAGAGGGACGGTCCTTTTTGGCACACTTTTATTTTTGTCTTTTCTATTATACCTCAATTTTCTCTTACTTTCAATGAAAAGTCCATAATTTCTCTATTGTTTCGTTGGAATTCTAACAACAACCTCTGTTCCTTCTCCCACTACGCTCTTAATGTCAATACTTCCACCATTTTTATCCAAAATCTCCTTAGCAATGGAAAGTCCGAAGACCGGTACCTCCCATTTCTCTTGTACGAGCCTTGTCCACACGGTAAAACCTCTCAAAGATTCGGTTCAAATCCTCTTCTGGAATACCAATGCCATTATCAAAAACCTTAATATACGCATCATTGTAAACAAAGCCTACATATATTTTGATTTCTCCCCCATCTTTCGTATATTTAATGCTATTGGTCAAAATATTTAACACGACTCTTTCAACGTCATACTTATCGGCATAAACAGGTGGGACGTCTGCTGTTACAAAGCAATTGACTTTATGCTGTTTTTTCTTAATTTCAATGGCCAATTTATCTTGGCACTTTTTCACTAAGTCTCCTAAATCAAAGGCTTCTTTTTGCACAATTTTATTGTTATTATCATACCTAGATAAGGTCAATAAATCGGTAACCAATTTTGCCATCCTTCTTGCTTCTGTTGCAATAACGCCTAAAAACTTGGCTTGTGTCTCTTTGTCATATTCGCCTTCTAACAAAGTATCTGCATACCCCATAATAGACGTAATTGGTGTTTTTAACTCGTGAGATACGTCTGCCACGAATTCTTTTCGCATATTATCTAGCTGTACGTGCTCTGTAATGTCTTGAATTACAGCTATTACCCCATCTGGTCTATCTGTCTCATTTTTGAAAGGGGCAAAAAATACGTTCATATATTTGTCTTCTACTTGAATTCTTTGTTCTGTTGAAGTCCAACTTTCTAGATAGATAATTTTTTCCATATTAATATCTAGTTTAAACTTCTCAAAAATATCTTCAAAGGTATTATCTTCTGGCCTGATACTTAATGATTTTTTGGCTGCTGGATTGATTAAGATAATTTCTCCTTTCATATTAAAGGCAATAATTCCATCTGTCATATGAAGCAAAATTGTCTCAATTTGATTTTTTTGCGTCGATACCTCACTTAATTTATCTTTCAATTCTGTGGTCATAATCCCTAGCACATTTTCTAAATTTTTCTTAGCTTTTCCTTTTTTGGACTTCTTTTTTCCCTTTTGCAATTCTTCTTCTGTGATTTTTTCTGCACTTTCGATTAATTTGTTAATCGGATAAATTACAAATCTTGATAAAAACATAGCTGTCATAATTCCTACCATAGCAAATACCGTTGCTGCTATTCCCAAAATCCAAGTGGTTTTATTTTGTAATTCTTGCATATCAACAACTTGTCCTACTTGCATTTGCTCCTTTAAAGTTTGTAGTGAGTTTAGAAAATAAATTCCAAGCCCACTAATAATAATTATTCCAATGATAAATAATACTAATATAATTTTATTGAATTGTATGTTTTTAAGCATTTTCTTTCTTCCCTTTTCTTTTCAATTTATGGTATCGATAAAAGTTTTTGAATTTCTTGATAAATCTTATCTTCCACATTTTGCGTCGCAACCTTTTTTGCACTTTCTCCCATCTTTTCTAACTTCTCTTTATCTAAAATCATTTCTTCAATCACTTGATTTAATTTCTCGCCTGTTAACTCATCATTTAAGATAATTTTAGCAGCTCCTACTTTCTCCAAAACCTTAGCATTATATAACTGATGATTATGACTTACATTAGGAAGTGGCACCAAAATAGAAGGTTTTCCTAAATTAGCAATCTCTGTTACTGTCATAGCACCAGCTCTTCCAAGGGCTATGTCAATTACGTTCATCATTTTTTCCATATCATAAATATATGGCATCATTTTAATGCCTTCTATTTTTTCAATCGAAAGCCCATCTTTTTCTAAGGTTTCTTTCATTTTATCATATTGCTTTGGACCAGTTGCCCATATGATTTGATAATTCTTATTTTTCTTGTTTTGGATAATACTTAAAATTGCTTCATTAATCTTTTGTGCCCCTTGACTTCCGCCAGAAACTAATACAATTGGTTTTGTTCCTTGTACACCAATTTCTTTTAAAATACTACTTTTTTCATTCATACCATAATTTTGCTTTCTTATCTTTACAGGTGTTCCTGTATAGACTACATTTTTGGCATTTTTAATTCTTGGAATCGCATCTTGAAAAGAAACCAAAATCGTATCTGTCTTTTTGGCTAACATTTTAACGGCTCTTCCTGGAAAGCTATTACTTTCGTGTAGCATAGTTGGAATTTTCAAACGGTTAGCTGCCAAAATCGTCGCTCCACAAATATAGCCACCAGTTCCAATTACAATATCTGGCTTAAAAGCTTGTATGATTTTCTTAGCTTCTCCATATCCTTTTAACGTCTTATACATTTTTTTTAGATTATCCATTGTCAGTTTTTTACTTAAGCCATAGGCTTCAATCGTCTTTAATTCAAAACCTGCTCTTGGTACTAAATCATTTTCCAAACCTCTTGTCGTCCCTATAAAGATAATCTCTGAATTTTTCTCTTCTTGTTTTATTTTATTAGCAATTGCAATTCCTGGATTAATATGTCCAGCTGTTCCAGCTGCTGCAATGATTACTCTCATTTCCCTCTCCTTTGTTCAATAGGGACGTTTCCTTTTGCACATTTTTGTGCATTTGGGACAT
>CANPIU010000017.1 GCA_947574235.1 uncultured Clostridium sp. | reverse complement strand
AAATCTATTAAAAAATTTTTAATAAATCTATTGACAATTAATAGTTAGTCTTTCTTTTAAAATTATATATATATATATTTGCACTGTGGATTTGTTTCATTTTTTACAGCTTTGACTGATTTGAGATAATACCTACCACAGTTTTTTATTTTTATTGTTAATTTTCATTTAAACCTCCATTCCTCCTAGAGATAAAACTTAATAATTTTATATCATTTTTTAGATAAAAAGTAAATTGAAATTATAAAAGTTTGTAATCTTTTAGTATTTTTCTTTTTATTTCTTGTTGCTTCGAACCAATTATTAAATTTTCTCTAAGTAAATTATTTAAGAGTGATAATTCCATGCTACAATTTAGCATAGTATTATCTTTTAACTCATTAGAGTTATTAATTTCAATATTGTAATCATGTAGCATGAAATTGCTCCTTTTCTTTAAATTTGAAAATCCTGTTGTCTAAATCTTTGATTTAGTGTCAACAGGTATATGTGTAACGAAAAAGAACAAAGAATCTAGAATTTTTCTAATCTCTTTGCTCTTTTTTCATGCTATCATTATATTATCGCATTTTTGTAAAATCAATTCCCTTTTTATTCTCTATTTTCTATGTCTAATATAATTTTTGTTCTTTTATTAACTCTTGAAGGCTTGTCCTTCTATGTGTATAGGCGATATGTTAATGTCGCTTTCCTGCCTTTAGCTTTCACTTTTAAAGTATTCTTCTATTTTTTTAAAATCGCTCTCTAAATAATTATAAATTATATTTTTTATTACAAAATATTTATTATTGCCCGAATTACTTGCTTCAAACGAATGAAAAAAATATTCACTTAATCCTCCAGCTATTTGCCTAATAAATTCATCACTTTCATTCAAAAACTGATTATTCCATTTTTCTTCTCTATATTCATAATTTATAATTAATTTATTTTCTTTTGAATTATCTCTATATTGAATGTGTGATGAATATTTGCCAAACTTTCCATCTTGATCTTTTAACAATAAAAAGTCTATTATTATTCCATTTTTCATATATAAATATAATTTAAACATATCTTTTATTTCCTGAAAATTATTTTCAATAAATATAATATACTCATTTATAGATTTTGTAACTACATCCTTAATATATAACTCCAATTCATCTAATGAAAATTTCTCTATTACAATATCAGAAATCCAATTACTTGTATGATTTTCATTTATAACTTTTGGAATTTTCCATGGTAATTCATCTATAACATTTCCATATTCTTTACAGTAGTATTCTATTACCTGTATCATACTTGACAAGTACATATTACTGCTAGAAATTTTAACCTCTGGCAATTCAATTTCATGTTTTATAACTTTTTCTATATATTCTTCTTTAGTTATTTGGTTTTCATTTGACTCATAAAGAATTTTAGCCATATATTGTAATGCTTTGTTCTTCAATTGAGTCAAATCAATAGGAATTAATTCGTTATAATTTGGAAAAAAGTTTCTGCAAATATCTTTAGAATAGCCAAACATTAATGGGTTTTTCATTATAAAATCTAAAATTTCTTCTTTTAAAATGTTTTTACAGTCATTTTCTACCAATTGTCTATTTTTTACAATTTTTGACAATCTATCAATAAAAATTTTCTCACTTGTAATTTTCCCACGAGAACTTGAACGATAGTTAGTTCCATACTGAAGCCAATTTTCTTTAATGTCTAATAATTTCACATCATCATCATTATTATTATTCATAAAAAAACTATAGTTACTAAATGATAAATAATCTTTACCATTATCTGTAATTATGCCTATATCATTAATATCTGTTCCATGCTCAAATCTATCTTTTAAATTTGGACAATATTTCTCTATCATATTCCTATATTCTACTAAAATATTTTTTGCATATTCTTTTTTATAGTTTAATATACTACTATACTGTGAATCTTTTATATATTTTTTAAACCATTCTAATGCCTCTTTTGTTTCATTGTTATTGTTCAGTTTAATTAAAGATTTCTCTAATTCTTCTCCTCGTCTTTCATCCAATTCTTCACATATAAATGTAATAATGTAATACAATAATGGTCTATAATACATTTCTAAATAAACAACTTCGTCTTTATCTAAACTTTTTATTAATATATTGTTTGCATACAAATCTTTTAATTTTAGTGTGATTTTGCTTTTATTAATTCTTTTATCTAATTCACTTTCTTTTATACTAATAAACCTATTCTCATCTATCTTTGCATTTATAAACATATCTCCTATTATTTTTAAAATCTCTAAAAATTCCTCTGTATCAAATGAATTATTTACAGATATCAATTCTATATATTTCTCAAAAATTTGTTTTTCCTCATATTCTTTCGGTAGTACACTATTATTATATGTTTGAAATATAATTTTAAATAAGAATCCATTATTAACATCATTTATCAAACTTTTTCTTATATCTTCTTCAACTATAACATTATAAAATTTCGAATACTTCTGAATAATTTGCTCTTTTTGATATGTATTGAACTTTTGTAATTCTATACTCTTTTTCTTCATAATCGAAAAATTAGATTTTACACCTCTAATATTATCAAACATTTCTTCATAAGAACTTCTACACGAAAAACATACTTTTATATTGGAGAAATCTTTTATACAATCTAAAAAATTATCTATTTCTATAATTGGATTTTTAAAAGCTATTAATTCATCTATTGCATCTATAAAAATTAAAATTTTTTTATTAGTTTCATTTGCAATTGAATCTATTCTTTCAAATAACTGTCTAGGTGATAATTGTTCTGAAAATCTCAAATTAAAGTCTTCCGCAATATTCTCTATTATAGGCTTATTTATATAACATGAATTATAAAATAATACTATATTTCTTTTCATTTCGTTTTCTACTAAACTACATATTTCATTAGTCTTTCCTGTCCCAGATTCTCCTTTTAAAAGAAATATTTGTGTTGTTGAATCATCTAAATATCTTTCAAAAGTTTCTATAACTTCCTCTCTTTCAACATATATATCAGGTATATATTTATTATCTCTTAATTTATTCAATTCACTCTCATTAATTTTACTTAACACTTTATATAAATTTTCTTCTGAAAAACAAATGATATTTTTCAAAGCATCAAATCTATACTTTAAAGATTCTTCCATTGTTTTTTTAATGTTTACATCCAATTTATTGGTTACATCTAGTTCTTCTTCAGAAAAAGTATTATAGATTTTAAATTCTACTCCATTAGTTAAAACTGTATATGGCACTATACCTTCTATCAATTTTGAATAAGATAATGCTTGCTTAATATCTTTTTCATCTAATTTCTTGTCATTTCTCTTTAATTCAAATAACATAAAAGGATTATCATTAAACTTAACCAATATATCTAATCTTCCATTTAAACTTATATCTTCTTTAGGCAACAATCTCTTTCCTAAACATAAATTAAAACTTTTTTCAAAACTTAATTGTTTACTATCAAATCCTATGCTATTTAGAAATGGAATAACAATTTTATTTTTTACCTCTTCTTCATTCATTTTTAACCTTCTATACTTTTTTTATTATATTTTCTATTTCTTCTAATACTCTAATTGTATCTTCATAACTAATATCTTCTGCATAACTAAACTTACTCTGATAATTTTTCCAATGCTCTTTTAGAACATCACTTTCTTTGATAACTTCCATTATTTCATCTATATTATTTAGTTTATCTATTGACTCTCTGTATTCAAATTTCTTCACAATAGCTTGTCCTAATAATTCTTTATCAAAGTTTTGTTGTTGTGTAGTCCAAAGTATATAAATATCATAAAAATCCCTTGCTCTCGTTGTATCAACATTTCTTGAAATTATAGTTTCAAATTTATCTGCTATAACTGTTTCCATATTATATGCAAGTATTTCTATAAAACGATCTTCAAACATCAAACCAAATTTATAGTTTACTTCTTTTGGCACAATTACATCTCCTGTTGTTATATCTAATTTCATTGGTACAACTAATTTATCAAATTTTGCATCTAATGATACTCTATAACCTCCATATTCATCTTCTTGTCTTATCTCTTTTATATTTATAAATTCAAAAATCACTCCATCATCTAAATCTATACTAAATATTTCGTTTAATATATTTTCAAGGTTATCTTTTTCTAAATTAAAACCTTTTATTGTTGCATCCATATCTAGTGTATTTCTCATATCTATTCCAACTATAGCTGTTATTAGCATTCCACCTTTTAATACAAATTTATATTTATAATTTGATACTGAAATTCTCTCTAATAACCTTTCTAGCATATAGTTTTGTAAAATAATATTTTCATTTACCTCAACTTTTGCTGACATGTTTTTTATCCATGCTTTTAGTTGTGCTCTATTTTTTGCTATCATAATAACACCTCCAGATATTTTCTTACTTCATTTTCTATATTAAATAATTTTGCATATTTATGTAGCTTTATTGAATTTCTATCTTTTCTTTCTGCATATCTTTTCATACTATCAGCAAATAATGCAATTTCTATTTTCCTCTTGTTTCTAATAATATCGCAAATTGTCCTCTCTAAATCGTATACTTTAACTTTATTTCCATAAGGTGTTTTCATTTCTGTTATACCTATTTCATATAGTTCATCTTTTAAATAAAAGAATTGATAATTTTTATCTTTAATCAATACATTATTATAGTAACTTGGTATTGTTAATTGATATTTTATAGGTGTTCTATCACATAAGTCATGAAAATATAAAGCTGTCTCATGTGAGAATATTCCTCGCTTACAAATAGCTTGTGTAATAAAATATTTATCTTCTAATGTATCTGTACTTATATAAACACCTCTTGAAACTCTTTCTATTATTCCTTTTTCAATCATTCTAGTTAAAATTTTGCTATTAATTCCTAAATCTTCTACCTCTTTTGTTGTTATTATCCCATTATTTTTCTCTAATAATTTTTTTATTATATTTATATTTTCCATCTTTTTCTCTCCTTTGCCGGAAACTCTCGTAAATATTGTATCATTTACGAGAGTTTCCGGCAAGTATTTATATAAAATTTGTTAAAAAATATTGTTTTTTGTTAAAATTTCTATCATACTTTTATTAGATGACTGAGAAGGCTTACTTCGGTAAGCAGTTATGATTTAGAATGTAGCTTATATAGAAATATATAAGCTACAGTTTTTTGTTGGAAACTTTCGTAAATGATTTAGAATTCACGAAAGTTTCCAACATATTTTATTTTTAACTCTCAAAATAGAACGCTAGCCTTGAATTGTCTCTAATATATTTTTCTTCAAAATTATTGTTTGTAAAATTTCTTATAGTATTTCTCCAAAATTTCTGAGCTCTTTCATTTTTTATTAATGTTCTAACTTCCCATTTTCCTTTATATAACTCAAACATTTTATTTGCCATAAACGTACTCGCTCCCATTTTTCTATACTTATTAAGAATAAAAAATTCAGCTATTTCGTTCATATTTTCTTCATTAAATCTTTGTAAAACAAAACCTGCTAATTTATTATCACATTTTAATATATATGGATGTCTACTTTTTTCTTGCCAATATCTTTCAACATATTTATTCATTACATATAATCCAGAATCTAGCATTCTAAATGTTGCAGTTTCATCTTCAAAAAAACTAAGTTCATATGTATATAATTGCATTAAATTATATATTATATTTTTATCTTTTTCTTCTACTTTTACTAATTTTAATTCCATTTTCTTCCCCCTTAATTATTTTTTCTGTATTAAAACATGGTAATGGTAAGAATCAAATAATCCTTTCTCATCTTCATAATAATCTACCACTTGATATATATTAATAATTTCAAAATCTTTAAATAGTTCCTTTACTAAATTATAATCTACATAAAAATGTGGAATTTTATATTCAGGTCCTTCTTCCATTCTTAATCTTGTATTTTCATCAATCAAAGGCCAATCTTCTTGTTTGAATCCCCATGTATCTTTTGAGCCTAATGTTAGATAACATTCACCATCTCTTTTCATCACTCTATAAATCTCTTGAATGACTTGTTTCATTCCTTCTGTATCTGTATGAGAAATTACATTTCTACAATAAATACAGTCAAATTGTTCATTTTTATAAGGTAGCTTAAGCATGTCTCCAACATTATACTCAAATTTTAATTTTTCTTGTTCAGCCCATTCTTTAGTTCTATTAATTGCCTCTTCACTTATATCAAAACAATTAACATTAAAGTCATTTTTACCAAATAAAATTGAATGTCTACCTAATCCACAACCTAAGTCAAGAAATTTCTTTTTATCTTGTAATTTCCATCTATTTAATAAATAATAAGATTCTATACTTGGATTTTTCCATATTTCCGCTTGATTATCCTTAACAATTTTCCAATTCCAGCCTTTTGATTCTATCATATAATTTTTCTCCTTCCTACATTATCTTTTTAAAATTTCTATCATTTTATCCATTTGACTAACATTGTATTTAACCTCTCCTATAGATTGTATAATTTCACTTTCAGCTAGTTCAATCTCATCTTGTTTATATTCGTTCTCAATACATAATGACCTTTTAAAATTATAATTTACCCATCCAAGTCCACTATAAATGTCTGCATATATTAGTTTTTCAATACTTTTATCAATTTCTTTTTTAGCATATTTTTTATAACTATTCACTACGATTTCAAATTTCTTATAGTCTAAATTTTCAACATCTCCACCAGACCAATACCAAGCTACTTGTATTAATTCAATTGTTGGATTGATATATCCACTTGCTTCCCAATCTATAATAAATGGTTTATATTCTTGCCATATTACATTTTTTCTGTCAAGATCAGTATGACTAATAATTAAATTACTGTTTGCATACCTAATTGCTTCATTTGACTTCTCATTTAATTCATATAATAAATCAATACTTTTCTCTAAGATATCTACATAAGCTTTGTCTTCTTTCTTTGCCAATTTTAAATAACTATTCCAATCAAACCATTCTATATCAATATTTTTCCTTTCATTATCTTCAATTTTTGAAAAATCAATATTATGAATTTTAGCTAATGTTTCTCCTACTATTTCACAATGACTTTCTGTTATTTCTTCTGCTTTCAATGTTTTCCCTTCTAGCCAATCAAATGCCATAAAATATCTATTATTTATTTTTTTCATAATATCATTATTTTTAAGTTTTATTGCTCCTATAGCTGTAATTCCATTTTCTTTTGCAATATCAGTTACTTTCTCTGAAAATACAAAGTTTGAATATGCCTCTGCTTTTTTCATAACTCCTGCATTTAATTCTTTGATTGCATATATATCTTTGTCTGTTACTACCTTATACATTCTATGTGATAATCCACCTGTTATTTTAGTTATGCTTTTTATTACATCACCTAATTTTTCTTCTTTAATTAGTATTTCTATATCCTTTTGTAATTCAAATCTATCAATATATTTTAAATATAAAGTATATTCACTAGGATCAAATTCATCTCCATGTCCTCTATCTATTGCATTTGTAAATCCTAGTTTAAAATATATATGTTTTGCTATTTCATTATCATCTTCTACACCTATTGTAAATTCAGTATACCCTATATCCGTTAAATAATCTAAGCAATAATTTATTAGCTTTTGACCTAAGCCTTGTCCTTGATATTTTTTATCTACTCTAAACGCTTCTAAATATATTCTTCTATTAGGTATTGTTTCTGTTTCTAATTGATGGCTTTTATAATTAACTGTTATTTCTCCAATAATACTTTCATTATTCTCTATTACAAACACATCTATTTCTTGTTTTTCGAACTGCTGTAATCTTTTATTTTTATACTTAATCCACATTTCTTTATTATCAGGAAACAATTTTTTTAATTTTTCAAATTCTTCTATTTTTATTTTTCTAAATTCCATTATTTCTCCAATCTTTACTATATCTAGTAATTCACTTAATTTATATCACAATTTAACAATTTTTCATAGTGTTTTGCCAATATTTACAAAACATATTTATCCTTACATTTGCTTAATTGCCATAAAATCTCAAATAGAAATAATGTCAAGAGCGAACGATAGTGAGTTTATTTACTCTTGATATTATTTCTATTGGAGATTAGAATTATTTTACAAATGTATAGGACAAAAAAATAGACATCAGCACATATCTACTGACACCTATTTTATAAAGATTCTCTATAACTTATTTTAATAAATTCTTTATAATTCTTGAAATTTCTAGCTTTAATTCATATTTACTTATCAACATAACTAGTACCTGTTATGCTTACCATAGATACAATCGTAAATTTTCCAGTATTTCAAACACTTTGCTCGATTTTCCAAAAATAAATTTGTGTGTTTCCACTTACCACTTAAGCAATTACTTTAACTTTCACACCTAAATTTTGATGTTTTTCTTTTCCAAATCTGCCTTTTTCTTCAAAAGTTATAATCTCTAAAACCATATCAAAATCAAGCATTACATGTCTTGCTTCAGTTGTAGCACTGCCACGCATTCCACATGGCTTGTAAACGGAAACATATCTACTGGCTCTATACGCTTAATGCTATATAACTCTTCCAACTTAGCCAAATCCCTAACCAAAGTAGCAGGATTGCAACTAATATAAACCAATCGTTTTGGTTTCCATACCAAAATATTCTCCACACTTCTTTGGTCCAAACCCTTTCTTGGTGGGTCTACCATAACAATATCTGGTATTACTTTTCTATGATGAAGCAAATCATCAAAAGCTTCTTCCACGTCTCCTGCTATAAACTCCACATTATCCACTTGATTTAAGCTTGCATTTTCCTTAGCCATCTCCACTGCTTCTCTTACAATTTCAATTCCATACACCTTTTTAGCATAGCAAGACATAAACAAAGAAATCGTACCAATGCCACAATACAAATCAAACACAATATCTTCTTTGCCAATATTAGCTGCTTCTACCCCTTTTAAATATAGCTTCTCCGCTTGAATTGGATTGACCTGATAAAAAGATAACGGTGATATCTTAAAGCAATATTCACCTAACTTATCTTGTATATAGCCACTACCATACAACGTAACATTTTCCTGACCCAAAATAATATTAGTATTTTTCAAATTAATATTTTTAATAATCGTTTTCACTTCCGGAAAATGACTTACGATTTCTGCTACTAGCACTTTCTCCTTTGGAATTTGCTTTCCATTAATCACAACAACACACATAATCTCGTTCGTTTGAACACCAATTTTAGTTACAATGTGCCTTATTAAGCCTTTTCCTGTTTTTTCATCATAAATACTAATATCATTTTTCACCATAAAATCAAAAACAAACTTTGCCACTTCCTCTGTTTTTTCATTTTGAAGCAAGCATTTGTGAATCGGAACAATCTCGTGCGTTCTGTTAGCAAACACACCGCATAACTGGCTTTCCATTTTTATCCCTTCCAATTGGATACTGTGCCTTATTTCGATAATGGTAGGGATTTTCCATACCACATACAGGCTGTACTTGTAGCTTATTTTTTAACGTTTTGTTGACCAAACTTTGCACTGCATTTTGCTTCATTTTCAAAGTTTCTTCATATTGCGCATGCCTTAAACTGCAACCACCGCATCGCTTATAAGTTTCACAATCACTCTTCCTTCGATAATTAGATGGCTCTATTATCTCTAATAACTTTCCATACGCATGAGAAGTTAGCACTTTTACAATTAAAATTCTAACCTTTTCTCCTTTTAGCCCATTTGGAATAAAGATAGTAAAATTATCTAGTTTTGCTATTCCTTCTCCCTCATAACCATTGTCTATAATTTCTACAACATATTCCTTATTTTTCTCTACTGGAACTCTCATCTTTCTTCCATCCTCAATCAAAAATTTCTGGCATCCCGCCAACAAAACTGATATGATTATCCTCTTGCATAATAGCTTGCTCATCTGTTAAAGCATATACCGTAAACGGGTTTCTTTCTAAGACTCTTTCATAAAATTCTCTATCCCACTTCTTACGCTCCCCACGCAAATAATGTGGAATAATATTGAAATTGGTTAGACCTAACGTTTTCTCACCAACTTCCTCCTTTGTTATTCCATATCTTTCTTTCCAATAAGCCTCTTCCTCGATTTGTTTTCCTAACACAATTGCCCCTGCTGACGTTCCCATTACTACTTTTTCTTTTGCAAATTCTTTTACGATTTCATCAAAACCTGTCTCCTTAAATAATTGAGGCAATACCATCTGTTTTCCGCCTACAATGTACATGATATCTGCTATTTCTAATCTTTGTTTGACTTCTTCTTTGCTACAAACTCTTAAATTAATAAAATCTATATTTCCTCCTAGATAACTTTCAAGTTGTGCTAGTTCACGAATAAGCCATCTTTTATCTTTTCCTCCTGCAAGTGCTACATAAGCTTCATTGATAATGGCTACATTTATTTCTCCTAATGGCTTTCCAACCATTTCTCCTACTGCTTTGGCTATTTCTGGATTCGTAAATCCTTGTGACGCTAAAACTAATCTCATATATATATCCCCCTTTGCTACTATTCTTATATCACATTTTTTGTAAAATTACCAGACTGTCTTGCTAAGCAACTGTAATTTTGGTATACTACCTTTACGTAAAGGAGGTTAATCTATGTTAGATATTAATCATACTAATCCCATTGGAATTGGTACCTACAATCTTAATTTAGAAAACAAAGAAAAAACCCTACAAGCCCTTTTGTATTCTGTTTCAAAAGGTCAAAATCTCATGAGTACTAGTCTTTTGTATGATAATGGCAAAGTCGTTGATTTTTTGTATCATTTCTTCCAAAAAGTAAAAAAGGACGATATTTTTCTTACTTGTCATTTAGAAGCTTATATCGAAAAAAGGGAAGACATTGAAAAACAATTAGATGAGTATTTAAAACGTATGCATATCGATTATGTTGATGCCTTGCAAGTTCATAATTCTTATGTTTCTAAAATCCCTTTACTAAGTACTTACGAAGAAATCAATCGCTTAATAGAAAAAGGAAAAGTTCGTTTTCTTGCTACTAGTAATACTTCCTTAAAAGAATTACAAGAATTGCAAAAACATTTTACCCTAACGAGTTTTGAAGGAGTTTACAATTTAGAGTGTAAATATTACGAAAATATAGGTTTGCTTGATTTTTGTAAGCAAAATAATATCCAATTTGTTTGTTATCAAGCCTTAAGAAGAAATCAAATTGCTAAAATGAATTATCCTTTTTTAGTTGATTTAGCCAAAAAATATAATAAAACTCAAAATCAAATCTTACTAAATTGGTTGGTAAAAGAAAAAAATTTAAAACCTATCGTAAAAACTACTACTTTGCAAAATATTGATGATAATTTATCCTCTCTAGATTTTACTTTAGAACCTAATGATATTCATTTGTTAAATTGTTTTCAAGATGAAAGATTTAATGCCATTGAAATTGATTGGAAAAATCAAGGTGGTATCACCATTGATAAGTTAGCAAGCCAATTCAAATTGCAATCATAAAACGCTATGTTAAATGCATAGCGTCTTATTTATCTTTCTTCTCCTATTTCCTCTCTTTGTCTTATCCTTTGCAAAATATTAGAAAGTTCACTTCCCTCCCTATAATCAGCTACACAGCAATAGTCCACCATACCTTCTGCCTTTAATCTTTCATAAATTCTTTGATTTTCATGATATAAGGCATCTTCTTGCTTTGGCTGATACACAAAAATTGCTTTTCCGCCATTGTTATGCACAAACCTCATAGCTGCTGCATCTGTAGCACCATCTCCTACAAAATAAACATTACGACAGTCCTCTTCTTGCCTATGATTTTGTCTTACTATCTCACGAATTGCTACTATCTTTTTATCATCTGTCATTGCTTTTCCTATTCCTATCATTTCTCCTAGTTCATTTTGTTGTATAGACGTACCATAAATTCCTTTAAAATACTTTGCTATTTCAAGATTTTCCAAAAATTCCTTTAAGCCTCCAGAAACAACATAATTTTTGACCATTGATTTTTCAAGATACTGTCTAACTCCTGGATTATATTCAATGTACCTCTCTCCCTCCATTAGTTCACTATGGGTAATGCTTTCTTTTTTTAATACTAATAAATCGTTGAAAAAAGCAAAGAACGTCTCTAATGAATTACCAGTATGTGTTTTTCTATATTCTGCTAGTGCCTTTTCCAAAACTTCATTTCTTTTTTCTCCAAAATAACCGAATTTTTTAACCCATACCCAAAATTTAGGCCAAGTATCGGTTGTTAAGGTCCCGTCAAAATCAAAAATATTAATTGGCTCCATCTTTTTTCTCTCTTTCTATAATCTTACTATCATCCCATCTTCTGCTGCTACTACTTCTATTTCATATTTTCTACTTAAGTCTTCTGCTATTTTTGCTGGATGATTTTCTATCATATTTTTATTGAAATGGGTAAGTATTACTTTCTTAGGTCATATCTCTTGGATAAATTCCTCTACATTTGTTATATCTAAATGTTTAGGCTTTGGCTTATTTTGCTTATAATAAGGAACATTGATAATTAAGATTTCACATTTTGAATAGGAGTCCAACAGTTCTGGAAAATATCCTGTATCTGTTACTAAGCCTATCAGATGATTTTTGGTTTTGATTGTAAACCCATAATTTTCTACCCCATGCCTGTGTTCTATTGAAGTTGTAATTTCAATATTTTTTATTTGATATTGATTTTTCGGCTTTATTACCTCAAGTTTTTCTGGAAAACCTGCAAGATATGGTTGTAATACTCTATCTTCTAACGCCTGATTTGGTAGCAAAAGCGTTCCTTTCTTATTTTCTCCACCATCTGTCATAAGTTCCACAAATAGATTTAAGTCATTAGAGTGGTCAATATGTACATGAGATAAAATAATTCCATCTAGTTCCTTTTCATAATGGTTGATATATGGATAAAATGTTCCAGGACCTGGGTCAATGATTAGTTTAGTATCATCTATATCTAAATAGAGTCCTCCAGATAATCGAATTTTATTGAAAAATAATTCTTTACTTCCTGTTGTTCCAAAAAAGTGTATTAAATCGCTTTTCATAATAGACCTCTCCCCCTTTCTACTTTATTTATCAATTTCTTTCTATTATGATATCTGCTACCTTTACCTTAGAATACTTCATGATATTATCTAAAATGACAGTGGCTACTTCTTTTGGTGGCATAAATGAATTTGATTTTTCTAGTGTAACATAGTCTCTATTATGTTCCCAAAATTCTGTATTCATCCCTCCAGGATACACCCCTATAATTTTGACACTACTTCCCTTATAGGCTACTTTTAGGCTTTCTGTATAGCCACGTTCTCCCCATTTTGCTGCACAATATAATGCTTCTTGCTTATTTCCTTTTAAGGCAGCTGAAGACATTATATTTACGATTTTTAAGTCTGTTTCGTTTTTAACTTTTAAGGTTTGAGTCGAACACAATATCATCCCTTTTAAACCTGTTAATGACATTTCTATGTCTGCTTTCGTATACTGTGATGGTTCTTTAAAACATGCCTTCTCGGCATTGTTTATTAAATAAGCAATATTTCCTATTTTGGCTATTTCTTGGATAGCATTGATAACAAATTCTTCATCGGCTATATCCCCAATAAAACCTTTGTAGTTCTCTTTAAAAAGCGCTTCTAATTCTTTCATTTTTTCTTCATTACGTGCTAAATTACAGACATAAAGACCTCTATTGATAGCTTGTTCTACTAATTCTAGCCCTAAACCACTACTTCCACCTGTTATGATTAAGATATTTTTTTCCATACCTACCTCCCATATTCTTCTGGTTTTAGTCCAATTCTTTTTTTCATATATAATAATACTAGAAAAATAACAATTAGTCCTACTACCCCTACGATTAAATACGATTTACTTGTTGTATTAAATTCTAGCAATAATCCTCCTAAAAAGTTAATTACTATTTGTCCTATATTTTTTATTAAGTTATTTACTGATAACACTTTTACTCTGCTATTTTCTTCGGTAAAATTAGTAACATATCTATCTTCTAACACCCAATAAGGTCCTCGAAAGAAGTGATGGATACAAAAAGCTAGCATAACAACTGCTATGGTTATCCAAAAATTCAAGTTTAAACTAGTAACAACTCCTATCATGATAAAAGAAAGAAAAATTGGAATAGCAATAATGGTTAAAGTTTTATTTTTAAAGGTGTTATGAATTTTGTCTTGGTATCTTACTGAAAAACATTGCATTATCGGTAAGATTGCAAGGATAATTCCAAAATATTGTGGCTTTATTTGTAATTCGGTTAATAGACTTTTTTCATAGGTAGAAATCATTATCAACACCCCTGAAAATATAGAAGTAAATAAGAATAGGGCTCTTAATCTTTGGGATTTAATAATCATCTTAAAATCCTGCTTATCTTCTTCTATCATTTCCTTTATGGTTGTTTTCTTTGCTTTCTTTTCTTCCACTTCTTCAAATCGATAGGCTATGATTACTGCCAAGCTAGACATTAAGCTAGAAAGAATAAGTGGCAAATAGGGATTGATAACAAATAAATAACCTGTCATTACTGAGGTAGTCGCACTAATAATGTAACTTAAAGAAGAACCTTTTGCATTGATTGCTCCAAATGAATTTTTTCCTTTGCCTATTTTAGTAGACTCATATAGTAGTGTATTTCTAGCAACGTCCTTTATGGCATTTCCAAAGGCTGACATGAAATAAGCAAGGATTAAAAAGGTGAAGTTATTTATGAATATCATCATGGTAATTTGGATAGTTGCTAAAATAGTTCCTAATACTAAGGATTTTCTACTTCCTATTCTTTCAATTAGAACAGTGGCTGGTATTTGTAATAATAACAAAAATAAGGAATAGATGGCTTCTGCATACATTACTTTTGCTGGTGCTATTCCTTTTATTTCTGTTAAAAATATAAATATAATGGCACTATAAAATAATGGGTCCCATCCAAAACCTTTATAGATTGGAAATATTCTTCGGTTTATTTTCATTGCAATCTCTGGTTTCACTTTTTTCTCCTTTGTAAGCTATTTGTATTTCTTTTTTGCATTGTATCATTAAAATTCATATTATTCAATATCGTACAAAAAAATATCAAGAGAAATGTTACAAACCCTTGATATTTACTACAATCTGGTGCGGTTGAAGGGACTCGAACCCCCACGTCGTTGACACTGGTTCCTAAGACCAGCGCGTCTACCAGTTCCGCCACAACCGCATATGAACTTGACAATAGATATCATAGCATATTTAGGCTTCTATTGTCAAGCCATTTTAATACTTTTTTAAAGTTTGCTAACAAACTAAATTATTTAACATACTGGCAACTATTTATCTGTTTCTGCATAAATAGGTAACTATAAATCCAATGTTATATCAACGTTACTATGCCCCTCATTTTTTACACAAAATATAGAATCAATCCACCTACTATAGCAATAACAAAACCCAAAATCTTCAAACCGTTGTGCCCCTTCATTTTGGTCTCCAAACCCAAAAAACTTCTTAGTAATAATACGTGCATCATATACTAAAATAATACCTAACAAAACAATGATTGCTCCTGCTAATTTTACAATTACTTGCCACATTTCCATCAACATCCTTTTTCTTTTTCCTTCTTAATCATACTATTATCTAGGTAAAAAGTCAAGGAAATCCCTCTGCCTTTCAAAGGATTTCCTTGTTTATATCTCTATCCTTTTCATAAACTTATTTCTTATTAAATTCTTTAGTAAAACATTTTCTTCTTTTTCCAGTTTTGGGTCATCCTTCAATATTTGCATTGCAATTCCTTGTACTGACTTAAGAATTGGCATATCTTCAAATAAATTTGCTATTTTAAATTCTGGTAATCCATGTTGAACCGTTCCAAAAAAGTCTCCTGAGCCTCGTAGTTCTAGGTCTTTTTCCGATATGATGAAGCCATCATTGGTGCTACACATTACCTTCATCCTTTCTCTCATCGTCTCACTTCTGCCTTCATATTTTAAAATACAATACGATTGATAATCGCCTCTTCCTACTCTCCCTCTCAATTGGTGCAACTGGGCTAAACCAAACCTTTCTGCATTTTCTACCACCATAATATTACTATTGGGTACGTCCACACCAACCTCTATTACAGTGGTTGAAATTAGAATATCAATTTCTCCTAATTTAAACCTTTCCATGATTTCATCTTTTTGTTTTGGTCTCATTTTACCATGAATATAATCCACTCTATATTGTGGAAAAATTTCTTTGGCATAAGTTTCATACAATTCTTCAACTGACTCTAAATCTAATTCTTCATTTTCTTCTACCAAAGGACATACAATATAAGCTTGTCTTCCTTCTTTCATTTGTTGCTCGATAAAACCATTTACCCTTTCTGTCATCTTTTTATTAACAGCAAAAGTCTCTATCTTTTTTCGGTTTGGTGGCAACTCATCAATAATAGAAATATCTAAATCTCCATATAAAATCAAAGCCAAGGTTCTTGGTATCGGGGTTGCTGTCATAACTAATACATCTGGATTTACCCCTTTTTCTGCTATTTTCGTTCTTTGTTTTACCCCAAACCTATGCTGCTCGTCTGTTACCACTAAGCCTAATTTTTTAAAAACTACATTTTCTTCGATAATAGCGTGAGTTCCAATTAAAATATCAATTTCTCCCTTAGCTAATCTTTCTAGCAATTGTTCTTTTTTCTTTTTACTAATTCCTGAAATTAGTAATTCACATTTAATGTTCAATTTCTCTAAAATATTTTGAAATTTTTCTAAATGCTGTGTCGCTAAAATTGCTGTTGGTGCCATAATAGCTGCTTGATAACCAGATTTAACCGCCTTATAAGCTGCACACATAGCCACTACTGTTTTTCCTGAGCCAACGTCTCCTTGTAATAAACGGTTCATAGAAGTTTTGGCTTCCATATTACTATCAATTTCCTCTAATACCCTAAGTTGGGCTTTCGTTAGTCGAAATGGTAATTCATTGATTACCTCCGACATTTTTACCTTTTTATCGAACGCAATTCCCTCTCCCTCACTTTGATAGCTATTCTTCAAAGTAAGTAGTGCTAATTGTGTAGACAACAATTCTTCAAAAACTAATCTTTTTCTAGCCCTTTCAAAATCCTTCAATTCTTTTGGAAAGTGAATTTGTCTTGCCGCTTCGTTTATTTCTTCTAAGCCATATTCTTCTAACAAATAGGTTGGCAAGGTTTCCTGTAAGTTTCCTTCTACTTCAGCTAATCCCGCTTCCATAATCTTTCTTAAAACATTTTGTGACAGTTGATATGTCAAAGGATATAACGGAATAATTTTTCCCGTGTTAAAATTTTTATCTTTTTCATCAAATACAGGAGAAGTCATTGTTATCTTTCCAAAATTATTCGTAACTTTTCCATAAAATTTATACTTTTCCCCTGCTTTAAATTTATTTTTCAAATAGCTTTGATTAAACCAAGTAATCGTGCAACCTCCTGTCTCATCTCTAACCAGTAATCGTTGCATCGTCTTTCCTTTTAATCGAATTTCAGAAACTCGTCCACAAGCAATTCCTTCCACTAATGCTTCTTCTCCATTAACACACTCTGTTATTGCCTTTGGTATGCTTCTATCTTCATACGTCCTTGGATAGTAGGTAATTAAATCTTTTAAAGTAAATATTCCTAATTTATTCAATAATTGAACACGATTAGGTCCAACCCCTTTTACATATTTTACGTCTTTATCTAGGTCCATTTCCTTCTCCTTAAAAAGAGGGATTAGGGGGTCGTTCCTTAAAATCCCTCTTTTAGGGATTGAAGGGACAGTCCTTTTTTATTCTTTTTTAAGAGTGTCCCCCCTAATTCCTCCTAAATTTTTAATAATTTGAAGTCCAATCCATCTGCACTCACCAATTTAAAATCAATACCATAATAGTTTCCTTCTACTGCCTCTCGAATCGAACTACTGTGCAGATGACCATAATAGCATCTTTTTATCTCATATCTTTTCAATACTTTTACAAATTCACTCATCTCATGATTGATTAAGTTACTATGGATAATTGGTGGATAATGAAGAAATACAATCATTTCTTTTTCTTGATTTCCTTTTAATTCGATTGCTTTTTCTAGCGATAATTCTAATCTTGCTACTTCTCTTTTTAGTAGTTTCTTATCGTCCCCTTCTTCATTTTGCCCCCAACCTCTTGTTCCTGCTATGATATAATTTTCAAACTCATAAGCTGTATTATAAACAAAATCGATGGTTTCAAAGTCGTTTTCTTGTAAGAATTTTCTCATACTTGTTACGGTTGTCCACCAATAATCGTGATTTCCTTTTAACAATAATTTCTTTCCTGGCAAATCATTTAAGTAGGCAAAGTCTTCATAGGTATCTTTTAAATAAGTAGACCACGAAAAATCACCTGGTATTACTACTAGGTCATTTGCTGTTACTTTTTCTTCCCAGTCTTTTCTTATTTTTTCCTCATGTCCCTCCCAATTTTCTCCAAAAATTCCCATTGGTTTATTTTCATGAAAGGATAGATGAAGGTCTCCTATGGTATAAATTGACATTTACTTTCTCCGTTCCTTTTACAGTTTCAAATTTGGTATAGCATTTAAGTCTAAGGTATCTCTTTTTCCAGCAATATAATTATAATAACCAGCAGAGGCTATCATGGCTGCATTATCGGTACATAGTTTTAATTCTGGCATATATACCTTAATTCCTTTTTCCTCTAGTGCTAAGAATTCTTTTCTGATATAAGAATTACAAGAAACTCCTCCTGCTAATGCTATGGTTTTTATTCCTGTTTTTTGTATGGCTTTTTCTACATTTTCCATTAAGGTTTCGGTTACGATTTTTTGAAAACTAGCACATAAATCAGCTTTATTAATATCTGGTGTTTTATGATGTACATTAATCACTGCCGTTTTTATGCCACTAAAGCTAAAATCTAGAGTATCTTCGTCAAAATGTGTTTTGGGTAAGGCAATGGTTGGCTTTCCTTCTTGTGCTAATTTGTCTACTTTAGGTCCTCCTGGATAGCCTAAGCCGGATTACTCTGGCAACTTTATCAAAAGCCTCTCCAATGGCATCGTCTCTGGTTCTTCCTAAGACTTCACACTCTGTATAGGATTTTACGTGTACAATTTGGGTATTCCCTCCTGACATCATAATTCCTAAAAATGGTGGTTCTAGTTCTTGATAGGTTAAATAATTAGAGGCAATATGCCCTTGTAGATGATTGACTCCTACTAAGGGACAATCTAAGGCATAGGCTAATGCCTTGGCATAAGAAAGTCCAACGAGCAATGCCCCTACCAGACCTGGACCATAAGTTGGTGTAATGGCATCCATTTCTGATAATTCTACTTTTGCTTCTTCTAAGGCCTTTTTCGTCACTCTAGAAATGGCTTCAATGTGATTTCTAGAAGCAATTTCAGGAACTACGCCTCCATATTTTTCGTGAATTGGTATTTGTGTATCAATTACATTGGAAAGAACCTCCCTACCATTTTTTACGATGGCAACAGAGGTCTCGTCACAACTTGATTCAATTCCGCATGGTTAGTATATCTTTTTCCATAGTTTCTCCTTTTTTAAATTCCAAAAATCATTTGGGTTACTGTCATAATGCCTGTTGAAATCCAATTGATTGGTGGTGTTATAATAAGGCTTGCAATTCCTGTTATCCATATTACAACAAAGATAACATAGAATATTTGCTCATTACTTCTAAACCATTGCTTTGCATTGTAAGGCAAAAATGGCATGATAATTTTAGAACCGTCTAATGGTGGCAATGGAATTAAATTAAATACGCCTAGTCCAATGTTGGTAGCAATAGCTGCTGCTAACATTAATTTGATGATATTTCCCACAGTAGATAGTAAAAATCCTATACTAGCAAATTTAACAAGAGCCCCATAGATTAAGGCAAGCAGGAAAGCTAGTACAATGTTCATTAACGGTCCTGCTACTGATACAATGGCTTCTCCTTTTTCCATGGATATTTTTCTTGTATATTGAGTAGGGTTTACATGTACTGGTTTTCCCCATCCAAATCCTGCTAATAATAACATTAAGGTTCCAACTGGGTCTAAATGGTCTAAGGGATTTAAGCTTAGTCTTCCTTCGTTTTTGGCTGTATTGTCTCCTAATTTATAAGCGGCATAACCATGAGCAAATTCATGGAAAGTAATAGCAATTAATACGCCTGGTACACTTACCAATAAGGCAAATAATGCTCCTGGATTGGTTATATATTGTGAAACGGTTGATAATATCATAATAGCTATTATGATATAGATAATTCTTTTATCAAATGAAAAGTTAAACATTTATAATCTCCTTTGTTTTCTATTTTCCTATTATAATTCATCTGTCTTAAATAATAAATAGCCTTCGTACAAATAACTATTGTCAATTCCTTTCATATATACTTCTCTATCCTCTATTTTATTGGTCAAACTTTGTTTTAATAATTCTTTAATTTCTATATCTTTAATAGGGCTACGTTCCATAGCAAGTAAATAATCTGTTTTATCAACTTTGTTCCAATCTACTACTAAATTCAATTCTTTTTTTAAAATTAAATCCAACCAAATTCTTGTACTTCTTCCATTTCCTTCTCTAAATGGATGGGCAATATTCATTTCCACATATTTTTCAATTATTTCTTCATAGGTTGATTGTGGCATTTTTTCAATATTTTTAATCGCTTCTTCTAAATAAGCAAGAGGTATAAATCTAAAATTCCCCTTTGCCATATTTACTTTTCTTATCTCTCCTGCAAAATCATATATTTCTCCAAATAAAAATTTATGAATTTTCTTTAAAGCTTCAAAGGTACCTGGTTTTAATGTATCTAAATATCCTTCTTCAAACATTTCTTTAGCACGTGTTTTACTAATTCTCTCTTCCTCTCTTGCTAGTTCTGCTTGGTCAGTAATGTTTAATTTGTTTTCTAAAATCATTTTTACCTCCTAGCTTTCTTAAGCATTCTTTAAGGATTTACTTTCATTTATAGTTCCTAAAGGTTTCATAGTTGGAAATAATAAAACATCTCGAATTGAAGCACTGTCTGTTAATAACATAACTAATCTGTCTATTCCAATTCCTAAACCACCTGTTGGAGGCATGCCAATTTCCAAAGCTTGAATAAAATCATCATCCATCATGCCAGCTTCTTCATCTCCTGCATTTCTTGCCTCTACTTGTTTTTTAAATCTTTCATATTGGTCTATTGGGTCATTTAATTCAGAGAAAGCATTACCATATTCACGGCCTCCAATGAATACTTCAAATCTCTCAGTTAATCTAGTGTCTTCCTTCTTTTTCTTTGCTAGTGGTGATATTTCAACTGGATAATCGTAAATGAAAGTAGGTTGTATTAATGTTTTTTCTACATATTCATCAAAGAATAAACTAATTACGTCTCCTCTAGTTTCTTTGGTTTTATCAGGAATTTCAAGGTTTCTTTCCTTGGCTAAAGCAACTGCTTCTTCGTCGGTATTAATCTGATTAAAATCCACTCCACAAGCTTCTTTGATAGCATCTATCATAGTAATTCTCTTCCAACCTGGTGTTAAATCTATTTCTTGACCTTGGTAAGTAATTTTAGTAGTTCCTTGTACTTTTATGGCACATTTTGAGAATAATTCTTCTACCATATCCATCATATCATGATAATCGCTATAGGCTTCATATAATTCAATGGTTGTAAATTCTGGATTGTGACGGATATCCATCCCTTCATTTCTAAAAATTCTTCCCATTTCATATACTTTGTCATACCCACCTACGATTAATCTTTTCAAGTTTAATTCGGTAGCAATTCTTAGGTACATATCAAGATTTAAGGTATTGTGATGCGTAATAAATGGTTTAGCTGTTGCTCCTCCTGATATGGTATTTAGCATAGGAGTATCTACTTCTAAATAGCCTTTTTCATCTAATATTCTTCGGATTTCTGTTACAATTCTACTTCTCATTTCAAAGGTTTTCTTCACTTCTGGGTTCATAATTAAATCAACATATCTTTGACGATAACGTAAATCAATGTCTTTTAGTCCATGAAATTTTTCTGGCAAAGGTCTTAAGGATTTTGCTAGTAAAGTAACTTCTTTGGCATGAACTGAAATTTCTTCGGTTCTTGTTTTAAATACAAAACCAGTAATCCCTATAATATCTCCTATATCCCATGTTTTGAAAGCCTTATAACTTTCTTCTCCTAAATCATTGATACTAACATAACTTTGAATTTTTTCATCACTATCTTGGATTGTACAAAAAGAGGCTTTTCCCATAATTCTTTTGGCTATAATTCTTCCGGCAACGGTTACGTCTTGTTGTTCTAATTGTTCATAATCATCTTTAATTTGGCCTGCTGTGTATGTTCTATTAAATTTTGTAATGGCAAAGGGGTCTTTTCCTTCTTGTTGTAATTCTGTTAATTTATCTCTTCTAATTTGCATTAGATGGTTCATGTCTAATTCTTCTACTTCTTGATTTGAATTATTATTTTCTTGCATTTTCAATCTCTCCTCGCTTTATTTTTTGTTTATTATATAGTAAATTTTACGAAAAGTAAAGCCTTCGTATGGGCAAAACTCTACGTTACCTTTATTCTATGTTAAAACGAATTCTATCTGTTTGATAATTTCTTTGTACCTCTTCTTCTGTTAATACTCTATCATAAATTCTTATAGCTTGAATCGAACCGCAAAAAGTTCCTGTTTGATTTTCTGTTCGTCCTATCGCTCCTCCTATTTGTACTTCTGTATCCGCTAAACTAGGCGTAAAAGAAGCTTCTCCTGTATACGTATTTAGCATATCTTTTCCATTACAATTGATTTTACCTATATCTGTATTTCCCTGTTCAATTGGTCCTACTTTTGTTTTTCGAAAAGACATATAGGAAGTTTTCCCTACTATATCATAGGCATCATTAGTATAAACACTATTGTTAGCAAAATCATAGCCTACTTTTTTCGTTCCTTTATGGTAGCCAAATACGCCTGAAGTCCCAACAATATTATCGGTTGCTCCCCATCCAATTGGCTGTGATAATTCACTCGTAGAAGCTGTTGAAGCACTTCCTTCTTCCCACAGTTTTAGTACGATTTCAATTGTATAATTAGCATCTCCTGTAATTCCTATTTTATTGGTAGTCCTTATATAAGAATTATCCTTAAGAAAAACATAGCCTTGTTCTTCTAAGCTATAATAGCCAGAAGCTATGTTCATCATGTTCGTAAAGATACCATCGTTTTGATTTCCACTTAAATCTTCCCAAGTTGTTGCTTCTGGATTATTTCCTTCTCTTGTGTTTTGAATTCCATCATAGTAAAGCTTTAACCCTTCTTTTGCATAGTCATTTACAACGATTTGTTCCTTTACTTCTGATTTTATTTCTCCATTGATTAATTGAATTTGATATCTTCCTGGGGTATTTACTACAAAGCTTAAATCTTCTGTCGTATTCCAATAATCTCTATTTTCTAATCGATAAGCTACTTGCCATTTATTGATATACCCCTCATATTGGATTGCAAGAAGCGATACTCTCCATTTATTTATCCCCAAGGTTTCTACCTGTATAGTAAAGGTTGGCTTTGCTTCTTTTTCCTCTTGATAATCTACATTATATAACCCATTTGGTAATTGACTTAGGGTATAATATTTTTCACCATCATATTTTAGTCCTTCAAAACTGACAATGCTTCTTTTCGAAAGATTGACAAAAAAGCTTTGTTCAATGCCCTCTATTTTTAATTCATTTTTAATATAGTCTGCACTCCAATACGTATATCCTTCATAAGATGCAATCCCTGCCTCTTCTACTTTAAATATTTGGTCTGCTCGATTTTTTACTTCTTCGTTACTGTTAATTGCTTCTCCATAGATTTTGTTCGGGTCCTCTTGGTATAAAGAGTTAACTTGTGTTTGCATTATTTTTAATTCTGTTGTAAAAGCACTCATTTTGGCTGATTTAATAACTTCTACTCCACTATAGGTTGCAATGGAAGCTAATATCGATAGTACGATAACGGTAATGACTAGCGATATTAAAGTAATTCCGCTTCTATTTTTCATTGGTTATCCTCCTACTTTAGTATTAAAAAAATGGCTGGGGTACTAGGATTCGAACCTAGGAATGTCGGAGTCAGAGTCCGATGCCTTACCGCTTGGCGATACCCCAATGTATTCGTATGCTATTATCATATCACTTTATTTGTTTTTTGTCGAGATTTAATGGTAAAGAACTAGAAAAAGTTTTCAATTTAATTTTTATTCCATTAACTAGCGTATTAAAAAGATTACGCAAGGAACATTTCTTTAATATTTCTTTCGTAATCTTTTGTTTTCATATATTTAATAATATTTCTTCACATTTTTTATAGTCTGGTAAATAGCTTTTTAACAAATTGAAAAATGCCTGTGTATGATTTTTGTGTTTTAGATGACAATATTGATGCAAGACAACATAGTCGATTACGTTACGACTATATTTTACGATTTCTGGATGCAATATTATTTTCTTATTTTCACATTTTCCCAATGTTCTCATTGGTTTTATTTCATATTCTTCTGGTGCGAACCCTACCATAATTCTTGTTTTTTCCATGGCTCTTTCTATTTCTACTTTTGCAATTTGTTCATACATTTTATCAATTGCTACGTCTAATATCTTTTTATTATCCATTTTTTTATAACGATTAGGAAGTATGATTTTTATGGTCTTGTTTTCAACAGTTAGTTCGGTTATTTTTGTGTTTTGATAGATAATTTCCACCTTATAGTCAATTCCTAACACAGGAACTGGATGCCTTTGAATTACTGGTTTTGTAGTAGTTTTTACCCCTGTTTTTCGTTTTACTAAATTCATTTTTACCACTCCTTTTCCGAACTTGTTGAATTTTTGTTCTTCGAATTGTTGTTCGTTTTGTTGTGTCTATTTTATCTGCTTTTTTATTTTTTGTCAATACTTTTTTTAAAATTTTTATTAAAAATAAAAAACACAGTCAATTCAATCTATTACCTGTGCTTTTAATCTTTTATTCTTCTTTCGCTACACTATCATAGTATAAATTTTCTGGTGCTATATCTTCTCCATTTTCCCATTGTATTGTGTTTCCAAAAATTTTTGCTTTTTTAAAATATTCTACATTTCTTAATTTTTGATAAAATTTTTTATTTATGTATTTCTTCATGTCAAAAACTTTCTTTTCTTCGTTTTCAAATTTTATCCCTATTTGATAGTTATCTAATATTTCTATTTTCATTGGCTTTGGCACTATATACATTATTTTTTCCTCCATTTTTATTTTAAAGGTTCTATTTTAAAGAATTCACCTTGCTCATGAATTAAATTCCATAAACTATTTAATTCTTCTTCATGAATAGCAATCCACGCTTCTACTAATTTTCCTTTTTTGTATGGAATTTGTCCTTCTAAAATATTTCCTTTTAAATCATAGACTGCTTCTTGTTCATTATATCTTACATGTAAATGCTTTTCATGGTGTTTTCGATTTTCATCAAAAAACATTTGAATTACAATTCCATAAAATTGTGAAATAATTGGCAATTTATCAGCACCTTTACTATATCATCATTTTTTACTTTTTTCAATACTTTTTTTGGAAAATCTAAATGTAAGAAGTCACATTTAGAAAAAGAATAAAATTATAATTATCTTATATAACTTTATATGTTCTGTCAACTACTTTCCTTGTGAATTTACTAAATAACAATTAAAAAAACACAGTAAATTCACAATTACTGTATTTTTCAAAACTCAAACAATATATTCAATTTTATTATGTGGAAAATAGTGGCTCATTTGTTCACGCAAAAACAGTTCTGCTTCTCCTCTTACTTCATTTTTGTACCAATATTTTCCACGTCCTCTGCCTGTCATAATGTCTTTATCATACAAAGAAATGGCATTGGGAAAGGCCTCTTCATTTATCTTTGTGTGAATATAACTATACGTCATAAAAATAATCTCAAAAAATGCCTCTTTTTTTACCGCTTCTGACAGTTCTTCGGCTAGCCTTTGGATTAATTGTTGATACAGTGTTTTCCAATTTTCTACTAAAATCACAGGTGCAATCAAAATACCAATCGAATAGCCTGCTTCTTTTAATTTATTGATAGCTTCTATTCTTCCCTTTAATCTGGAAGTTCCAAATTCTACTCGATTGATAATTTCCTCTGGATTGACACTCATCCTAATAATTACTTTTCCTTGATGATTGAGTGGTAAGATATCATCTACCATATCGAATTTAGTAGGAAAGGTCAACTTTCCTTGTTTTACGTTCTGGAAATTTTCAATCGTCCATTTCAAATTATTGGTAATCGTATTTTCTAAAACCAAATCACTATTGCTGCCGATTTCAAATGTTAATTCTTTTTCTGCTTTCTCAGCCGTTTTTATGATTTTATCTAACATAGCCTCACGATTAACAAATAGGCGTAAATACGCACATTTATTATAATTACATACCAAATAACAATACATACAGGCGGCTGTGCAACCTGATGAGGTATACGGTACTAAATAATCTGAAGTTTTGTGATTTTCAACAAATTTATGTGTCTTTCTAACGCCAATGATTAAATTTCTTTTCATTTCAGCAAACTCTCGATTGGACTTTTTCCTCATTTCTTCGATATTATTATGGTTTTCAATTTCTGTTTTAGGCACTTCCTTGTACTTATCCATTAATTCTTTGCCCAATGGATAATTGATAATATCTTTTTCAAAATAAATAGCTTTTGGTTTAAACATTTTTCACACTTCCTTGTAATTTTAGTTTAACCAAAAGCTTTTTTTGTATTCTATTTTAAAACCATTACAATTTTCTCCATCGTTTCTAATTGATAATCATTTTCAAAAACATAATCAAATTGATATTTCTCATAATTGACACTACTTGCTTCTCGCTTTAAAAAATAAGCTTCTGAAATGTTATCTCTTTGCATTACTTTGTTTTTTCTCTTATTATCATCTGCCTTCATCAAAACCTTTATATCACATTGTTTCCAATATTTTTCATCAATGGGAAGCAAAGCCCACTCTAATATAAGGGTTTTAGGTTGTTTGCTTAACATGTCATCTAAAACTTTTTGCATATAGGTCCAAGTAATTTCTGTTAGTTTATCCATTTTTTCGTTATCGGAAAAAACAATATCCCCTAACTTTTTTCTGTCTATTTTTTTATCTTCGCCTAAAATTTCTTTTCCAAAGACCTCGCACAATTCTGCTACAATTTTTTTGTCACTGGTTGCTTGATGACCTATTTTATCGACATTAATATTTCGGCAATTTAGTTTTTTGGCTAATAACTCTGCTACAGTCGATTTTCCACTTCCTGATTTTCCTGTTATTCCTATGATTTTCATATTTAACCCCTTTATTTTTCGTAGGTAACAAAATCATAATCCAAAACATTTTTATCATCTTTTGGACCTTTTTCTCTGCTCGTTTCCTTCCAAATTTCTGGGTTGATTTTAGGAAAGAAACTATCTCCTCCAAATTCTTCTTCAATTTCTGTTACATACATTTTCGTCACATGTGGCATTAATAAGTTATATATCATGGCTCCACCGATAACAAAGTTTTCTTCTTCGTTTTCTATGTATTCTTGTATTTCTAACATAGAGTGAACTACTTGCACATTTTCATCTTTTACTTTAAAATCTGGATTTTGACTAAATACTATATGCTTCCTATTGGGTAATACTCTTCCGAAGCGATTGAAAAGTTTTTCTCCCCATAATAATGGTATGACCTGTTGTTAATTCCTTAAAGTGTTTCAAATCTTCTGGCAAGTTCCAGATTAATTTATTTTCTTTTCCTATGATATTATTTTTTGCTTTTGCTACTATAATACTTAACATTGAATACTCTCCTTTTCTAACTTTATTCTGCTACTGGTATTTTTCCTAATTTCATGGTTTTATCATATTCATATCCTTCTACTTCAAAATCCTCTGGCTTGAACTCATAGAAATTTTTAGTTGGATTTTTTATGATTAATTTTGGATGGACGTCTTTGCTTTCTCCTTCCATTAATTTTTTAACAAGGGGTATATGACGGTCGTAAATATGACAATCTCCTATATTATGTGTTAAGGTTCCTACTTCTAAGCCTGTTACTTGTGCAAACATATATTGCAAAGCGGCATATTGCATAATGTTCCATCCATTGGCTGCTAACATATCTTGAGAACGTTGATTTAAAATCAAATGTAATTTTCCCTGTTTTACTAGCCATTGTGTACTATATAAACATGGTTCTAGCCCCATGTCTTTTAATTCTTCATGATTATAAATATTGGTCATAATTCTACGGCTAGATTGGTCATTTTTTAATAAGTATAAAACATTATCTACTTGGTCCATTTCTTTTAGCCCTTCTTTAGTTTTAAATTGGTATTTTTTCCCCATTTGATATCCATAGGCTTTTCCAATACTTCCTTCACTATCTGCCCATTGGTCCCATATATGAGAGTTTAATTCATGCACATTGTTGGATTTTTTTTGCCATATCCATAAAACCTCGTCAATTGCTTTGGTAAAGGTTTTACTGTTATTTCTTAGCGTTATCATTGGAAATTCTTTTCCGACATCGTATTTGTTAGATACCCCTATAATTGATACATAATTTGCTTCTGTTCCATCTTCCCATCTAGTTCTCACATTGGTTCCTTCTGATGATATTCCGTTTTCGATTATTTCTTTGCAAGTTTCAATAAAATGTTTATCTGCTTGTGTCATTTTTGTTTCCTCCTCCTCTAGTTTTTTTTGAAAGTATATCATATTATTTTTCAAATTTCTACTTTTTTTGACCCATTTTTACAATTTTGCATAATAATATTTCTTGTAGTGCTTGTGAAAAATTAATTCCGAGTTTTTCGGCTCTTTTGTTTAACCATTGTGGAATAGTTAAGGTCTTTTTTATGGATTTTTTACTACCATACTTTTCTGTATATTCATCTATATTTAATAAAAGTAAGGTGGTAAAGCCTTTCTTTTCGATTTGTATTTCTTCCATCGTAGATGGTTTTGGTATTTCCTCTTCTTCTTCTATGGCTGTTAATAACCACCCTAACGCTGCATCTTGTGCCATTTCCATTGCTTCTTCTAACGTATCTCCCTGTGTTACACAACCTAGTAAATCTGGTACTTCAACACTATATCCGCCCTCTTTTTCATAATAGAATTTTGCTGGATAAACTAATTTCATCATTTTTCTTTCTCTCCTTCTTTTAAACCTGCCTGCTTTTGTATGGAAGCCACTACTGCTGTTTTTAATTCTTTACAATGTCTTGGTATAGTTACTTTTCCTGGCTTACTTTCATGTTTATATTGATAATGCGAGCCAACAGTTCTATAGAAATACCATCCATCTTTGAGTAAAATTTTCTCCATTTGTTTAAATATCAATTTATCGCCTTCTTTCTTATCTTACTACGTGCAATACGTATTGTCAATTATTTTTTGGATTTTTTTAGATTTTAAAAATATTTTTTTAAACTAGGGAATATCTTTTTTGTCAATATTCCCCTTCTTATGACTTAAATAATGTTTTTTAAATTATACTCTTACACAAAATAAATTTCAAGTAAATTCTGCAAAAATTCATCGCAAATTTCGACATAAATCAATCCCATTTCGGCACATATTCTTCCTCATGCTCGCCAAGTTCTTGGCAGTATCCACTTTCAATCCCTAACTCTTCTATGTAATTTTCTATTGCTAACCACTCCTCTTTTGTCAACTTTCGACTTAAGTTTTCCACACTTTTTGCCTGATAAGTTGGAAAATATTGTGCCATAATGCTCAGATAAATTTCTTTTGGTAGATTTTGCTTAAGCCACCTTAAAACTTTTTTACTATTTTCGATATGATTTGGCAAAACTAAATGCCTTACCATAACTCCCTTTTGCATAATCCCCCTACTATCTAAATAAGGCGGTCCTACTTGTCTTATCATTTCTTGAATGGCTTGTGTGGCTATTTCAAAATAGTTATGTACTTTAGAATAGCTTTCTCCTAAGCTATTCTCTGCATATTTTAAATCTGGTAAATAAATGTCAATAAATCCTTCTAAACATTTTAATGTTTCCACTTTTTCATAAGCATTTGTATTATAAATAACAGGAAGCAAAAGCCCCTTTTGTTTGGCTATTTTAATAGCTTCTATGATAGGTATTACATAACTTGTTGGTGTTACCAAATTAATATTTTCCACGCCTTTTTCTTGTTGCTTTAAAAAGATTTCTGCTAATTCTTGTGTCGTTATGTCTCTGCCTTTTCCTAGTTGACTAATTTCATAATTTTGACAATAGATACAGTTCAAATTACAATTCGAAAAAAATACAGTTCCTGAGCCGTTTTCCCCACTGATGCAAGGTTCTTCAAAATCATGCGTGCTAACTAAGGCAACACGAACTTTGTCGGTTGCCTTGCATCTTCCTATTTCACCTTTTTTTCGATTGCTATTACACTCGTGTGGACATAAATTGCATTTTTCTAGTTGTATCATACTTGCTCCTTTTCTACTTTTTCTACTACTAACCTTCCCTTTTCTTCTTGAAGGATAATTCTCTTTTTACTCAATTTATCACGATTATCTTTAGCTAGTTGTTTGGTTTTTTCTTCTTCCTGACTACTTACCCTTCCCACTTCTTCTCCTTCTATATTTCTTATGATAATAAGTTCTTGTTCTTCTATTTGGGAATAATCTTCTAAATATTCTACAATTTCTACTTCATATCCAGTTTTGGTTTTTTCAATTTTATTTAGCAAAAACAAATCTTCTTGTTGGTCTAAGTCCGTACCTATGGCATAATAAAACTGATTTTCTTCATCTGGCACAATATACAAAGTTCCTTCTTGAGGGAATTTTTTAATAAATTTTCCTCCAAAAATCTCTTTTGCTTTTTCTTCTATCCTTTCACTCGTTAGTTCATATTCTTCTAAATTCTTCTTAACCACTTCCCATACCCATATTTCATCTGCTTGATTGATAGTTTCAAAGCTAGGCAAAGCCTCGTTAGTTATTTCCTTCCACATATAAATTTGGTTAAGATAATTCTCAATTCGTTCAATTTCTTCGATTTTAATTTCTTGTGTGGCAATAGCAACCTTTTTATAGACAGCAATTCCTACTAAAATAATGACTAATAGGATTATGATAGCAATTAATTTTTTCATTGTCTTTCCTCCATTTTTATCTTTTGTTATTCTTTTCATTTTTATTCTATCATACTTCTTATTTTTTTACCACTCAATTACTACCTTAAACAAATCGCCATCAATATAAATATTGAAAGTCCCACCTTGTAGTTCTGTCAAGCTTTTAGCAATTGATAGTCCTAAGCCACTTCCTTCGGTATATCTTGCTTTATCGCCTCTGACAAAACGCTGCATTAACTCATCACTACTAATATTTAATCTTTCCTTTGAAATGTTTTTTACACTCATAGCAATCTTATCTTTTTCTTTTGTAATATCAATATACACTCTTGAATTTTCTAGTGCATATTTAGTAATATTACTAAAAAGATTTTCTATCACTCGATATAGATAGCGATTATCGGCTTTTATTTTTATCTCTTCTGGCATATTACTTTCAATTTGCAAACCTTTTTCTTCAAAACGGTCTTTAAATTCTCCAATACTTTGATTGATTAATTCTTTTAAATTAATTTCTTCGATGGTCAGTTTCACATTTCCAGAGGACACTTTAGAAGCTTCTACCAAATCCTCTGTTAATTTTTTCAATCTTTGCGATTTCTTATCCAAAATCTCAACATATTCTTTTATCCTTTCGTCTTGTAAATCCTCTTTTTTCAACAAATCTACATAGTTAATAATAGACGTTAATGGTGTTTTGATATCATGTGACACATTGGTAATCAATTCTGTCTTTAGTCTTTCAGATTTTAAACTTTCTTCAATCGCATTGGAAAATCCTCCAGCAATATCATTAATGTAGATTGCCATTTCCTTTTGCGTACCTTCCAATTCGCTATTATTTAGGTACACCTCATTATTACCTTGATAGATTTTCTCTAATGCCTCTTTTATCTCATCTTGTTGTCTTATATATTTCTTGATTCGATAAAATGTCCATAGCCAAAACAAAATTAGTACCATAATTGCCATAGCACTTCCTACTAAACAAGCTAGCACAATACTAATCACTACAAAGCCCCAGTAATACCAAAAGGCTTTTTTGCTACTTGACGTTTTCTGGCTAAATTCCTTGGCGTATTTTCTTAATTTTTTGTTTACTAACCAATTCATAATCTTGTAAGTTAAAAAACTCTTCCAAAAAGTTCTAGCTTTAATCCTCTTGATGGTTGTAATTCCCCATACAGCACAGGCAATATACCCAAGTATGTATAACATTAAAAACAAGCTAATTACCATATAGTAAGAAAAAGTATCATTTAGCATATTCACTAAAATAGTAGCCACTATGATTATTACATTTCCGCATATTACACAAATAATTTCATAAGGTATCTTATCTAAGGTATTCAAACTAATTCCACTTTCTCCGTTTTTATAACCAATGGCACAAAATAGATAAAAAGCAATCATTAGTAATACTATCACACTAAAAATACAGCCATAAATTGGTAAATCCCTATGTTGTAGCATAAAATCATAGGCCGTTTTATTGAATAGAAAATTACTAGCTATTGTAGCATCTTCTTCATCAAAGAAACTATAAATATCATAATTATGTTCCTTACTTTCTTCTGTTTCGTTAAAAAAATAACTATACTTAATATTATCTTGATTAATATAACTTAAATTCGTATCCACTTTGCCATCTACAAAATTCCAATAAATCTTTTGATTTTTAGTACAATTCATTACCTCTTGGTAATTCCCACTTTTAATATTCGTAAATAAGTCTCCTGTTTCCCTTTCTACTATAACATACTTAATATAATTCCCCACTTCATTACTATTATAATTCCTTCCTTCATCAAAATAGCAATACAAGTCTCCTGCTTCGTTTTCTAATTTTCTAAACTTTTTATCCCTTATCTCAGGCTCACAATGATACACTTTCCCTAAAAAGAAATACAAATAGTTGTCAGCAAAATTTTCTGTCTGTGTATAATTAACTTCTTCCTTTTTATTACCAAATTCATTTAAAAAAGCTAAATGAAATACACTTAGTCCAAAAATTGCAACTAAAATGGGTATCATGATATAGCATAAAACTTTTAAAACACTTGAATTTCTTACCTTTTCCATATTCTTTCTCCTTCCTAGGTTCAATGGGGACGTTTGTTTTTTTAAAATTTTTTTGAAAAAAAAAAAAACCCCAAACACCACCAACAGCTTCGATTTTATATACAATACACCCAAAAACCATTAAGTATGTTGGTTGTTTTGGTTTGTTTTT
>CANPIU010000016.1 GCA_947574235.1 uncultured Clostridium sp. | reverse complement strand
AAATTTTCTTAAAATGAGACAAACAAGACCTGTCCCTCCTGTCTCACTTGTGCGTCCCCTATGGCTCTTCTGCTATTTCTACTATTTTCTTTAAACGATAGTTAACTCCTGACTTACCCACTGGTTCCTTCAATAATTTTCCCAACTCAAATAGCGGCATATCAGGATTTTCTAATCGAAGCATTGCTATTTCTTTTAAATTATCATCTAACTTCTGAAAAGTTCCTGTTTCTTGCAACTTTCTAATGGCTCCAATTTGCCTTACAGAGGCATTTATCGTCTTATTCAAATTTGCTGTTTCACAATTGACTAATCGATTGACTTTGCCTCTCATCTCCTTTTGAATTCGAATATCCTCAAATTGCATAACCGCTTTATTGGCTCCTATTAAGGCTAAAAATTTAGATATTTCTTCTCCTTCTTTAATATAAATTGAAGTTTGAAAAGTCTTTACTCGAATTCCTAACTGGTCCATTAGTTTCATGAATTCCTTTAAATTTTGCTCATTGCTTAAGTCAATTTCTAGGTGATATTCTTTTTTGGGATTATTGATAGAACCTGCCCCCATAAAGGCTCCTCTGATGATGGCTCTTTTATTTTCTTCTTTTTGGTCTTTATCTATCGTTACATAAATTTGCTTATCCCTGATAGCCATAAAATCTACATGCTTGCCTTTCAATTTAATAATAAATATTTTTCCGTGATACTTCAATTTTATGATTGATATCTAAATTGGCTAATAATTTTGAAAATCGGTTGATATTATAGTCACTTTCGGTTGAAAACTTAATCTCCCTTTCGTTTACAATACTGGTATTTCCTGACATAAAATAGCCTATTAATTCATGTTTGACATTTTCTTTGTTGGCTAAATTACTATTTTTATTTAATTCTTGTTTAATATCAGAAGAAAACGACATTTTAGTCACCTACCTTTGTTATAATCACTCTATCATTTCCATATAAATCTTTTTTTCCATAGGTATTCGTATATTTTTCTTCTTGCTCAATTAAGTCAATAACGTCTATTTTTTGGTCATAGCCAATTTCTAGGCACAAATACCCACCATATTTTAAGTATTCATCTGCTTGCTTGATAATCTTACGATAAAAGTCTAGCCCATCCCATCCTCCATCTAGGGCTATTTGAGGCTCTTTTTGTACTTCGTCATCTAGGTTCTTAAGCAACTCTCTTTGAATATAAGGAGGATTGGATACCATGATATCATACTTTTCTTTGGGGATATTTTTTAATAAGTCAGAGGAAAGAAAAGCAATTTGTTTGTCTACTCCATTATTTTTCGCATTTTTTTCGGCTATCGCTAAGGCTTTCTGGCTAATATCAGTTGCTGTGATTTGGCTATTTTCTATGTATTTAGCAAGTGATACTGCAATAGCACCACTTCCTGTGCATAAATCTAATATTTTTTTGGCCTTTATTTTTTCTGCAATTCTAATAACCTCTTCTACTAAAACTTCTGTATCCTGTCTTGGTATTAAGACTTCTTCATTTACATAGAAATTCATTTTCATGAATTCTTGCTGGTGTGTGATATGTTGCAATGGAATTCCTCTGCTGATTCTTTCTACGTTTTTAAAGTAACTTTTTTCTTGGTTTGGTGTTAATGTTTTTTCATCATAGACGATAATATATTGTCTTGTTTGTTTGACTACATATTGCATTAGTAATCTTGCTTTTAACTTGGGTGCTTCTATGTTTTTGGTTTTGAGTTGTAGGCTAGCTTTATTGATAGCTTCCCTAATTGTCATATTCACACCTTCCTTCTCTTATTTTTTAGTAATATAAATTTCTGGTAATAAATCCTTTAATTTTACAACTTTATCTTGTGCTACCATTACTTCTGTATCTAAATTATTCTCATTTACCATCCTTATTATTTCTCTGCAACTACCACAAGGTGCATAAATTGTTCCTTTGGCTGAATAAGCTACTATTTTTAGAATTTCACTTTCTTTGTTTTTTAGCATTTCTGCTATGGCTGCATATTCAGCACATTTTCCTAAACTACATTTGGACTCTATACAAATTCCTGTATAAATATTTCCTTTAACTGTTAATAAGGCACACCCTACATGACCACAAGAAGCATAGTCACTCAAATTTCTTTTGGTAGCTATTTCTTTGGCACATTAGATTAGTTTTTCAAAATCTTTATCCATTTCATTTTCTCCCTTCTTTGCTAACTTCCTCTGGAATTTCAGCAAGAAATCTTTTAAAATCTTTATAATACTTTAATTGTTTTGTTCTTCTTTTTATCCAGTACCAAGTATTTTGATAATATTGTTTTTTGGTTATCTGATGCTGTTTTAATAATAGCCTTTTCTTTTTAATATGCCTAACAATTGACCTTTTCCAACACTTTAGTAAACCGGTTCTTTTAATGATTAATTTTCCTTTCATGTCACTCCAATTTAGATATCTATAAATTTGCTGTCCTTCTAAAACCCAAGTAACGTCTCTTTGGCTCGTATTAATGTATCGTATAATTTCTTCATAATATTGTTTAAAATATTGTTCATTATCTTGGTTTGGAAACTTTTGTTTTAATATTTCATTGATTTTTCTTGTTTCTTCGTTCATGTTTTCTTTATCCTGCCCGCGATATAGGCAATCTAAAGAAATAACAAGATAGTGTTCATCGTTTCTATAAGAATTGGCTTTCGTTGACTTACCCGAACCTATCATCCCTGTGATATTAATTATTTTTTCTTGTGTACACTGTATTTCTATATCTTTTTTATCTTTTATGATGTTCAGTTTATTCTCCATAGGATTTCCCCTCTCCATTTACCATAAAATGGTTACCTGTTATATGATAAATGTTACAAATATTTTTTCTTAAGGTAAGTTTATCTTCTGCATATTTATCTTCATCGATATCACAATCAACTACTTTTCCTACTATTAATTGATGGTTTCCTGTTTTTATTTCTTGCTCGAATACGCAATCGATATTTACGACACACTCTTTTATTCTTTTACACTGTAATGTTTTTGAAGCATAAGGTGTTAAATTTGCCAATTCAAATTCACTTACTTTTTTATCCACTTTTTCCCCTGCTAGGCAAAGTTTCTCTAGCATATCTTCTTTTGGAATTCCGACTATAAATTGTTTGGTTTCTTGAATGTTTTCATAGGTGTCGGTTTTGGGTGAAATAGCAAGGGCTATCATTGGTGGGTTTTGAGAAGAACAATTCATAAACATAGCAAACGGTGCTACATTTTCTTTCTTTTCATGACTGCTTGTTGATACTAGTATCACTGGCGATGGTTGTGTTAGATATAGTACTTTTTCTATTTTATGGAATATTTCTAATTTTCCCATAAACCTCCTCCTTGTTCTCTCTTATTTTGCCTTCATCATATCATAACCTCCTCTAATTTACAATCATTTCTGAAATTCTTCCCTTTAAAATGTTAAAATCAACATAAAACTATTTCTTTTTGCATAAAAATATGATATAATGGTAACAGTTGGTATCTAAGGAGGAATTTAGTATGTGGCAAATTTGGTTAATTATAGCAGGTATTTGCTTAATTATAGAAATCATGACAGTAGGATTTTTAATCTTTTGGTTTGCCATTGGAGCCCTACTTGCTATGGTTACTAGTTTTTTTACTACTAACTTAATCGTACAAACTTCTGTGTTTATTGTATCTTCTACTATTTTAATTTTTGCAACTAAGCCTTTGGTACAAAAATTGACACAAAACAAAGATGGGATAAAAACCAATGTATATTCCACGGTTGGTAAAACAGGAATTGTAACAAAAGCGATTGACCCTATTGAAGCTACTCGGTCAAATTAAAGTTAATGGCGAGGTATGGTCTGCTATGGGCTTAAATGATAGCACAATTCCAGAAGGTACGAAAATACAAATCAAAGAAATAAAAGGTGTAAAGGCAATTGTTACACCCATTGAAAAATAGTTTTTAATAAAAATATATATTAAAGGAGGAAAAATTATGTGGTTTTTATTAGTTTTGCTTGTTATTATTATCATAATAGCAGCTATGTCTATTAAAATCGTTAAACAATCTGAGGTTTACATTATTGAAAGGTTAGGTAAATTCTACAAGGTTGCTGATGCTGGTCTTACTATCATTATTCCATTTTTTGACCATGTAAGAAGTGTCGTTAGTTTAAAACAACAAACCATGGATGTTCCACCTCAAGGCGTTATTACAAAAGATAATGTTACGATTACAATTGATACGGTTGTTTTCTATCAAATAACTGACCCTGCAAAAGCAGTGTATGAAATTCAAAGTTTAAAGAAAGGAATTGAATATTTAGCCCTTACGACAATTCGTGATATTATTGGTAAAATGGACTTAGACGAAACGTTTAGTTCAAGGGAAGGTATCAATACTCAATTACGTGTCATTTTAGATGAAGCAACTGACAGATGGGGTTGTAAAATTGACCGTGTAGAAATCAAAGATATTACTCCACCTGCTGATATTAGAGATGCTATGGAAAAAGAAATGAACGCTGAAAGAAATAAAAGAGCTTTAATTTTAGAGTCTGAAGCACAAAGACAATCCGCTATTACCATTGCAGAAGGTAAAAAACAAGCTGCTATTTTAGAGGCTGAAGCAGATAAAGAAGCTAGAATTCGAAGGGCTGCCGGTGAAGCACAAGCAATTCGTGAAGTGGCTGATGCTAAGGCAAAAGAAATTCAAATGGTTTATGATGCGATGAAAAAAGCAAATCCAAATGATACTTTAGTTCAATTAAAATCTTTGGAAGCTTTAGAGGAAGTAGCAAAAGGCGAAGCAAATAAAGTTTTTATTCCTTTTGAGGCAACAAGTGCTTTAAGTTCTTTAGGAGCAATAAAGGAAGTAGTAACTGATAAAAAAAATACTAAATAGCTATTTTCAAGAATATTTTTTTAAAATTTGACATATAGTAAAAATGTATGCTATAATAAGTATAGCTTAAGCAAGTCGAAATTAAAAGTTGTCGAATTGTCGGAGATATGTTGACCGCATATCTCTTTTTAATATCAAAAAATAAAGAGTGACTGACCTTTGTCACTCTTGGTATTTCTACCTGTCGTCATCTTTTCCCCAATTCTTGCCTACTAACAAAACTATTAGAAAAAAGATTAAATCAAAAGCTGTCATATGAATTGTCCTCCTTTCTTCAAGATTTCCTTGAAGAAGGATAGGCTTATTAATATATTAATCCAATTGATTTGTAAAGAAATATTCTTTGCTTATATTATTTAGTCTCCCATAATTTTCTAATAAAATTTAAAGATATAGTAGATAAAGTAAAACCAATAACAGGAACTAAGGAACTTAAAAATATGTTATTGATTTTGCTCGTCAAATAAGAATAAATAATAACTACGATATAAGTTAAAACACAAATACATATTTTCCTAGTAATACTTGTTTCCCATTTTTTGTCTAATTCTACTTTTTGGTTTCTTTGTTTGATTTGTTCTATTTCTTTTTCTAATTCTTTCATTTCCATTTTTCGCTTCTCCTATCTTACTTGCTTTTCTTAAACAAGTCATCTATCTTAAATTTTTTTTGCAATTCTTTTTGATGCTGCAATTCAGCCTCTAGTATCTTTTTATCGTATTGTTTCTTTTGCATTTCATCACAAAAATACTCTCTATAAATTATGCTTATTAAAGCCTTTGTCTTTGGTTTTAAATTCATATCTTTTAACTTTTGTGTATGATTTAAATTAGGCACATATGTTTTTGAAGAATACTGCCTTAAATATTCCATAAATTTAGGCGGTATTTTGTCTATTTCTTCTTTTTTAGTATGTTCTAGAATTTCTACTACTTCTGTCATAGCTTCCTCATATTCTCGATACACCACAAATCCTCCTTCACTCAACCTCTTTGTGAATTTTCTTGTTCCTTATTATTATTTCGTTTAATACAATTAATTTCTCTAATTACCCTTACCATATTATTTATTTCTGTTTGTGGAACAACTATTTCTGAAAATTCTTCTTTTGTATGTCCTTTTTCTGTTTCAATTTTACTTTTTTCAATTTTTGTTGGTATATCTTTAGCAGTCATTTTAATAATATCCATAAAATCTTCTAAATTAACGTCTTCTTTTACTGTTATAGTATCAAAAACTACGCACTCCTTTCCTGGAAAATCCCATAATTCTTCTTTTGTTGACATTGAAGTCATTTCCCAAGTAACATATCCTTCCCTATCTTCAGGTGCTCTTTTGTTTTTTTCTTGTCTATATATTTCCACGGCCTCTACATCGTCTAATGGCAACGTATCCCAAGTCGCATCTGGTCCTAATTGTTCTAAATGTTCTATTTTATAGGCAAATCCATCTAATTCATAAAGTATATTTTTCTTATTCGTGCCAAAAAATTCATATTCTCCTCTTTCATTATCATCTTCTCCAAATTTTTCACTGACTATATTCCATGGTTCAAAAAATATTCTCTTTGCTTCATTATTTTGTATTTTCTCTTTTGCAGCTTCCGTTAACAATAAAGCATAATGTTTTACTATCATCTCACAGCCTTCTGCCGTTCCTGCTGGCTGTTGTATAACGCCAACTGGATAATAGGCATCTGTAAAAGGAAAATTATGGTAATCCCATGTTAGTCCTAGTTCTTCTCCTATTTCATTAAAACATGCTACTATTGGTCTTTCTTCCTCATCGCTTCCTTTTCTTTTATATTGTACATGTCCACTTGGAGGAGATATTTTTCCAGTTCCTTGTTCTTTTTCTGCTCCTCTCTCCGTAAGAAGTACATTTCCTTCTTTGTCAAATATCCAAAATACGACACCACAAATATGTTTGTTTAAACATTTACCTGAATAGAAAAATTTTCTATTTACATATTCTCCCGTAATTTCACCGTTCTCGTCTACACAGGCTAATGCTTCATATTTTTCTTCATCTAATTTTTCCAATTCTTGTGTCATTACTGCTATTATTTCTTCTCCTGCTTGCTCTGACTCAAAATCTAGATAATGAACATTATCCTTATCTAAAATTTTAGTTGCATTATTTACAAATCCTTGTCTTGCTGATTTTAATATAGGAATATCTGCTTCAGAGTCTCCAAATCCAAAAAGTATTTCAGCATCTGGATTTTTTTCTAAGAATTCTTGTATTATCCTTGTTTTTCCTTCTCCCACAGAAGTATTAATACCATATTTATCCGTATATTTGCCATCTTGTATTTGATATTGAAGTGCATAAACTTTTTCAAAATTCATACGTTTTTTATATATTTCTAATGGTTCTTGTGGTGAACCTGAAATAATAACTGGTTCTATCCCATTGGCTAACAAAAAGGGAAAAATTTGTTGTTCCATAATAGGAATAATTCTATTGTTCTCCTTCTCCCTTTTCTCAAATTCTTCTATTACTGGATTAATATCTTTAGTTGGTAGTCCATTTATATATTTCCCGATAAATTTGTACTGCTCTTATAGCAAAATCTTCATATGATATTTTGCCTTCCCTATGTTGCTCTTTAATTTCTTTCATTTCGTTTTCAATATTTTCATCCATTATGCCTTTTTCTACGAGTAATTCTATTAAATCAAACAACACATATCCTCCTGAGCGTACGGTTTTATCCCAATCAAACAAGGCAAACAACTTCATTTTCTAATCACTCCTTTAATCATTTAATAATACCACACTAATGATAATTAAAATTGCTGCTATAATTTTTCTTAGCATGTTATCCTTTTCTTTCAAAAATAAATATCCTACTATTACATTTAGCATAACCGTTAAAGCACATAAAGGTGCAACAATTGTTACTTTTTGCAATTGATAGGCTCTTAATTGAGAAATAATTGATACTCCCCAAGATATGGCAGTAATAGCAATTGCTTTTTTGTTTCCCTTTACCAATTCATTTTTTATTTCAGAAGGTTTAATTCTTTCAAAAATCATAATCAATATCGCTGGCACCATTAATGTCATAGCCACATAAAAAGGTAAATTGAAATTATCTGAAATATTAACGTCTAAAAATAAAGCAATGGTAAATGAGATATTACCTAAAATCCCGAAAGCAATATATTTATTGAACTCAAATTTTCCTTTTTTATAGAAAATCAAAAGATTACTAAATATAATTAATAACGCTCCTATAAATTTTGTCACAATAAATGGCTCTTTAAAGAAAATCAATCCTGCAAAAATCATAAAGGTTGTTGATAATTGCTTTAACATACTAAAAGTAGATGCTTCTATTCCACTTCTTACGGTAGTATTAACTCTATCTGTAATCGCATAAAATATGACGGAAATTCCAAGCATAATATATACACTTACATTGCTTGGAAACTTGATTTCAAAAAATGGAAACAACAACAAAGCTACTGTTCCAGCTAGTAACTGCAATAATACTGTTAAGGCTCCTGTTTTTTGCATGGTCTTTGTTGCCACTTTATAAAATTGTGTAAATATGGTTGCGAATACTAAATATAGTATTACATATAACAACCCATTCGTTAGTATTGCCATAATTTTCTCCCTTTCTATACCCTAAATAGATAACTCATCAATTCTTGATACACTGATGTTCTTTCTACTATTTCATTATTTTCTATCATATGATTTAATTCGCTAATGTCAACAAATTTTACTTGTTCTACTTCACTTTCTTGCACTTTTATTTCCTCTATTTTTAAATCATTTTTTCGAAGAATAAAAAAGTCAAAAAATTGTCTATCCATATGGTTTTCATTGACTCTTTCTTCTTTTCGATACGAAAACATATATCTAAACTCTTTAATGTCAACTGAATATCCGATATTAACACTTACTTCTTCATTAATTTCCCTTTTAGCTGCTGCTAAAGAGTCTTGACCTGTTGTAATATGTCCTGTTACTGATATATCCCATAACCCTGCACTTTTATCTTTGTTAAAAGACCTCTGTTGCATTAAAATTTGATTTTTTTCATTTATAATTGCTATTACGATAATTCTATGCCATAGTCCTTTTTTATGAACCTCTCTTCTTGGCAAAATCTCTCCTGTTTTTATTCCATTTTCATCTAAAACGTCAATTAATTCCTCCATCCTTTACACTCTCCCTGTACATTTTTTTAACATTATACCACCATTTTTGGTATCTTGCAATAAAATATACATAATCTATGTAAACTAAACAACAAGAATAAAATTTTCTAATTGGCAAAGCCACATAAGAAAATTTTATTCTTCCATCATTATCTTCTAAGGAAACTCACCACTATTGTGGATGACTTTCCTAAGAATATTAAAAACAAACGTGGACAAAACCATCTTTTTGGTAATGTCCACATTTAACATTTTTATGTATTTAAGTTTATTTCATTGCTTCTTCAACAGCTACTGCTACTGCAACAGATGCTCCAACCATTGGGTTATTTCCCATACCGATCAGACCCATCATTTCTACGTGTGCTGGTACAGATGATGAACCTGCAAATTGTGCATCTGAGTGCATTCTTCCCATGGTATCTGTCATACCATAAGAAGCAGGTCCTGCTGCCATATTGTCTGGATGAAGTGTTCTTCCTGTTCCTCCACCTGATGCTACTGAGAAGTATTTTTTATTTTCTGCTATTCTTTCTTTTTTATAAGTTCCTGCTACTGGGTGTTGGAATCTTGTTGGGTTGGTTGAATTTCCTGTGATAGATACGTCTACGTCTTCCATCCACATGATAGCCACACCTTCTCTTACGTCATTGGCTCCATAGCATCTAACTTTACTTCTTTCTCCATCTGAATAAGGTATTTCTTCTACCACCTTTACTTTTCCTGTGAAGAAATCAAAATCTGTTTTTACATAAGTAAATCCATTAATTCTTGAAATAACTTGTGCTGCATCTTTTCCCAAACCATTTAGGATAACTCTTAATGGTTCTTTTCTTACTTTATTAGCAGATTTAGCAATTCCAATTGCTCCTTCTGCTGCTGCAAATGACTCATGTCCTGCTAAAAATGCAAAACATTTTGTATCTTCTGATAATAACATAGAGGCTAAGTTTCCATGACCTAAACCTACTTTTCTATCATCAGCAACTGAACCTGGAATACAAAATGCTTGCAAACCTTCTCCAATTGCTTTTGCTGCATCTGCTGCTTTTGTACAACCTTTTTTTACCGCAATTGCTGCTCCTAACGTATAAGCCCAAGCTGCGTTTTCAAAGCAAATTGGTTGTACTCCCTTTACAATTTCATAAGGATTAAATCCTTTTTCTTTGCATATCTCTAATGCTTGTTCAAAACTTTCAATTCCGTATTTTTCCATGACTGGTTTGATTTGGTCTATTCTTCTTTCATAACTTTCAAATGTTACTGCCATTTTTATTCCTCCTTATTAAATAAATATTTATAAATAGGTATTCTATTATAGATAATACAACAATTCCCAAAAAGATAATGGCATTATGGTCTTTATTTTGCTCAAATACTACCCTACTGATTATTGAATTCAATAAAACGATTATATTCAATTTCAATACATGATTGGCAAACTTATTCCATTTTTCCTTTTTGTATTCCTCACAATCTTTTATAAACTTCAAACCTATTTTTAGTAGTGTAGCACTTATGAGCATTAAGCCTGCACTTATCATCGCGCCATGTGCTCCTAGTAGTACCATACTTTTAAAAGGTTCATAAATAAGATTTTTAAAATCATGTCCTAATTCGCTTCTATATCTTCTAAACCTTGCCATATTTTACTCTTTTCTGAAATTCTACTTTTTCTTCCTTAGCAATAAGTTCTATTCTTTTCTTGGGTCAATCTTCTTAACCGCTTCATCAAATCTTCCGTATTTTCCAGAAGCCTTTTCAATTGCCTCTGTTGGTTCCATACCAGCTTTAATATAATCCATCATCTTTCCAATGTGAACATATTTATAACCAATAATTTGGTCATCTTTATCTAATCCTAACTCTACTATGTACCCTTCTGCAAGATTTAAGTATCTTGGTCCTTTTAAAGAACTTGAATAAATAGTTCCTACTTGACTCGTATGACCTTTTCCTAAATCTTCTAGCCCTGCTCCTACTGGAAGACCTCCTTCTGAGAAAGCGGTTTGTGTTCTACCATATACAATTTGTAAAAATAATTCTCTCATAGCCGTATTAATAGCATCACATACTAAGTCTGTATTCAAAGCTTCTAATAAGGTTTTCCCTGTTAAAATTTCGCCTGCCATGGCAGCTGAGTGAGTCATCCCTGAACAACCAATGGTTTCTATCAAGGCTTCTTGGATAATTCCTTCTTTTACATTTAATGTTAATTTACATGCTCCTTGTTGAGGGGCACACCATCCAATCCCATGTGTTAATCCTGAAACGTCTTTGATTTCTTTTACTTTTACCCATTTTCCTTCTTCTGGAATTGGTGCTGGTCCATGATTTACGCCTTTGCGTACTTCGCACATTTCTTCTAATTCTTTTGAATAAATCATTTTAATTGCTCCTTTCATTTCTCCATTTTATTTTAATTTTATGTCGGTTTTATTTGGTTTAATACCAAACCCACATAAACTTTAATAACTTTTTTATTGGTTCTTCATTTTCTCAATTTCTTCTTTTGACAATAACAATTGATTTTTTCGTTTTTTTTCTGTTGTTTCTACGATTTCCTCAACTTCTTGTGTACTTGCATTTTCATTACTATAAGCAATCACATTTTCAATATCTCTAATGTAGATACCTGCATCATAATGTTCTTTTCTAGCCAACGTTCTTGCTCCTAACTGGTAACGCTTTAAAATTTCTTTATCTTCTTTGCTCACTTGTTCTTCGCCAATTCCTAGCATTTCATAACGCCATATCACATGTCTTTCATAACTCGAAAAATCACTATGAACTAAATCGGTATAATCATATTCCACCTTAAATTTTAAGCTTTGGATGGTTATGGTTATATTACTCCAAATTTCGTTTCTTTCTGATTTTCGAAATTCCTTCCTTAGTTCTTTGATTTTAGCATATAACAATTGGACTAATCGAAAATATTGATTTTCATCTAAATTAAATTTTGCTGGTATTTCATAGACATTGACTGCTTTCTTTTTTAAGATACCCTTTGGAATATAATAAAAGAATAATTCTCCCGTTTTACCTTCTTCGTCTGGCTCATCTAAAACAGAACTATACAGATATAATCTATCCCATTTTTCTGGTATCATATAAAATAGCTTTCTTTGTATATCCTCATAGATTTCTTTTACTTTCTTTGTATGGTTTAACATATCCCCTTATCCCTTACTTACTAAACTCTCTCCTGTCATCTCTTCTGGTTTTTCAAGTTGCATTAAAGCTAGCATCGTTGGTGCTAAATCTGCTAATTTTCCACCTTCTTTTAGTTTCAAGGTACTATCGGCAGATACTAAGATTAATGGCACTGGATTGGTTGTATGAGCAGTATGAGGCTCGCCTGTACTATAATCTATCATTTGTTCTGCATTGCCATGGTCTGCTGTAATTAATAGATTTCCTTGTTTTTCTTCTACTAGGGCTACTACTTTTCCTACACACTCGTCAACTGCTTCTACTGCTTTTACAGCTGCTTCTAAACTTCCTGTATGACCTACCATATCGGTATTGGCATAGTTTAAAATAATGCAATCGTATTTATCTTCTTTAATCGCTGCTAAGACTTTATCTGTCACTTCATAAGCACTCATCTCTGGCTTTTGGTCATAGGTTTCTACTTTTGGTGATGGTACTAATATTCTGTCTTCCCCTTCATATTGTTTTTCTTCTCCACCATTAAAGAAAAAGGTTACATGTGCATATTTTTCTGTTTCTGCAATACGTAATTGAGCATATCCTTTTTGACTTATATATTCTCCAAAGGTATTGTGCAAAGCTTCTTTTTTGAAAGCTACGTGTACATTTGGCATGGTTTCATCATAATTCGTAAAGCATACATAATATAACGCTAAATCTTTTTTGGTTTCAAAACCATCAAATTCTGGGTCTACTAACGCTCTTGTAATTTCTCTTGCTCTATCTGGTCTAAAGTTAAAGAAAATAACAGAGTCATGTTTTCCAATGGTTGCCACTGGTTCTTCTCCATTGCAAATTAACGTTGGTTCGACAAATTCGTCAAACACCTCTTTTTGATAGGAATCTTCGATTGCTTTTACACTGCTTCCTGCCTTATTTCCTTCTCCTTTTACTAAAGCATCATAACATTTTTTAACTCTTTCCCACCTTTTATCTCTATCCATCGCATAAAATCTTCCTGCTATACTTGCAATTTTTCCTACTTGCTTTTCTTCCATTTTTTCTTTCAACTTTAGAATATAACCTTCTGCTGATGCTGGTGGTGTATCTCTTCCATCTAAAAAGCAATGAACATATACATTTTCAAAATCTCTTCTTTTTGCCATTTCTAACAAGCCATATAGATGACGGTTGTGGCTATGTACCCCTCCATCAGATACCAATCCTAAAATGTGTAATTTAGAATTGTATTTTTTACAATTTTCAATCGCTGCTATAAATTCTGGATTGGTAAAAAAATCTCCATCTTCTATTGCTTTTGTAATTCTTGTTAATTCTTGATAAACAACTCTTCCTGCTCCAATATTGGTATGTCCTACTTCTGAATTTCCCATTTGACCTTCTGGCAAGCCTACCGCTAGGCCACTAGTATGAATTTCAGTATGGGCATATTTTTTCATTAGTCTATCTATATTAGGGGTTTTAGCAAGTTCAATTGCATTTCCATCTTGGTTTGGATTGTCTCCAAAACCATCTAATATCATTAGCATTGTTAATTTATCTTTCATCGTTTACCACCTTTTCTTTCTTAATGATTTACTATTTTGCTAAATTCATCTGCCTTAAGACTAGCTCCTCCTACAAGTCCACCGTCTATATCAGACATTTCAAATAATTCTTTGGCATTGGTGCTTTTTACACTTCCACCATATTGTATTATAACCCCATCTGCCACGATTTGTCCATAGATTTGGGCAATTTTATTTCGGATGGCTTTGATACTATTGTTAGCATCTTCTTTGGTAGCTGTTTTTCCTGTTCCAATCGCCCAAATTGGCTCATACGCAATGATGGTATTTTTTACTTGCTCGTCTGTTAATCCTTCTAACGCTAAGGCTGTTTGTTTCGTAATCACTTCTTCCGTTTGACCAGCTTCTCTTTGTGCTAAGGTTTCTCCTACACATACAATTGGCTTTAAGCCAGATTGAAAAGCTGCTTTTACTTTTTTGTTTACGGTTTCATCGGTTTCATTAAAATATTGTCTTCTTTCCGAATGCCCAATAATAACGTATTCTACGTTAATGGCTTTTAGCATTTTTCCTGAGATTTCTCCTGTATAGGCACCACTTTCTTCAAAATGCATGTTTTGGGCTCCAATTTTGATATTGGTATTTTGTGCGGTTAATAAGGCATAAAATAAATCGGTGTATGGCACACATAGCACCACTTCATTTTCGCTATCTTTTACCATAGGGGCTAGTTCTTCAATAAAGTTAATAGCTTCATTCGGAAGCATGTTCATCTTCCAATTCCCAGCAATGACTTTTTTTCTCATAAAATTTCCTCCTCTTTTAATCTTTTTATTATTTCCTTCATTTGTTCTCGTGCATAACTGCATCGCTCGTCTTTTGTTTCGACTGCTTCTTCCATTTCTTCTAAAGTAATGTATTTTAGCTTGCTTAGTTCTTCTAAGCAAATGGTATAATCTTCTATTTTTCGATTGGTAGAATACAAATAATATTTTGTGTAATTATTATTAGTTGTTGTTTCACTTTCAAATGGTTGCTTAAAGGTAGCAAGTGGTTTCAATTCTTCTATGGCAACTTCAATTCCTAGTTCTTCTTTTATTTCTCTTACGATTGCTTCGTCAAAGGTTTCTCCTGCATCTACATGACCAGCTGTCATCCCCCATTTATTCGGTGCTTGCTTTTTGGTTGCTGCTCTTTTTTGGATTAAGTATTCTCCTTTTTCATTACGAATTAATACACATACTTCTCGATGCCATAAGCCTTTTTCATGTATAATATCCTTATCTTCTTTTTTTCCTGTTAAGTTTCCTTCTTCATCTAAAACATCTAATAATTCCATTTTTTCCTCTTTTCTATTATCTAGTTAGTAAATTTTCGTTTTTCTTTTTCTGATATTGTTCCCTTACTTGCTGAAAAACTTTTTCCATTTTTTTATCATATACTAGCCCTGTTTTTCCCTGTCTTATCATTTCAAATACTTCTTCCATAGGAAGCCATCTTGTATTGGTAATTTCCTCTTTTTGTCTCGTAATCGTTTCTAATTCTGTCATTAAACTATAAAACTGAACATAGTAGCCTCTTCCATCACAAATTAAATGTAGTTCCTCTAATTTCTGTAACCTCTGTATTGCCTCATTTCTTGCCATTTGTTTTTCTTCTTCACTGCCACTATGCAATTCTTCTACATATTCTCGTATCATCGCTTGGGTTGGTGTTTCGTTATTGTCTATATGACCTGAAACAATATCTAAGGCATAAGGAGAAACTTTCTTTTCATGGCTTCTTTCTTCTACTAAAATTTCTCCTTTTTTATTGATAACAAAACAAGAAACCGTAGCTAAACAATATCTTGTTTTTAACTCCCAGTCCGGTATAATACTTCCTTTATAGACTTTTTCTCCATTTTTTCCTTTTTCATAGATTTTATTGAAACTTCTTTTTGCTTTTAGTCTTTCTTTAAATTGGTTCACATTTTAACATCCTAACTTCTTTATTTATCTTGAAGGCACTCGATGCCTGGTAATTTCTTTCCTTCTAAAAATTCTAGTGAAGCCCCTCCACCAGTAGAAATATGTGTCATTTTATCTTCTAAGCCTGCTCTTTTAACCGCTGCTGCGGAATCTCCTCCACCAATAATCGTAGTACAACCTATCTTTGCTAAAGCTTTGGCTATCTCGTTCGTTCCCACAGCAAATTGTTCTACTTCAAATAGACCTAAAGGTCCGTTCCATACGACTGTTTTTGCTTTTTCTAATTCTTCGATGAATAATTTTATGCTCTCTTCTCCAATATCGAAGCCTTCCCAACTTGCTGGAATTTCATTATATTTTACCGTTTTACTTTCTCCTTCTGGGTTATTGGCTTTTGCTATTTTCGTATCAACTGGAAGAATAAGTTTTACGTTCTTTTCCTCTGCTTTTTTCATTAAGTCTTTTGCTAAGTCTAATTTATCTACTTCACAAATAGAGTCTCCTACTTCATAGCCTTGTGCTTTAAAAAATGTATATGCCATACCACCACCAATTATTAAGGTATCCACCTTTTCTAACAAACTATCAATTACTCCTATTTTGTCAGATACTTTGGCACCACCTAAAATAGCAACAAAAGGTCTTTCTGGATTAGCAATAGCGTTTCCTAAAAATTGTAGTTCTTTTTCGATTAAAAAGCCAGATACGGCTGGTAAAAATTCTGCAACCCCTGTGGTTGAACTGTGGGCTCTATGAGCAGAACCAAAGGCATCATTAATATAAATTTCTGCCATGTCTGCTAATTGTTTGGCAAATGTTTTATCATTATCGGTTTCTTCTTTGTGAAATCTCACATTTTCTAATAACATAATTTGGCCTTTTTGCAAACTTTCTGCTTTTGCCTTTGCATCTTCTCCTACTACGTCTTTTGCCATAATCACTTCTTTTCCTAGCAATTTAGTTAATTCTTCTGCTACTGGTTTTAGAGAATATTCTGGCTTAAATTCTCCTTTTGGTCTTCCTAAATGAGAACACAAAATAATCGCACAATCATTTTCCAATAAATATTGTATCGTTGGCATAGCTGCTACAATTCTTGTGTTATCGGTTATATTTTTATTTTCGTCCATTGGTACATTAAAATCACAACGAACCAATACCTTCTTTCCTTTTAAATCAATATCTTTTACTGTTTTTTTACTCATTTTACTTTCCTCCTAAAAAATGTTTTCTTCCATAGTATTTCCTCTTTTTCTAAACTGATACCATTTTATACCAAAAAAGAATACTTTTCAAGTATCCTCTTGGTTTATTTTCTATTTTTTCTTTCATCATGAGACAGGAGGGACAGGTCTGATTTGTCTCATTTCTACAATTTCTTTATTTCTTCCTTCGTTAGACCTGTTACTTTTTCTATCTCTCCTAGGTTAATTCCTAATTGTAGCATCTTTTGAGCAATATTTAAGGTTGCTTGCTTTATTCCCTGCTTTACACCTTCTCTTATTCCTATCTTTCTTTGTCTTTCATTTTCTTTTTGTAATACCTCTATTACCATATCTGGTTCCTCCTTTTCTAATTTCTTTACTAATTTTTCTATGTTTTCCTCTGCTATCTTTCCCCTTAAAACAAAGGCAATCACTCGTTTTAAAATTTCTTGATTATTACTGTTTTTTTCTGTGTGGATTATCCTATCTAATACTTGAATAATCTCCTCTTCCCTTTTTAATTTTTCCAATAACAACACTTTCGATAAAAATAATTCATCGTTTTCTAATTCCTCATTACTATAATCGTTTACGTCTATCACATAATACTCTCCTAGTTTAATTTTTTGAGCACCTTGTAATAGTACTTGACACTCCTGTATGTATTTTTCTACCTCCCACTTTTGACTACCTGTATAAATTACAATCGGTATCACGGTTGGTAATCTATGATTATTTTTCGTAAATTTTCTTCCTTTTACTGCCTCTTTTATGATTTCTACTTCGTACTCTAAAATTCTCTTTGGCATATTATAATCAATGGTGCTTTGATGCTCAAGCAAGAAAAATATATCCATCTGTTTCATTTTGTAAACGAAATCTGACGCACTCTCTCGAAGTAAATAGTCAATATGTTCTGTGCTATATCTTTCTATCTCTTCCTCTGTTAGCTTAGGAGATAAGTTCAATACCTTATTAATTAATTCTATTGCTTGTTTTTTCTCTGCTAATACCAGTTTAAAGATTTTATCATGAGGTTTGTTTACTTGCATCCCTTCTAACTTATAAGGTGTAGATTCTTCCGCTACCCCTGTTACTTCCCTCTTCTTTAATTCTTGATACCTTAAATAATCTTGATAATTAAATTGCTTCATATTTTATTTCTCCTTCATTATAATCCATATTTATGAATACGTCAATTTTTATTTTAAAGTAAAACTATTAATAAAGTTCGTTTGTCACACTCTTGTTCTTAATTTCTCACTTTTTCTTTGTATTTGGAATTCTTTCGATTTTAAAATTCTTTGAATTAATTGATTTCTATTAAATCACATTTTATTACTTTTTTCAAGCTTTTTAGTTATGTTTTCGTCGCAATTTTCAGCATTTCTCGACATTTTTCGAGCCCCAATTGAGACAAAGGAGACTCGGCTTTTGAAATAGGAGATAGATTTTTTTGAGACAGGAGGGACAGGTCTAAAATGTCTCATTTTTTAATATACTTAATTTAATATATAAGTATTTATAGAAAATGAGACATTTTATACCTGTCCCTCCTGTCTCATTTTTCGTCAATGGTTGAAATTCCTAAAGTAATCTCCTCTAAAACATCTAATAAAACGCTAACGGTATCAAGTGCAGTAAAAATAGGTATATTATTTTCTACGGCACACCTTCTAATTAAGGCTCCATCGGTTTCTTGGTCAATGGAATCAATATTTTTGGTGTTAATCACATAATTAACATAGCCTTTTCTCATAGAGTCTAATATTTCTTCACTACCTTCACTAATTTTCTTTTTCACTCTGGTTCGTATTCCTTGCTTTTTCAAGAATTTAGCGGTTCCTTCGGTAGCTTCTATGTTAAAGCCTAAATTGTAAAATCTTCGAATTAATGGCAAAGCTTCTTCTTTATCTTTGTCTGCTATGGTTAAGAAAATGGTTCCATAGTTGGCTAAACGCATCCCGGAAGATTGCAAGGCTTTGTATAAGGCTCTTGTTAGTTTTTTGTCATAACCAATAGCCTCTCCTGTTGATTTCATCTCTGGAGATAGATACGCATCTAGCCCTGCTAATTTAGAAAATGAAAAGGCTGGTGCTTTGACATACCATTTTTCTTTTTCTTTTGGATATACTTCTGTTATTCCCTGTTCTTTTAACGTTTTGCCAAGCATAACTAAGGTACCAATATCGGCTAAGGAATAGCCTGTTGATTTTGAGATAAATGGCACGGTTCTAGAAGAACGTGGATTGACTTCTATGACATAAACGTCTTCGTTTTTGTCAACAATGAATTGAATATTATAGAGTCCTACGATGCCAATTCCTAAGCCTAGTTTTACCGTATAATCTAAGATAGTTTGCTTTGCTTTTTCGCTTACGCTAAAAGTTGGATAGATACTAATACTATCACCTGAGTGAATTCCTGTTTTTTCTACGTGTTCCATGATACCTGGTACAAATACGTCAGTTCCATCACATACCGCATCTACTTCTAGTTCTTTTCCTGTGATATATTTATCGACTAATACGGGCTGCTTGGTATTAACCTCTACTGCTGTTTTTAAGTATTTTTCTAAGGCTTTTTTGTTAGACACAATTTGCATTGCCCTTCCACCTAGTACATAGCTTGGTCTTACTAAAACAGGATAGCCAATTTCCTCTGCTACTTTGATTCCATCTTTTATATTGGTTACCGCTTCTCCTTTTGGTTGCAATAATTTTAGCTTTTTCATTACTTTTTCAAAAGCATCTCTGTTTTCTGCTTTTTCAATCGCATTTACGTCAGTTCCAATGATTTTTACTCCTAATTTGGCAAGTGGTTCTGCTAAATTAATAGCAGTTTGGCCTCCTAAAGCTGCAATGACCCCTTCTGGTTTTTCTAAGTCAATGATATTCATCACGTCTTCTACCGTTAATGGCTCAAAGTATAGCTTATCACTTGTTGTGTAATCGGTTGATACCGTTTCTGGGTTATTGTTGATAATAATAGCTTCATAGCCTGCTTCTTTAATCGTCTGAATGGCATGTACAGTAGAATAGTCAAATTCTACCCCTTGCCCAATTCGGATAGGTCCTGCTCCTAGTACAATAATTTTCTTTTTCTTGCTAATGATAGATTCATTTTCTTCTTCATAGGTTGAATAGAAATATGGCACATAACTTTCAAATTCACTACTACAAGTATCTATCATTTTATACACAGGATACAATTTTTCTTTTTTACGTAATAAATAAATTTCTTCTTCTGTTTTCTTCCATACTTTCGCAATATATTTATCACTAAAGCCCATTTTCTTGACTTGTTTTAGGATTTCGATATTTCCTTTATTTTTAGCTAGTATTTCTTCTGCTTTTACAATATTCTTTATTTTTTCTAAGAAAAACATATCAATTTTGGTTAGGTTATAAAGCAAACCTAAATCGACATTTCTTCTGATTAATTCTGCAATCGCATAAATTCTGTCATCCGTTCCATCTTGGATATAAGTCATTAGTTCTTCGTTCTCTACTTTGTTAAATTTATCCATTTGAATATGGCATACCCCGATTTCCAAAGAACGAATTGCTTTTAACAAGCTTTCTTCTACGGTTCTTCCTACACTCATTACCTCTCCTGTTGCTTTCATCTGGGTGCTTAGTTTGTTAGAGGCTAAGGTAAATTTGTCAAACGGAAATCTTGCCACTTTGGATACCACGTAGTCAAGTGCTGGCTCAAAACTAGCTGGTGTATTGGCTAGCATGATTTCATCTAATCTCATACCAATAGCAATTTTAGCAGATACTCTTGCAATTGGATATCCGCTTGCTTTAGAAGCTAATGCAGAAGAACGAGACACACGTGGATTAACTTCGATTAAGTAATATTGGAAAGAGTTTGGGTCTAGTGCAAATTGAACGTTGCATCCTCCTTCGATTTTTAGAGCCCTAATAATCTTTAAAGCACTGTCTCTTAATAGTTGATATTCTTTGTTGGTTAAGGTTTGGCTTGGTGCTACGACAATGGAGTCTCCTGTATGAATTCCAACTGGGTCTAAGTTTTCCATATTACATACTGTGATGGCAGTATCATTTTTATCTCGAATAACTTCGTATTCAATTTCTTTATATCCCTTAATACTTTTTTCCACTAATACTTGACCTACTGGGGATAATTTTAAAGCGTGTTTAATCGTTTCTTTTAGTTCTTCTTCATTATCGGCAAAGCCTCCACCAGTTCCTCCTAAGGTAAAGGCTGGTCTTAACACAACTGGATAGCCTATTTTATTAGCTGCCTCAATTCCTTCTTCTATGGTAGTTGCTATGATTGACTCTAAAACTGGCTCTCCTAATTCTTCACATAAACTTTTGAATTTTTCCCTATCTTCTGCTCTTTCAATACTTTCACTGCTCGTTCCTAACAACTCCACTTGGCACTCTTGCAAAACGCCTTTTTTGTACAATTGCATGGCTATGTTTAGCCCTGTTTGCCCTCCGATTCCCGGAAGTATGGCATCTGGTCTTTCATAACGAATAATTTTGGCAATATATTCTATCGTTAGTGGCTCCATATAGACTTTGTCTGCAATGGAAGTATCTGTCATAATGGTAGCTGGGTTAGAGTTTACTAGGATTACTTTGTATCCTTCTTCTTTTAGGGCTAAACAGGCTTGGGTTCCTGCATAGTCGAATTCAGCTGCTTGTCCTATTACAATTGGTCCTGAACCAATGACTAATACGGTTTTAATATCTTTTCTTTTTGGCATGTTTCTCAACCTTTCTCTATTTTTTCAATAATTCAATAAATTTATCAAATAAGTATCCGCTATCTTGTGGTCCTGGTGCACTTTCTGGATGATATTGCACACTAAAGACTTTGTCTTTTTTACACTGTAGCCCTTCTATGGTATCGTCTAAAATGTTTTTATGGGTTACTGTTAAGTCAGTTTTTTGTAGGGATTTTTCATCTACGGCATAGCTATGATTTTGGCTGGTAATTTCGATTTTATCATTTTCTAAATTTAGGACAGGATGATTGCCTCCCCTGTGACCAAATTTTAGTTTATAGGTCTTGGCTCCATAAGCTAAACTTATCATTTGATGACCCAAACAAATACCAAAGATTGGATACTTCCCTTTTAATTCTTTCACAAGCTTAATAACCTCTTTTACGTCTTCTGGATCTCCTGGTCCATTGGATAAAAATACGCCATCTGGCTTTAATTCTATAATTTCCTTAGCCGTTGTATGATAAGGAACTACCGTTACATTACAGCCTCTTTTATTTAGGCTTCTTACAATATTTAATTTAATACCACAGTCGACTGCTACTACATGATACTTGTGATTAGCCGTTCTGGAATACCATTTTTTCTTGCAACTTACCTTTGCTACGGCATCTCTTGGTATTTCTGTTCCTTTTAGTGTCTTCAAAGCTTCTTCCTTGCTAGTTTTACTGTCTGTTATGATGACTTTTCGGCTTCCTTTTTCTCGGATGCTTCTTGTTAATTTTCTCGTATCAATCCCTGCAATTCCTGGTATGTCATTTTCTTCTAAGTATTCAGATAGTGTTTTGGTATATCGAAAGTTACTTGGCAAATCATTGTATTCTCGTACAATCATCCCTCCAATGGTTGGTTGTCTTGTTTCATAGTCATCGTCTGTAATTCCATAGTTTCCGATTAATGGATAGGTCATAACTACCATTTGATAGGTATAGGATGGGTCTGATACAATTTCTTGATAGCCTACCATAGAGGTGTTAAATACAATCTCACATACTGCTTCTTTGTCCGCTCCAAAGCCGTATCCATAGTATTCTTCTCCATCTTCTAATACGATTTTTTTGTTAAATTCTTTCATGGTTACCTCCTTGCTTCAACAAAAAAAAATAAGGATAAGTGTTCCTTATTTATCATGAAAATAAAAACAAAACAACGATTAAGAAAACTCTTGCTTTTATGATTACATTTGTTTTTCTTAATGGTTTTTTCATGTTTATTTCCTTCCCTTCTTTTGCTTTTTTATGTTTTTTCTTGGCTTTTCTTTTTCATCTCCAATATTATAACAAATTTTGACTACAAATTGCAAGCGTTTTTTTGATTTATTTTCGTCTTGCAATTTTTACTAGTATGAGATAAACTATAGTTATCTAATTTATGGAGGAAATTTCAAATGGAAAACAAAACTGAAAACAACGAACACATAAAAAAAGTATACGCAGAAAAAGCAAGTAATTTATTAAGAGTTTGTATGGGAATATCTGCTTTTAGTTTTTGCACCTATATAATTGGCTCTTTCTTATTTAACGCTTTTGACTTTGGCTGTATTTTTGAGGGGATTTCTTTTATTTTTGTTCTATTGGCTTATTACCAAATACCAAAATATTCTTGGCAAACTAGTAAAAGAAATGTAATTATTGCTATCCTTCCTCTTGGATGGTTATTGATTTATGATTTAATTCAATTATTAACTCATCTAGAAATTTTGTTTTATCCCTTTGATTATTACGTAAGTGTTAATGAATATTTTTATTATTTGGGGCCTTACTTATCTGATATCACTTTAATTGCCTCTTTATTATTGCTTTATGCAGCTTTTTTATCTCTATCAATTGCAGATGGTACTCGAAAAAATAATTCTCCTGTTGATACTTTTTACGATACCCCATAATTGTTAAAAAGGTTATACCTTTTGGCTATAACCTTTTTAATATTTAATATTTTCCTCTTCGTCAAATAAAATCGCATCATCCTTTGTTAATTTTTCTTTTTTCCTCTCCCTTGCTGATACTCGATGCGACAAGAAAAATGTAATAGCTATAATCGCCATTTGTACTGTTATATATAGCATTACTTTAACAGAAAAATTAGTATAAGCATTTTTACTTTCTTCCTTATACGCTTCTTTTCGATTTAATAATTTCATCCCAGATAATTTTAAATCCATTTTATTGGAATTTTGGGTCTCATTATCTTTTGCTTCATATTGTTCATAAAATTCTTCAAACTTTTCTTCCTTATTATAAGTAGCATCCATATTTAGCTTTGCTAGCACAAGTACAATTAGAATTGTCAATGAAAATAAACCTACTATTCTTAAATTTCTTATCAATTTTTCCTTACTTTTAGTAAAAAAAGTAACGGCTACCATCATGACAAGGCTACCAATTATTGCTATTAGTTGAGCCGTTAAAAAGTTATTCTTCATTGTTGCTAGTGGGTCATCAAAAGATATTGGATAAGCAAACAAATACACTGCTAATACGATTAAAAAAATAAGCAAAGCTGATACTATTTCCATTATTACAAATGTTTTATCATATTTAATAATATATCTTCTCCACCAATAGTGTGACCTATAAAGTGGTCTATATCCTTCAATCTTTCCTCCATTTGTATCAATATTTGGTATTTGTCCTCGATTTCTAAACATATCTTTCCCTCTTTTCTTCTACTATACTATATCCCATTTCGTATAAGAAAACAAGTATTTATGTAATATTCCTTGGCAAAAAGTAACGCTTATTAATTAGACACAAAAAAACTAAGATTTTCGTAGTATTTACCAAAATCTTAGCTTTTCTTCTTATCTTCCTTTTAAAAATTAATCTTTACTTGCAATATAACAAGCTAAATCCACTAATTTATTTGAATATCCCCACTCATTATCATACCAAGCAACCAATTTTACAAAAGTATCGGTAAGCATGATACCAGCTGTACTATCAAAAATAGAAGTATGTGGGTCTGTTGTAAAATCTGATGAAACAACTGGGTCTGTTACATATTCTACAATTCCCTTCATTTCATTTTCAGATGCTTTTTTCATAGCACTACAAATTTCTTCATAGGTTGCTGGTTTTTCCAAATTACAAGTTAAATCAACAACAGAAACGTCCGCAGTTGGCACTCTAAACGCCATACCTGTTAATTTTCCATTCAACGTTGGAATAACCTTTCCCACAGCCTTTGCTGCTCCAGTTGAAGAAGGTATAATATTGCTAGCTGCTGCTCTACCACCTCTCCAATCTTTCTTAGAAGCTCCATCTACTGTTTTTTGTGTTGCTGTCATCGCATGAACCGTTGTCATCAAGCCATCTTTAATTCCAAAATTATCATTAATAACCTTAGCAAGTGGCGCTAAACAGTTTGTTGTACAAGAAGCATTAGATACAATATTCATACTTGGGTCGTACTCTGTGTGGTTAACTCCCATAACAAACATTGGAGCATCTTTAGAAGGTGCACTAATAATTACTTTCTTAGCACCTGCATCAATATGAGCTTGTGCCTTTTCAAGTGTTGTAAACACCCCTGAACACTCTAGCACATAATCAACACCCAATTCTCCCCAAGGAATATTGTGTGGGTCCATTTCATTAAACACCTTAATCTCTTTTCCATTTACCGTTAATACATTATCTTTTCCCTCTACCGTACCATCAAACTTTCCATGAACTGTATCATATTTAGTCATATACGCCATATAATCTGCTGTAATAAATGGGTCATTAATCGCTACAACCTCTACTTCCTCTTTCTTTAAAGCGGCTTGGAAAGACAAATTTCCAATTCTTCCAAATCCATTAATCCCAATTTTCACTGACATAACATGTTCCTCCTTTTTCCTTTAATATCATATTCATATTATTGCCTAAAATCAAATTTTTAGACAACTCAATTCTATACCAAAAAGAAACACATTGCAAGTACTTTTTACTTTTTTTGGGAACTTTCCATTTAGGTCCATTTTGGGTTCATTTTGGAGGCCATTTTTGGGACAGGCACTAAAGTGGACATCTAAACATAAACGAACAAAAGGAGCATGATTAATTTTTTTGACCTTTTAGAGTAATTTTCATGCCTCGTCTTTGTTCGTTCGCCAAATTTGCTTTGACAAATTTGTGTGCAAAGTATTTAGATTATAGGAAGTTCGGAGAACTTTCCTATAATCTAAATAAAGACAGGAACTTTTCTTTTTTAATAAAAGTTCCTGTCTCTATTAAGCTTTTCTTATTATTTTTGCATTAAGTCCTAATATTCTACTGATTTGTTTTTGGGTCGTGCCTTTCATTTGTTTAATCTTTCTTATTATTTCATCTCTCGTATCTTTTTCATACTTTTGTATCCCTTGTATGTTATGAATACTTAACTCTTTTTTGAGAAAATAAATCACTTCTTCATCTGTTAATTTGTTTTTCATTTCGAACTCTAATAATTCTATACTTTTTTGAAATTTAAAAATTTGTTGATTGAATTCTAAAAATCTTTCTTTAGACTCTTGTTTACTTGATAAAAACATATTAAAAACTTCCTTTGTATCTACAATTTCTTCTTCCTCTCTCGTTCGGGTATTATTGAAATAGTCAAAGTAACTGCTCCATTGATATCTTTCCATCTTACAAATTCCTGCCTTTAATGGATTTTGATGGATATATCTAACCAAATTTAAGATATAATATACACTTTCAACATTTTTACTCTGAAATCTATTTTCAAATAAATGGCCTTTTCTTTCATACTTTTTATTGAAATAAATGGCATAACTTGTAGCTATACTATGAATAATTTGAGATAATTTTTGATTTTCATCTTTGATTTCTAAATGAATATGATTCGGCATTAGAACATAAGAATATAGTTGATATAAATAAACTTTTTTAGTTTTTTTAATAATATTTTGAAACACTAAATAATCTTTATCTTCGAAAAAAATATCTTGCTGATTAATTCCTCTCAGCATACAGTGATATACATTACTTAGACTTTTCCTTCTAGCTTCTCTTGGCAATCACCTATCCTCCTTTCTTTTACTCATACTTAATCTAAGTATCACTATTAATAGAATAACACATATTTTTTCATTTGTCTATATATTTTTACATTTTTTTACATTTTCTTTTTTCTAGTCCTTATTTTTCATTAATTTTTTCTCTATTACTATCATAAATTTGTCGTATTAAATATTAAATTCTATCTTTTTCGTAGCAAAAAACTGGCCTTAAATATTAAATCCCTTGCAAAGAAAAAAGAGACAGTAAAATGAACTGTCCCCGTAAATATCTTTCTACAATTGTCCACTTTAGTGCCTGTCCCAGAAAAGGCAAAAAGGCAAATGTCCACTTTTGGGACTGTCCCAAAAATGGCCCCAAAAAGAGCTCTTAACCATATAATTTTTCTAATACTATCACAAACATAGCATGAGACCAGCCAAGGCCTAGCACCCAATTCGGTTGCAAAGTGCTATTATCTACTTGCTCTCCTAAGAAACTATGCTTTCCTGCCGTTTTTACCACAAAGTCAAAGGTTTCTTTGGCTTTTTTCTTTTCGCCCGTTTCTAAGTAGTATAGGGTCATCCAAAGGTTTGCGATTGGCCATGGATTTCCATTTCTATAATGGTCTCCTTCAAATCTTTGATAGCCTCCTGTATAGGTTCTTAGCGATAAGTTAATTCTCTCTATGGTATTTACGACTTTCTTTTCCTTTGGCTTGAATACGTTAAATGGTGTTACTGCACCTATCATACTAATATCCATTTTTTCATCTTCGGTATTTCTTAGATAAGTTTTCTTTTCTTCGTCATACATATTTTGATTGATATATTTTTTGATTTCTGTTTGTAACTTTTCTAATTCTCGCTCACTTTTTATGATTTTTTCATCTTTTAATCGATTATTTTCAAAATCTGACGTTTTATCCCCCAACACTCTATAAATTCTCATGATGCACTCAAATGCTGCATAAATGCTTGCTAAGGAATATAAATGAATGCCTTCGCACATTTCCCAAAGGTCATAACTCACATGATATTTGTGTCCTTGATGATTGACTGCCATTTCAATTTCTTCTTGTACTTTATCTTTATCGTGTTCGTCTTTTCCTTCTATCTGCAACCAATCTTTTACATAGCGTTTCAAGAAATCTACTGCTTTTTCACACATAGATAGATTGTCTTTCAAAAACTTTTCTGATTTTGTATATTGATAATGTTCATAAATGCCATACACAACACTGGCTGTTTCATCTACTTGATACCCCCATGCTGGCGCTAGCCTTCCATCTGTAAAAAATCTTTGCTCCCACATACCATTTTTGCTTTGCGTCTTTTTACAAAATACTTTATAGAATTTTTCCGTTTCCTTTTCCATTTTCAAAATATCTAACGCTTTTGTCATAAAAACTGCATCACGGGTCCAACAATAGGCATAGCGTCCACATTGTGTGAAATTTTCGTCTACTTCGGCTGATGCAATAATTCCACCTGTTTCGCTATTGGTCAAAAGTGGAAATAACAAAATGCTTCTTTTATAAATGTCATAAATTTTTTCTTCATAACTATTGGTTGGTTCCTTCAAATTTAAGCCATTATGCGCTTTTACATATTTCCTCCAATAGGCTTTGGTATCGGCATATTCTTTATTTAAGTCTATCTTTTTAACTCGTTCAATTTCGCTTTCAATCGCAGATATATTCTTATTTTCGCCAATGACAATTGCTATTTCTAATACCTTTTTCTCTTGTGGCTTTATCACACCTAAGTCATAGCAAATACTTGTATCACTTGACATACCAATGTAGTCTTTGTCATAAATTTCGCCTCTTTTAATCGTATCTTTGCTACCATTAATTTGGTGTTTTGAAAGCTTATACCCTTTAGCAAACGTAGAAAATGTAAAATCGTGAGCATATTGCATCATCCCTCCATCAATTATCTTACAACTTACATGGTTATTGTAATCTGATAATAATTGAGAGTGAATATAAAAGCTAGTATTTAGGTCAATTTTTCCTTCATTTAAGAAAATATATTTTTTTATCAATACATTTTCTTTCATCATTACAAAATCAGTTTGAAGGATTTTTAAATTAAAATAAGTATTCACAATTTCCGTATTCAAAATATTGGTATCTGTATCATAATACTGCTTGTAAACATTGTTGATATCATCATGCAAATAAATCAAATCCGAATAATTAATTTTCACACCTGTATGAAAATAATCTAAATATTGCCTATTATCTTTGCTCGGAAAATAAACTCTTTGCAACTCTCCTTTCCCCGTAAAAGTCGCTAACATATTCTTATTTCCTATCATAGCTTCATTAAAATACTTATTTTCCATCTCTTTCTCCTTCTCTAGCACCTCATAAATGTCCACTTTAGGGACTGTCCCAAAAAAGGAACAGTTAACCTTCGATTACATTTATGATTTGTTTTTCTAATTCTTTTATCTTTTCGTTTATTCTGAAGATATCTTCGTCTCTTAGTTTGTCATCGTCTATGTCTTGTCTTACATAGGTATCCATGTCTTTTAGTTCTTCTTTTAGTTTTTCGAGACGGTCGATTACTTCTCGTCTGATGGTTGTTGTAATTCTTCTTTCGATTTTGTGTGTCATTTCTACTTTTCCATCGCTTGCCTCTTCTTCTACGGCTCTAATTTCATAGGTTTCCCCAAATTCTGGTACGGTTACTTGGATGCCTGCATCTTGCTTAATTTTTTCTTCTAGTGTCTTTTGTGCTTCTGCTTCGCCGTGTACTAAGAAGATATGTTTTGGCTTGTGGATAAAGGAATAAATGAAATTCATTAGTCCTTCTTGGTCGGCATGTCCTGAATATCCCTCTATGTATTCAATTCTTGCATTGACAGCGATTTCTTCTCCGAATATTTTTACGGTTTTGGCTCCATTTACAATGTTGTAACCTAAGGTTCCTACGGCTTGATAGCCGACAAATAGTATGGTTGATTTTGGGTTCCACAAGTTATGCTTTAAGTGATGCTTAATTCTTCCTACTTCGCACATACCACTAGCTGATATGATGATACTTGGCGTATCGTCTTCGTTTAGGGCTTTTGACTCGTCTGCGGTTTGGGTAAATTTTAGACCTGGAAATTCAAGTGGGTTATCCCCTCTCATGATTTCTTCTTGTATTTGTTCTTCAAATAGGTTGGTGTTTTCTCTGAAAACTTCTGTTGCTGAAATGGCTAAAGGACTGTCGACAAATACGTTTGCTTTCATTAAGGTTTTGTATTTTCTTCTAAATTCATCGTCGTCTTTTACTTCTTTTAATTTGTTGATTTCATATAAAATCTCTTGTGTTCTTCCGCACTGCAAAGGATGGGATGATAACACTTCCTCCATTATCTAAGGTTTCGGATACGATATTTAAGAACAATTCTGCTTTTTCATCATTTCTTAAGTGCAATCGGCTTCCATAGGTAGATTCCATGACTAAATAATCGGCTCTTTCTATCATGGTTGGAGAGTCTAGAAGAGGAATATCATTGTTTCCTAAGTCTCCTGTAAATACCGTTTTGGTTTCTTTTCCGTCTTCTTTTGTCCATAATTCAATAACACTAGAACCTAGCATATGACCTGCATCATTAAATCTGACATGGATATCTTCTGTGATTTCAATGATTTCATCATATTGGACTGGCTCAAAAATCTCTAATGACCTTGCTGCTTCTTCTGCCGTGTATAATGGTGGCACTTCTTTTTCGCCTTTTCTTTTTCTTTTCTTGTTTTTCCACTCGTTTTCCATTTCTTGAATATGACCACTATCTGGCAACATTAAGGCACATAAGTCACAGGTTGCTTTATGGGCATAAATTTTATTTCTAAAACCTTCGTTATATAATTTTGGTATTCTTCCTGAGTGGTCTATGTGTGCATGGGTTAGTAACATAAAATCAATTTCGGTTGGATTGAATTCAAAATCTTGTGCATTTTGTGCTTCATATTCTGCTTTTCCTTGCCACATCCCACAATCTACTAAAAATTTCTTTCCACAGGCTTCTACTAAAAAGTTAGACCCTGTAACAGTTCTGGTTGCTCCTAAAAAAGTAATTTTCATCTTTTTCTTCCTCTCCCTTCCTTTGTCTACAAATTAAATATTCTGATTTTTTTATTTATTTTAACTAGCATTTCTTTTTTGTCATCTAGCTTTTCCATTGGCATTTTTTCTTCAAAAGCTTCTCCATCAAATAGTTGAATACTATTCGTTTCTTTTTCTTTCGTCACTTTGATGGATAGATTTTCTAAGTTAATCACACGAATACGAAATAGATTTTTTAAAATGGCATAATCGATTTCCTCTTCTTTTGAAAAACTATCTATCAATTTTACTTCATGCGCTTTGGTAAGTAATAACATTTCCACTTCTTTTCGTTGTTCTTCTAGCTTTTGTAGCAAATAAATTGGTACTTTCTCCCTAGTTGGCAACAAATTATAATATCGAAATTCATAGATTAACTTCATGACTTCTTGTTTCGTTTCTGCCCTTTTTATTTGGATGGAATAACCTTTTAAAAATTTTTCTTGAAAATCCTCTATTGCCTCTTCTATTTTGGCATCTAGGTCCTCTGTATTTAGCAATTTCAAATATTTTTCCTTTTTCTCTAATTCCTTTTTGAAAGCTAGAAAGTTTTGAGGGTTTAACAAATGATTTACTTTTTCCAATCTTTTTAGCTTTTCTTCTCTTTCTTTTGCCATCATTTGAGATAAAATTCTACTACTAAAGATTTTTTCTTGTAAGGGTAAAAATTCATTTCTTTTGTCATATTCTGCTTGCAATAAATCTTTATTATTTAAGGTTTCATCCATTGTCTTAATTTCCTGCGTTAATTTGCGTTTTTCTTGCGTCATCCCTTGTACAAATTGTTGATTGTTTTTAAGCATTTCTAGTTTTCTTTCCACATTTAGCTTTTCCTTTTGAAGAACAGTCTTCAATTTTGGATTATACCTAAACGCCAACAAAACAGATATTTCGTCTAACGCTTCTACGATTTCCTCTCCTAGTTTTTCGCCATACTGTTCTTTTACTTTATCTTCAAAAGCTTCCCTATAATCAAGGATAGACTCGCTATTGTTTATCCAATGATTTAAAAACGGTTCCCCTACCAATATTCTGATATTTTGATAGATGAGATTATGGTCGACACTTTCGATTTCTTCTGGAATCGTTGTCCAAGAATAGCCATTAAAATCACGCATCGGCTCTACGGTATTGATACAGCTTCCTACATTAATTAAATCTGTTAAGGTTTTATTGATAATAGGATATTTATCTTTTATGATTTTTTCTTTTTTACTGATTTTAGCAATGCAATAGAGCACTTTTCTTTCAATCGGATAACAGATAATTCGCTTTTTATTTTTCTCTACTAAAAATGTTTTGGTTCCTAACATTTCACTTTCTTTGGAATTTAGTTTGACAATTTTAATGTCTTCACAATGATTTTTTATGGTATCAATAATGGATTGGATAAACTCTTCTTTTCCTTCAGCCTCAGGTTTTACCTTTTCATAATCCTGATAGGCTACCTCAATTTTGTATAATATGTTAAGAAGAAGGCTTTTTGTGTTTTCATCAAAGGCCTTCTTTTCTAAGATTTTCTCTAATTCGTTATTGTAATCTTTTTTTACGATTTTATCTAAAAACTTATCGGTTTTCTTTGGCAAACTGTTTCTCCTTTCAACAGGGATTTATTCGGACGACCTTAGCTAGGATTTTGGGGACACTCTTAATGCTTGTGAAATTTAATAAGTAAATGCTATCTAAGCGATACCTTTAGATACGTTGTTTTGCTAGTAATATGCTACAACCAAGACCTGTCCCCTCTGTCTCATGAGACATTTAAGACCTGTCCCTCCTGTCTCATTGAGCTTCGCTTACTCCCTCTTCTTCACTTGTTCCCATTTGCAATTCTGCCCATCTTTCTTTTGTCATTAGTACTTCTCTTGGCTTACTTCCTTGATAGCCAGATATCACGCCTCTTTCTTCCATTTGGTCGATAATTCTTCCAGCTCTTGCATAACCTACTTTAAATCTTCTTTGAATAAAAGAAGTGGATGCTTGACCTGTTTCAACTACGGTTTGAATTGCCTCCATCAAAAATGGGTCTGTATCGTCATCTTCTGTGCTTTCCGCTGCTATTTCTTTATCTGTTTTGTTACTATTTTCGATACTTTCTAGAATATCTTCACTATAGGTTGCGGTTCCATTAGATTTAACAAAGTCTACTATTTTTTCTACTTCATCATCGGTTACAAAAGCTCCTTGTACTCTAGATGGTTTTGGTGCACCAGAAGGGAAATATAGCATATCTCCTTTTCCTAGTAATTTTTCTGCCCCTACACTATCTAAAATGGTTCTTGAGTCCACTTGTGATGATACGGCAAAGGCAATTCGAGATGGTACATTGGCTTTGATTAGTCCTGTGATGACGTCAACCGATGGTCTTTGGGTCGCAATGACTAAATGCATCCCTGCTGCTCTTGCCTTTTGGGCTAGTCGACAAATAGCATCTTCTACGTCATTTTTGGCTACCATCATTAAGTCTGCTAACTCGTCTACAATAATGACTATCTGTGGTAATTGTCCTAGGCCCTCTTCTTTTTCAATAGCTTTGTTATAGCCTTTTAAATCTCTTACCCCTTTTTCTGCAAATAAATTGTAACGATTATCCATTTCCTGTACAGCCCATGCTAAGGCACCTGCTGCTTTTCTTGGGTCGGTTACGACAGGAATTAACAAATGAGGAATTCCATTATAGACTGATAATTCAACAACTTTTGGGTCAACCATAACAAATTTTACTTCACTTGGTTTGGCATGATAAATAATACTAGTAATAATCGTATTGATGCATACACTCTTTCCTGAACCAGTTGAACCGGCAATTAGAACGTGTGGCATTTTAGCGATATCTGCTAACTGCACATTTCCTGCCACGTCTTTTCCTAAAGCAATGGCCAATTTTGATTCGTTGTCTTGAAACACGTCACTATCTAATACTTCTCTTAAATGAACGGCCTCTCTTTCGTTGTTTGGCACCTCAATTCCAACAGCTTGTTTTCCTGGTATTGGTGCTTCAATTCTAATGGTTTCTGCCGCTAAATTTAGGGCGATATCATCGGCTAAGTTGGCAATTTTACTAACACGTACCCCTTCGGCTGGTTTCAATTCATATCTGGTAATAGCTGGTCCTACAGAAACATTTTCTACTTTAGCCGATACCCCAAAACTATGTAAGGTTTTTTGTAATTTTGCTGCTGTATCTGTTAAGGCTTTAGCTCCACCTTTTAGGGATTTTTTACTTGGCTTTCCTAAAATTTCTAGTGGTGGAAATTCGTAATGCTCATCATCTTCTACTGTCATAGCATGCTCTAATTGTAGAACTGCTTTTGTTTTATCCTCTTTTTGTTCTTCGACATCTTTGAATAAGTTGCTTTCTATCACGTCTGGTTGCATTTCTTGTGCTTCTTCTGTGATATCGTCATCTATCTCTGGTACTTGCATTTTTCTTTTTTCTTGTTTTGCTTTTAATTTCGATTGCTTGGTTAATGGTTCTAAGTCATCCTCACTGTGGTCATACTTCTTTAGTCCCATCGTTTCTTCGGTACCATCTACAAATCTTCCACCAAAATTGATTTTGATTTGCTCGTCCATTGCTGCCTTTTCTTGTTTTGCCATTTCCCTTTGTGCCATTTTTTCCTCTTTTAGTCTTTTTCTACGCTCTGCTGGTGTTTCTACCTCTTCTTTTTCTCTTTCCTTTCGACGTTCCTCTCTATTGGCCAATCTTGCTTCCTTATTTTCTTCTGCTCTTTCTACCATACTATTGATAATCTCTGCCATATTAATACCAAACGTAAATACTACTAATACAAATGCAATTCCTAAGCACAGAATAATCGCACCGATATTTCCCAATAGCTTAGTAAGTGGTACTGCTCCACAAGAGCCAATAGCGCCTCCCCCTTTACTTTGGGTTCCTAAAAGATAGGCATCTTTTACCACTTCGGATAATTCTTTATTGTTTTGCAATTCGCCAGAAGAAACTTGGAATACGCTAAATACAATGCATAAACTAACCAATAATATGCCATATTGAAGCAACTTGGGATTTAATTCTTCTGTTCCTTCAGAGGCTAATTTTATGGCTATGACAAAAATCCCAATTGGTAATACATATTGTACTACCCCTAGCATACCCCCTAATATTTCATTTAATTTAGCTCCTACTACGCCTGATTTTGTATAAATCAATACGGCTAATAAAATGCTAATAATAATCAATACAACAACTGTTACGTCTGCTTTTGAAGCTGTACTTTTTTTCTTTTTATATCTTCTTTTTTTCGCCATTTCTTACACCATC
>CANPIU010000015.1 GCA_947574235.1 uncultured Clostridium sp. | reverse complement strand
AGACATTTCAGACCTGTCCCTCCTGTCTCACCTGTTCTCTCCTGTCTCACTTGGTTCGGCTCTTTTAGGTTCTAAATTTTTAGTTTTTTAATGGCTTTAATTTCTTTATTAAGGTTATCAACTACGCCTTTTCTAGTTTGATAGGCGTTTTTATATTCTTCCCAAAGAGAAGCATAATTTTCTAAGGTTTCGTTTGCTTTTAGAAGCATTTTAATTCCTTCTAGGTAGAAATTTTTATCTTTTTCTTTTTTAGCCTTTTCCATTTTTTCTTTATATTTTTCAATTTGTTCAAAACGTTTCATTTCAGTTTGTAAGTCTTTAATATATTGTTCGGTACAATAAATTTCATGTTCAATATCGTCAATTACTACTTTAAATAATGCTTTTACAATGACAGGATTGTTTTTACCAAGATGCGTGTTCTCAAGCATTTCATGAAGTGCCTCTGAGTGATGGGGAGTTTTGCTAGGTTTTGTATTTTCAATTAATATCTTTAAGGTATCTGAGATACCAATATGTGATTTATATTGTCTTTTGCTAACAATGGCATCGTATTCATCAGCAACACGAATAATTTGGCCCTCATAAGGAATATCCTTTTTGGTTAAACCTTGTGGATAGCCAGTTCCATTTAAGGCTTCATGATGATACAAGGCTCCTGCTGCATAAGGTCTTAATTTTAAATCCTTCATACACATATTGTAGCCTAAAGTAGTGTGTGTTTTCATGACTTCATATTCTTCATCCGTTAATTTATCAGGCTTTTGAAGAATAGTTGGAGGGATAAATAATTTTCCGATATCGTGTAAATAGGCACAAATAGTACAATATTCTGTAAAATTTTTGTTGCAATGTAAGTATTCACAAAGTCTACAAGTTAAACTAGCTACATTTTCACAATGTTTCTTGGTAAAGAGGTCTAAGCGGTCAAGCATATTAAGTTGGTAACGCATATTTTCATTTAAATTATAAGATTTTAAATTTGCTTTATCATAAAAATCAAATTCGTATTTCATAAAAGGCCCTCATCTTTCCTATTCTTATTTTTTATCTATCATAGCATGAAGAGTGGAAAACTGCAAGTTTTTACCTGTTTTCTTTTAAGCATATTGAAAAACACGCTAAAATGTGGTAATATAGGTAAAACAAAGAATAAACGGAGGAAAGCAAAATGTATCGAACAAAAACATGTGGAGAATTAAAAATAGGAAATGTAGGAGAGACTGTAAATTTAAGTGGCTGGATACAAAAGATTAGAAACTTAGGTGGTATGGTTTTTATGGATTTAAGAGATGAATTCGGCATTACACAAATTGTCGTTCACGATGAAAAATTACAAGAAGAAGCTAAAACATTAAATACCGAAAGTTGTATCCACATTTTACGGAGAAGTTGTGGAAAGAACCAACAAAAATGCGAATATGGCAACAGGAGAAATTGAAGTAGTGGCCAAAGAAATAGAGGTACTTGGAAAATGTAAAAATGTACTTCCTTTTGAGATTAATACAGACCAAGAAGTAAGAGAAGATTTAAGGCTAGAATATCGATTTTTAGATTTAAGAAATGATACTTTACATAGCAATATTCTTCTTCGTTCTAAAATCCTTAAAACATTAAGGGATAAAATGGATGAATTAGGATTTGCGGAAATTCAAACACCAATCTTAGCCAATTCTTCACCAGAAGGAGCAAGAGATTACTTAGTACCAAGTAGAATAAATCCAGGAGAATTTTATGCTTTGCCACAAGCACCACAACAATTTAAACAATTACTAATGGTAGCAGGCTTTAACAAATATTATCAAATTGCCCCATGTTTTAGAGACGAAGACCCAAGAGCAGATAGAGCACCAGGGGAATTTTATCAATTGGATTTTGAAATGAGTTTTGCAACCCAAGAGGACGTTTTCCAAGTAATTGAGGAAGTTGTGCCCTATACCTTCAAGAAATTTGCAGATTGGAAAGTAGACGAAGGACCATTTGTACGTATTCCTTACAAAGAAGCTATGGAAAAATACGGAATTGATAAACCAGACCTAAGAAATCCACTCATTATTCAAGACGTAACGAACGTATTTGAAAATTCGGATTTTAAAGCATTTGAAGGAAAGACCATCAAAGCGATTGTAGTACCAAACGGAGCAAACCAAGGAAGAAAATTTTTTGACAAAATGGGAGAATTTGCTACAACCGAAGAAGTTGGAGCCAAAGGCCTAGCTTGGGTAAAATGGGAGGAAACAGGAGAAGTAGCAGGAGGAATTGCTAAATTTATAACAGATGATATTAAAGAAAAGTTAGAAAACGAATACAAAGTAGGAAAAAATTCTGCCATTTTCTTTATTGCAGATGAATTCGAAAAAGCACAAAAAATAGCAGGATTAGTCAGAATTGAATTAGGAAAACGATTAGACTTAATTGAAAAAGGAGTCTATAAATTCTGTTTCATTGTAGACTTTCCAATGTATGAATTATCAGACGAAGGAACCATCGATTTTAGTCATAATCCATTTTCTATGCCACAGGGAGGCTTGGAAGCTTTAGAAACTAAAAATCCATTAGAAATAGTAGCTTACCAATATGACCTAGTATGTAATGGCTACGAAATGGCATCGGGAGCGGTTAGAAATCACAATCCAGAAATCATGGTAAAAGCCTTTGAAATAGCAGGGTATTCAGAAGAAGACGTAAAAAATCGATTTGGTGCCCTTTACAATGCGTTCCAATATGGAACACCGCCTCATGCAGGAGCAGCACCAGGAGTAGATAGGATGGTTATGCTAATAGCTGATTCACAAAATATAAGAGAAATCATAGCCTTTCCAAAAAACAAAAAGGCAAGAGATTTGTTAATGCGTGCACCATCTGTTGTAAGTAAAGAGCAATTAGATGACGTACATATTCAATTAAAATAGTGTGCTATGGGGACGTTTCTTTTTGCACAAATTTTTGCCATTTGGACAAATCATAATATTAAAAATTTTACAAATACAAAGATGTGTCCCAAATGCACAAAAATGTGAAAAAAGAAACGTCCCCAATAGAGCAAAGGAGAGAAAGATGGAATATAGGTATAAGCCAAGTGATAAAGTGTGTTCACAAGAAATGATAATAGAACTAGAAGGAGATATCGTAAAGAAAGTCACCATTATAGGAGGTTGTGCTGGAAATACAGTAGGGGTTTCTAGTTTAATTCAAGGGATGCAGATAGATGAGGCAATCCAAAGGTTAAAAGGAATTCCTTGTGGTTTTCGAGGAACTTCTTGTCCAGACCAGTTAGCTATTGCATTAGAAGAAGCAAAAAGAAGAATAATAGAGGGAAAATAAAATGGAAAAGAAAAAAGTGCTGTTAGGCATGAGTGGAGGGGTTGATAGTTCAGTATCAGCCATTTTACTACAAAAGCAAGGGTATGAAGTAATCGGGTGTACCATGGAATTATGGAAGCCAGAAGGCGAGCCAAATGTTGCTGCTCAGGATGCAAAGCGAGTCTGCGATAAGCTAGGTATGTTGCATGATACCATTGATTGTCAAGAGATTTTTAGAAACAGAGTAGTTGATAATTTTGTGCAAGAATATAAAGGGGCTAAAACACCTAACCCATGCGTAGAGTGTAATCGATATTTGAAATTTGGAGCTTTTTATGAAAAAGCAAAAGAATTAAAATGTGATTCTATAGCGACACGGTCATTATGCAAGTATTGTATTTTCGGAAAAATATCAGCAATATGTTTTAAAAAAGTCTAAGGCAGAGAAAAAAGACCAAACTTATTTTTTATATACGATTCCAAAGGAAAAGTTAAAACATATCCTTTTTCCGTTGCAGGATTTTGCAGAAAAGGAAGAAATACGAAAGATAGCTAAAGAATATGACTTGCTAGTAGCACAAAAAAAAGATAGCCAAGAAATTTGTTTTATTCCAGAAGATAACTATCAGGATTTTTTACAGAAATATGGGGATATTAAAACGAAAAAAGGAAATATTGTACTAAGAGATGGGACTATTTTAGGAGAGCATCAAGGCTTGATACACTATACGATTGGACAACGAAAAGGACTTAGAATATCTTATGCAAAACCATTATATGTTTTAGGATTAGACCAAAATAAAAATGAAGTAATCGTAGGGACCGAGGAAGAATTGTATCAAAAAGAGTTGTATGCCAATCATTTGAATTGGATGACATTTGACCAATTATCCAAAAAACTTCCTTGCAAGGCAAAAGTAAGATATCGAGCCAAAGAAGCTACTTGTACGGTGTATCCAGAAGAAGGAGAAAAAGTTAGAGTTTTATTCGATACAGAACAAAGAGCGATTACCCCTGGTCAATCCATTGTTTTTTATGATGAAGAGGGAATTGTTTTAGGCGGTGGAAAAATTTTGTAAAAAACCTTGTATAATCTTTTCAATTATGATATAAATAGACTATAAAATAAAGCTATTGTCTAGAAAGGCGGAATTTTTGTGGAAGAAGAAATAATATTGGAAAAGGAAATAAAAACAATCTTAGTAGTAGACGATGAGCCAGCTATTAGAGATTTGTTAAAATATAATTTAGAAAGAGAAGGCTATCAAATTATTGAAGCATCGGATGGGATTGAAGGTATTAATGTAGCATTAGAACAAAAGCCGGATATTATTTTATTAGATATTATGCTTCCTAAATTAGATGGGTTATCAGTATGTAAAAGAATAAAAAATTCTATGAGTATTCCCATTATCATGTTAACAGCTAAATCAGAAGAAATTGATACGATTTTAGGCTTAGAACTAGGAGCGGATGATTATATTACCAAACCATTTAGTGTAAGGGAATTAGCAGCCAGAGTAAAAGCCAATTTAAGAAAATATGAAGTAGTTTCAGTAGCAGAGGCTAAGCCAGTAGATACGTCAAATGAAGACAAGAAAAAAGAAAGCAAAATAATAGTAGGAGACTTAGAATTAGACTTAGACAAATTTGAAGTAAAGGTAAGAGGAGAAATTATTGACTTAACTTTGCGTGAATTCGAAGTATTGAAATTCTTGGCTTCTCAGCCAGAACAAGTAGTAACCAGAGAGACTTTATTAGAAAAAGTTTGGGGTTATGAATATTTTGGCGATATTAGAACAGTCGATGTAACGGTTAGAAGAATTAGAGAGAAAATTGAAAAAGATACTTCTATTCCAAAAATATTGATTACCAAAAGAGGAGTAGGATATTATATAGCAACAAATTAGAGAGAAAATAGAAAGGATTTTCTTTCTTTTTGTTATGTAGAAAACTCGAAAAATGTCGAAATTTGCGATGAAAAGTAAAGAAAAATCCATAAAATCTATTGACAATTGTAAGGGGAGAATTTATACTTATGAATAAATTATATAATTTATTGAAAAATACATAAGGAGGGAAATGACTTAGTGCACTAAAAAAGAACTATGAATAGAAAATTTATATCCAAAAGTAATCGAGTATTACGAAAAGTTTTAAATTCAAAAGAAAATTTAGATATCATAAAAGATTTAATAGAAGCATTTTTAGAAATACAAATAGAGGAAATAACTTTAAATCCATACTTAGAAAGTAAATCCAAAAACTTACCAGCAGAAGAAAACTTTGGTATTGCAGATGTAAGAATTACCATGAAAAATCAAGAAGAATTAAATGTTGGAATTCAATTTATTGATGGTTGCTATGCTCAAAACAAAATGCTATTATATTATGCACAAATTCACTCAAATCAAATTGAATACCAAGATGGAAGAGAAATAGCTAAAACCATAACCCTTAACTTACTAGATTTTAACTATTTAAAGGCAGACAATTACTTCAATAAAATTGTGATACCATCTAAAACAGAAAACCAAATCGAGTTATATGTCATTGAATTGCCTAAATTTAAGACAAGCCATGAAAAGGAATTGCAGAAAAAAGAAGCCTGGATGACATATTTATGTGGTAAACCAGAAGATAAAATGGAAAAAGCCATCAAGAAATTTAATAAAATTGAAAAGCTAGACAAGCTATTGAAGGAATATTGGGAAAATGAAGTAATGGAATAAGAAAAAAGGCTACTTTAGAGTAACCTTCTTATCTTAGTGAACTTGTGTTAAAGTTTGTTTTAATGTTACTTTGACAATGGTACCTTCAGGTACTTGTTCCTCTTTGGCGTAATCTTGTGTTGTAACTATACCAGAGCCTTCTATACTGATATTTAGGTTTTTAGATTTTAAAGCATTAATGGCTTCTGAGGCATTCATATTTCTTAAATCAGGAACGGCTACTGAGGTAGAAACGCTACTTCCTTGTCCGTATAATACGATAATAGAACCTTTCATCAGAGAATTTCCTGGTTTTGGTGTTTGGTCACCTACTAAGATAGCATTTGGGTCGCCATCGACATAGGTTTTGGTGTTAAAACCAGCTTCTTTCAATATTTTTTCAGTTTCTGCCACGGTCTTATTTCTAATATCTGGGACTAAAATCAAGTTATTGGAATTCGTATTGCTAGAAGCATCTTCATCAGAAGGAACTCCTAAATAAGGTAGAATTTCAGATAACATTTGTGAGACAACAGGTCCTGCTACTTGACCACCTTGATGACCATTTTTTCCTTTTGGGTCATAAAGAGTAAGGAGTAAAGAAATTTGCGTATCTTCAATTGGAGAAATGGCTACATAAGAAGCAACATATCCTTCTTCTTCTCGACCAACAGGAGGTTCAGAAGTTCCCGTCTTACCACCAATGGAATAGCCAGAAACGGAAGCATGTCTACCAGAACCATCTACCACAACAGATTCCATCATAGATTTAACTTGTTCTGCGGTTTGTTTTGAGATAACTTGTCTTACTTGTGTAACAGGAACTTCTGTTACGGTATTCGTATCGGTATTTGTAATTTCTTTTACAATACGAGGTTGCATTAAAATGCCATCATTAGCAACACAAGAAATAGCGGTAATCATTTGAAGTGGTGTAACATTTAGTCTTTGACCAAATGACATAGTAGCAAGTTCTACAGGTCCTACTTTATCTAATTTTTGGAACAAACTAGACTGTTCTCCATATAAACCAGAATTAGTGGTGCTAAACAAACCAAAGGCATCGTAATATTTGTATAAAGTAGAAGCACCAATACGTTTACCTAACTGCATAAAGGCTGGGTTGCAAGAATTGCATAAAGACCTTCTTAAGGATTGTACACCATGAGGGTTAGGAGCCCAACACTTGATAATCGTACCAGAAATATCTTCATACCCTTTGCAATAAAAATCATCGGCTTTATCAGTAGTCGTAATATTTTCTTCTAAAGCGACAGAAGCGGTAATTACTTTGAAAGTGGAACCAGGTTCATAGGTTTCTCCAACTGACTTATTCGCCCACATTTTAAATAGTGCATCATTTTTCTCTGCACTAGAAAGAGAATCATAGGTTTTGGCTAAAGTAGCATTTGGTGTATAGGGCGAGTTTAAGTCGTAATCGGGATAAGAGGCCATAGCCAGAATATCACCTGTTTTAGGGTTCATAACAATAACATTACCACCTCTAGTGCAGTTATTTTCGTCAACAGCTTGTTTTAAATATTTTTCTACAATGGTTTGAATATTCAAATCTAAAGTAAGCGTTAAATCACGGCCATTTTCTGCTGAAATATAGGTCTCTTCAGCATTAGGAATTTCTTTTTGGTCACTTCCTTTAGAACTTACGATTTTTCCTGGTGTACCAGTTAAAGCAGATTCCCATTTTGCTTCGATACCACTTAAGCCCTGATTATCACTACCACAAAATCCAATAACACTAGAAGCAACTGTGCTATAAGGATAATATCTTTTCGTATCTTCATCAATATTAATACCAACGGAAATTTTATTATCTTCCATCCATTGTTTTAATTGTTCTACTTTTTCATGTTCTACTTTTTTTATGATAGTTTCTACTTGAGAAGTACTATTTACTTTTTCTAAAATTTCATCGTAATTTAGTCCAAAAATATCAGACAATCCTTTAGCCACTTTTTCTTTATAATCTTTGGTATCAACGGCATTGTTTTTAACAATTTTAGTAGGATTAATGGTTATGGTGTCTACTTGTGCACCAATGGCTAAAGCTTTTCCAGTAGAGTCATAGATATTTCCACGTTTGGGACTGATAATTTGATTAATGGTTTGCTGCTGATAGGCTTTTTCCTTTAGAAAATTTCCTTGCACAAATTGAATAAAACCAATTCTACCAATCAAAAGGAGAAAAACTAAGATGGTTACAACGGCAAGTATTTTTAATTTGGTAGTATGAATTAGATTTTTAGCATTAAACTTTGTTTTTATTTTTATTACTTTATTTCCGTTTTTTTTAACGTTTTTTTGGTTTGTATTTTTTTTCTTTTTCATAAGCATCCTTCCTTACCTAGTATTGTATATTAAAAAAGGGTAAAAAGCAATAAAAGTTGAAAAAATAAAGTAAATGTAATAAAATAGAAGAAACGAAAATAGGAGAATTGAAAGTTTATGGATAATATCTTAGAAGAAACAAAATTCATTATGAATAAATACCATATTAAAGCGAATAAATCATTGGGACAAAACTTTTTAATTAATCAAGAAGTAGTAAATGCTATTGTAGAGAGTAGTCAAATTACCAAAGAGGATTTAGTAATTGAAATTGGACCAGGTTTAGGAACGTTAACAAAATATTTGTTAGAAAAAGCAGGAAAAGTAATTTGCATTGAATTAGACTCCAAAATGATAAAGATTTTAGAAGATAGATTTTTGCTTTATTCAAATTTTGAATTGTTAAACCAAGACGTATTAAAAGTGGACTTGCGAGCACTAATAGAAAGAGAAAAACAAAATAACGAAATTAAAAATGTCAAAATAGTGGCCAATTTGCCATATTATATTACCACACCAATTATCATGAAATTATTAGAGGAAGAGATTGCTTTAGAAAGTATAACGGTTATGATACAAAAAGAAGTAGCAGACAGATTAATTGCTATACCAGGAGGAAAAGAAACAGGAGCGATTACTTATAGTGTCTATTATTATGCACAAGGAAAAGGGATTCTAGAGGTTCCAAAATTTTCTTTTATACCAGAGCCAGAAGTAACGTCAAAAGTAATTCAATTATCAATTCGAAAAGAGCCACCTGTTAGTGTAAAGACTAAAGGTGCAATGTTTCGAATTATTAAATGTGCTTTTATGCAAAGGCGAAAGACTTTGTTAAATTCTTTAGTGAATACCAAGGTATTCAAGAGTAAAGAGGAAGGAGCACAAATACTGGAGAGATTAGGTATCGAAGTTAACAGCAGAGCTGAAAATTTAACATTAGAGGATTATGCTAGAATAACAGATTTAATATTTCCTACAAAAAATCAACTAGAAGGATAGATTTTTGATTTCTTATGTGATATAATAAAAATGAAGTATTAAATAGGGAGATTGTGATGAATCAGATTTTGGTTACGAAAAAATTATATATAACACCAGAATTAAAGAGAAAAAAGAAGGTCTATAAATTTGAATTCTTTTTATCTATTTTTTTCGTATGCATTTTATTATCTGCTTATATTTATGCTGAATATGATAGGAACAAAAGTGAAGAAGTATCGCAAGAGATATTAGCGAATTTAGACATACCACAGGAGGATACGACGGTTGCTAAAAATAATGTATTAGTAGTTTTATTAGATGAGGAAATTCCAGAAGAAGAGGTAAAACCAAGTACAGCTAGCACGCAAGTTAAGCAGACAACAGCAAGTGGTCATCAATATGCAACGATTGCAACGATTAATATACCAAAAATAAAAGTCACGTATCCGATTATTGATGGACCAACAGATACCCCAGAAGAAACAGAGGATTTACTTAAAATTTCTCCAACAAGATTTTGGGGACCAGAACCAAATGAGGTTGGTAACTTCTGTATTGTAGGTCACAATTATCGAAATTCTAGATTTTTTAGTAAAGTACCAACTTTAGTAGAAGGAGATAGTATTGATATAACGGATTTATCTGGAAAAACGATTACCTATAAAGTATATAGCAAATATGAGGTTGACCCAAGTGACGTTAGTTGTACAACTCAGTTAACTAATGGTAGAAGAGAAATTACTTTAATTACTTGTACAGATGATAGCAAGTATAGGGTAGTAGTGAAAGCAAGACAAGTGAAATAGCACAGATTTTAGAGGATTTCTGTGCTTTTGCCATACATAAAAATAGATTTACGTGCTAGAATAGTTAAGGATTGAATAGGAGAAGAAAAGTGACTACTAGGGAAAAGTTTTAAAATTAATATATACCGTAATTTTAATAATAGAGGTCTTGATTGTGACAATACTATATATACAAAGACCAATTGATGAATCTTATAAAGAATATATTCCATTTTTAACAATAGGATTTCTATTTTTATTTAGTATAATTATCTATATAATTGAAAATAAAATAAATAATAAAAATCAAGATGAATTAGATGAATATAACATACAATCTAATTTTGATAACGATAAAGATATTCTATATTTATCAACAATATTTAATAAGCAACAACCTAGAAAAAAAGAAGTATTGTTATTGATTATGCAATTAATAAAGAAGAAAGTAATCGATTTATCATGTTATCTAAAGGATGATAAATATCAATATATAATAGAAAAAAGAAATTTGCAATTTAGTAATATAACTAATGTAGAACAAGAATTAATACACTATTTATTTGAAAATTCATATCGAGTTGATTTAATAAAGAAGATAGATGAAATATATAGTAAAAAGGATGCAGAAATTATTGTAAATAAGTGTAAGGAGTATATTAGCAATTTTGTGGAAGTAAGAAAATCCCCGATGAAAATAATATTTCAGATGATAACCACACTTATTGCTATATTAGTAATATTTACAGGCTCTATTGTTATGCTTTTAGGCGATATAATAAATGATAATACATATGCCATAGTTGTTATAGGAAAATATATAGTATATACAGTTATAGGCATAATGCTGGGTTATATTGTAACTATAATTTTAAAGAAAATTAATACAAGATATAAATATGATAACGATTCTTATTTATGGGTAGGTAAAAACTTAATCTTTTTGAACCTATTAATTTTAATAAGTTTTGTTTTCACAAATTATTATTATATACAGTTTATAGAATTAGTTATATATATTTTTGTAACTCTTACAATTATGATAAGGTACAATGAATATATTTGTCTATCTGAAAGCGATATAGAAATAAGAAAAAAATTGTTTTCTTTAAGAGAATATTTTAAGGAAATGCAATATTTAAAAGATAAAGAGTTTGGAAATATTATGACATATGAAGAATGTTTAATGTATGGTTTTTTATTTAATATAACGATAAAGATAAATGATGAATTTGATATATTACAAAAGCAATTATTCGATAGAGTGAAACATGAAAGTAAATTGTACATAAATTATTTCAAAGTAATATATTAAAGTAGTAGAAATAAATACATGAAAATATAAACAGCCACAATATAATCATAGAAAATAAATTAATACTAAAAGTGAAAGATGACACTGGGATGATGAAAGAAAAGGGGACGCCATAATATAGGCGTCCCAAACTAAAATTTTATTTCTTTTAAACTACTTTTTACGGTAACATCAAGGGCAGAAAAGAGAAGTATGCCCTTATAGTCCACTGTTACTCTATATATGCCAGAATCTGGTATAACAGTAGACAATTGTAACAAATTTCCGCTAATCAGGGATAACTGAGAATTTATGGCGAACGAATATTCCCATTCTACATTCCAAATTCCAATATAGAAATTGTCATTTGTGGCCTTATGAAGATACACTCGAAGATCTCCACTATTAGTGGAATATTTGCTACAATGCTGTACTGCGTCTGTCCATGTTGGCCAAAAACTAATCCTTGGAAGTGAACTAAAATAGATCCAATCAGAATGTGGAGAAGTTTTGACAATTTCCCAATCTGAAAAGCATATTTCAGAATAGAACTGATTTTGGGCTTGTTCGAAAGTTGGATTCTTCTCCCTTTCTAATTTTTCTTCTAAATCCTGAACCTTTTCTTCTAAATCCCGAATCTGTGGAAAAGCTAGAATATTCCCAATGATGGGAACGAAAAGCAAGGGTAATAAAAAATTCCGTGTTTTTTTCATACATTATCCTCCTCTAAGAAATAAAATTTTTTGCCTTATTGGCATTATGTTTATTATAGCATAATTTATACAAAAAAGATATAGGAAAAGAGAAATTATTTTAGTACTTTAACGCATAGTTATATTCTTTAAAAGTAATAAAAAATGTTATACACAAAACATAAAAAGCTACATATAATATAAAAAGCAAGAAAAAGAGGGGGACAGAAAAGTGGCTAAAATATTAGTATTTAATAACGATACAGATAGGATGGAAACCTATTATAGAGGAGAAAATGAACCCATGCCATATAATACCAATGGAACACTAAAAGTAAGAGAATTTAGGGGTTCTAGTAGGAGCAATATTTTATGGACAACGAAACGATGCATGCAAAGTTGGAATAGCCAACGATATATATTTGGAAGTCCTATTCCAGTGGGATTTGCTTTTAAAAGACCTTATGAAGGTGGCCATGGAAACCAAAGTCAACATTATGCAGGTGTTGCTTTTGACGTAGGTCAAACCTTATCTTCTAGTCAAAGAACGAGATTATGGAATTCTGCTAATAGTTCTGGTGTGTGGTATTATGTAGAACCAATTAGACTAACACCTACGTGGGTGCATTTCGATAAACGTTTCCGGAAAACCAGCATGTTCAACAGGAGGATTTCCAATGTTAAGAAGAGGAAGTTTAAGCAATTATGTGTTAATTGCACAAGATGACTTGAATACGTTGGGATTTAGAACGGGTGGACTAGATGGGATATTTGGAGCCGCTACACAAAATGCAGTAAGAGCTTATCAAAGTTCAAGAGGATTAGCAGCAGATGGAATTGTGGGATGTAATACGTGGCGTTCTTTGCAAGAAAACGTAGTAGGAACAGGTCCAACTAATACAACTATTAATTAAAGCCTAAGATGGGAAAAAACCGCATCTTAGGCATTTTTCTGCATTTTTATTAATTCATTTGCCATAACAGAAATGATATTTTTATTATATTCATTTAATTTCATGTAATCTTCTAAAAATTTATCATCTGCAATCGAATTTGAAAAAGGTTCTTTATTATTAATCAAATCATTAAATAGAAAGTCAGAATTTATATTAAGTGCTCTGCACACATTAATAATAGTAGTAGCACTTCCAAAGGCAATGCCTCTTTCTAATTGACTAATATATCTTGGAGATAGGGATAACTTTTCAGCCAACTGTTCTTGGGTGTATTCTGCCTTTGCTCTAGCTAATTTAATTTTCTTTCCAATATTTTTTCTTAAAACTTGTTCTTCTTTTTTCATAATCTACCTCCTCATATATAATTATTAAAAAGTATAACAACTGCAAAGTAAAAATAAAACGAACTGTCAATGTGAAAAAATAAAAGCAATCATACGAAAAGTTCTAAAGTGAAAAAGCAAAACAAAGAAAAAATAGCAAAAAAATAAAAAAAATTTCAAAAAAGACTTGCAAAATAAGAAAAGTTATATTAGAATTTAAGTGAAGTGGAGAAAAGTGGTACAAAGTGGTAACAAAGTGGAAGGGAGTGAAAATTACTTGTTAATAGGTGAATACGAGCATTCTATTGATGCCAAAGGCAGAATTATTATGCCAGCAAAACTAAGAACCGATATGGGAGAAAAGTTCATCGTAACCAAAGGATTGGATGGATGCTTATTTGCGTTTTCACAAAATGAGTGGTTAAACTTTGAAACCAAATTAAAAACCTTACCACTATCAGATAAAAATGCCAGAAACTTTGTAAGATTTTTCTTATCAGGAGCAACTGAGTGTGAAATTGATAAACAAGGAAGATTTTTAATTCCTAACAACCTAAGAGTAGCTGCTAATTTAGAAAAAGAAGCAGTGATTATAGGCGTAGGAACAAGACTTGAAATTTGGGATAAACAAACTTGGCAAAACTGTGATGAAAATATTTCAGCAGATGAGATTGCCGAGAATATGACAATGCTTGGTATATAACTTGCAAAAGTTTATATAGATACTAAAGATAAGTTTACCAAAGAGAAAAATACAAAAGAAGAAAAGATAAGTTACAAAAGACAAAAGTACCAAAGATGCATTTACCAAAGAAAAGAAACAAAGAAACCAAAGACAAAATTACCAAAGATAAGCAAAACAAAAGATTTAAAAATGCTAAAGAGATTTTAACCAAAGAAACGAAAAAACCAAAAGATAAAACATAAAAAGAAGAAGTCAGCTGGTAATTTTATGCAATTACCAGCTTGTTTTTTAGTAGAGGTGCTAAATGGAATTTAAGCATAAGCCAGTCATGTTAAAAGAGTGTATCGAAGGGTTAAAAATAAAACCAGAAGGAACTTATGTTGATGGAACCTTAGGTGGTGCTGGGCATAGCAGAGAAATAGTAAAACGACTAGAAAAGCAAGGGAAACTAATAGGAATTGACCGTGATGAAGAAGCTTTGCAAGCAGCGAAGGAGAACTTAAAAGAATTTTCTAATGTTATCTATGTTCATAATAATCACGACAATATTAAGGAAATATTAAGAGAATTGCAGATAGATAAAGTAGATGGTATACTTTTGGATTTAGGAGTTTCTTCCTACCAATTAGATGAAAGAAATAGAGGCTTTAGTTATTTAGGGGAAAATGACCTAGACATGAGGATGGATAAATCACAAGAATTAACCGCTAAAACAGTAATCAATGAATATCCAGAAGAAGAATTAGCTAGTCTAATTTATGAATATGGAGAAGAAAGATTTTCTAGACAAATTGCCAAAAATATTTGTCTAAGAAGAAAAGAAAAGACAATAAAAACAACCAAAGAATTAGTAGAAATCATTGAAAAATCAATTCCAAAAGCGAAACAAAAAGATGGACATCCAGCCAAAAGAACATTTCAAGCGATTCGAATAGAGGTAAATAATGAAATAAAACCACTATACCAAACCATAAAAAACAGTATCGATTGTCTAAGAGAAGGGGGAAGGTTATGTGTCATAACCTTTCACTCTTTAGAGGATAGAGCCGTGAAAAACGCATTTATCGAAGCAAAAGGGAAATGCACGTGTCCGAGTGACTTACCATACTGTGTTTGTGGGGCTAAGACTTTAGGAGAAATTATAACCAAAAAGCCAATGATAGCAACCAAAGAAGAATTAGAAGAAAATACAAGAAGCAAAAGTGCAAAACTTAGAATTTTTGAAAGAAGATAGGAGGTGAATAACTTATGGCAAGAAGTAGATATGAATATGGAACGACCCCTAGAAAAATACAACCACAAGTAGAACGAAGAAAACGAGTGCAAAAGCAAAGAATAAGAGTAGTAGAAGACTTACCAAAACAAGACATAAAAATATCTGATAAACAGAAAAAAGAGCATATGAAATTAACCTTTGCGGTTATTGGTATATTTGTAATACTTTTAGCAATAAGTTATCGAAACTCTCAAATCAATGAAAAATTCAATCAATTGCAAACCTTAAAAAGAGAATTATCAACGATGCAAAAAGAAAATGAACAATTAGAAGTTAGTATTCAAAATAGTGTGAATTTAAATACCATCGAAAAATTAGCCAAAGAGAAATTAGGAATGCAAAAATTAACGAATAAGCAAACAATGTATGTGACTTTGCCAAAGAAAGATTACGTGGAATCTGCTTCCGAAGAAGTGGAAATGGAAGAAGAGAAAAATTGGTTTGAACAATTAATCGAGAAAATAATAAAATGAGACAGGAGGGACAGGCCTTTTTGTCTCATTTTTATTTACACTATTTTTCTAAAAGCATATTAAATTTTGATGCAAGACAGAGCAATTTACAAAAAAATATATTAATAAAAAACAATGCCTCTTAATAAAATGAATTAGGAGGTTTTTTTATGATACCAATCAAACTTTCAAGCAAAAAGAAAATGAGAAACACACTATTCATTAGTTTTTTAATTATTCTGTGTCTAGTCGGAAGAATAGGGTACCTTCAATTTGTACAAGGAGGAGAGCTATCTAGTATGGCTTACCAACAGCAAACCTTAGATAGAAGTATCAATCCTAAAAGAGGAACTATTTTAGAGGCCACTGGAAAAAATGCCTTAGCTGTTAGTAGTACAGTAGAAACGGTAACCGTAAATCCGGGAAATATAGCCAAAGAGAACAAAGAAAAGGTGGCTCGCATTTTAACAGATATTTTTGACTTAGATTACGAAAAGACTTTGAAAAAAGTAACCAAAAGAAGCTCGATTGAAACCATTGCCAAAAAAGTAGAAAAAGAAAAAACAGATAGACTAAGGGTGTGGATGCAGCAAAATGGAATTACGACAGGAATTAACATAGATGAAGATACCAAAAGGTATTATCCCTATAGCACGATGGCATCTCAGATTATTGGCTTTTGCGGAAGTGATAACCAAGGATTAGATGGAATTGAGGCAAAATATGATAGTGAACTAAAAGGAAAACAAGGTGCCATTAAACGTCATACAGATGCGAAAGGTGCAGAGATTGGAGAAGAAGGAGAAAACTATGTGTCAGCCATTGATGGCAACGATTTAGTCCTAACGATTGACCTAAGTATTCAATCCATTGCCGAAAAATACTTAGAAGAAGCGTGCATTGATAACAAATGTACCGATGGAGGGAATATTGTTGTCATGAACCCACAAAATGGGGATATTTTAGCTATGGCGACCTATCCAAATTATAACTTAAATCAGCCTTATGAACCTTATACAGAAGAACTAAAACAAACTTGGGATAGCTTAGAACAAGGGGAGAAAACTAAAAGTTTACAAGCTGTTTGGAGAAATAAAGCCATTGCCGATACTTATGAGCCAGGTTCTGTTTTTAAATTAATTACCGCATCAGCAGCTATTGAAGAAGGACTAGTAACCGACATTGATAAGGAAGGGCAATTTTGTTGTACAGGAGGAATTGAAGTAGCAGGGGTTAGAATTAAATGTTGGAGACATTATCGCCCACATGGGTCAGAAAGCTTGCGTTTAGGACTGATGAATTCTTGTAATCCTGTGTTTATTGGCTTAGGTCAAAAAATGGGAGTACAGACATATTACCGATATCTAAATAAGTTTAGATTATTAGATAAAACAGGAATAGACTTACCAGGAGAAGCAGGTAGTATTTTTTTAGCAGAAGAAAAGGCAGGACCAGTCGAACTTGCCACCATTAGCTTTGGACAAAGATTTGAAATCACGCCAATTCAACTAGTAACAGCCGTTTCAGCAATTAGCAATGGTGGAAAGTCAATTCAGCCTAGAGTGGTAAAACAAATTGTTGATAGCACAACGGGAGAAATTAGAGATATTGAAGTTAAAAACAAGGGAGAGGTTATTTCGAAAGAAACTTCAGAAAAAGTACTTAGTATGATGGAATCTGTTGTAGCAGAAGGAACTCGGAAAAAATGCAAAAGTAGCAGGCTACCGAATTGGTGGTAAAACAGGAACTAGTGAAGATGGAGTCAATACCAATAAATATGTAACTTCTTTTTGCGGGGTAGCACCCATTGATAATCCACAAGCGGTTGTTTTGGTAACCCTTTATAATCCAACAGGAGAGGGAGGACACCAAGGAGGAGGAGTGGCTGCACCAGTAGGAGGACAAATTTTTAGTGAAATTTTACCATATTTAGAAGTCAGTCAAGGAAATGCCGAAGAAGTAGAAACAGTAGAAGAAATAGGAACACCAGATTTCGTGGGAAAAACATTAGAAGAAGCTTCAAAAATAGCAAAAGAAAGTGAAATAGAATTGGTCATAGAAAATGAAGAGGAGGAACTCGACAAACAAAATACAATAGTAAAAGAACAAGTACCAAAAGCTGGCATTATCATAAAAAGAGGAAGCAAAGTATATGTGAAATGAGACAGAAGGGACACCTCTTTTTGTCTCACCCTCTTCAGTTCTACTTTACCAATTATAATATCTATGCTTGGTTGACATGAAAATAGAAATTGTTAGGAAAGAAAATAATTGCACAAAATTCTTACGGAATTAAGCAATAGAAGAATTAAATGGTAAAATATTGCAAAAAGGTTTCAAAGAAGAAAACAAACTGTAAAATAACGGGGAAAAACTTAAGCAACTAGGGGTTTTCAAGCTATAAAATAGCTTTCATTACGATTTTATAGATTGAAATAAAAAACAATCCTTGCTAAAATAAGCATAAGAAAGAATGAAAAGAGGAGGAAACCATGAAAGAAAAAGCTAATAGAACAATAAAAAGCAGAAGTTTTAAAATCATTGCGATATTAGTATTTTTAATCGGTGTACATTATATGTTCACCGAAAAATGGGGAGGGGCAGTCTATGCCAATGAAATATCGCAAGGAGATCAAAATGAGGGGGAGTATATTCGACTAACCGATTTGGAGTTTCGTCCCGAATCAAAAGCAGGATGGGACCAAATAAGAAAAAACCAAGATAATAATGGGAACAAATTAGAAATTAAAAGAGAAGGAGCTTATTATCCATTTGACTATGGTATTTGGGCACATGCTACATCAGAGGTATATATTGATGTAAGTCAATATAGTGAAAAATATCACTATTTAACGATGTGGGTAGGTCTAAATAAAACAGCCACAAAAGGTGATGGTGTTAAATTTTTTATTTATACCTCAGATAAAGATACATTTCATAAAGAAGGAGCCGAAAATTGGACGATAAAAAATGATGTAAATAAAGTATACTTGCCAGGTGGAGAAGCAGAGTTCATAAAAATAGACATAAGAGGAGCAAAATATCTTAGATTTACAGCTTATGCTAATAGTAGTAATGCAAGTGATCATGCCGTTTATATCGAACCAATGCTAATTACAGATAATTACCAAGAAAAAGAACCAACTTATCCAAGTATTGACGTATATGACCAAAGAATAAAAGATTATGCTAACAAAGATTTAGCAGATCCACAATATGAATTGCTTGTATTACAAAGAAAATTTGTAGGAGCTGTGGGAAATTATGCCTTAGAAAGATTTATGCTAGAAGATCCAGCTAATAAAGATACTATTGAATGGCTTATGAATGATGCAGAAAATCTTCGTTATTACATATTAGGGGGAACACCAACAGGAAGTTATTATAGCTCATTAAAAGAATTAACAAGATTGTTAAAAGAATATAGAAGTGACTTTGATGACCAAACGCAAATATCAAATGCTGGTAAAGAATTGTTGGTCAAGAAGAATTTAAATTGGTCAACAACGAAGGGAAATCTTTATAAGAGAATGGCAATTACCCTTTCTTTAACCCACTCTTCAAGAGTAGGATTATGGATGCAAAACTCACAATATAATCAATCCGATTCAGTAACTCGTTATTTACTTTATAAACAAATGTATAATAATGGACAATTTAAAGCTACTGATGCCGTTGATATTACACCATGGTTTGAGAGCTATAATATAGAACAATTAAGATGGATTTTAGGTACCTTAATTGATGATGAAGAGGTAATATGGCTAAACGAATATACCCAATCTAAAATTGATAAAGCACCAGGGAGTGTTTGGGGATTGCTAACGCCTCACTCTTATATAGCGTATGTGTATCCTAATTATGCTAATCCAGTTTATTATGATGAAGCAAACAAAGAATACTTTAACGACTTATTTGCTGTAGAAAAAACAAATGAAGATGGAACGGTAACAAAAAAAGGACTATTTGAATATATACCATACAGAAATCAAACAGGTAGTGGACGTGTCTATAAATTATGGATGAACTTTAGAAATAAATTTGGAACAGGAGCTGTTTGTGGTGGTATATCTAAATCTGGACATTGTATTCGTGGTGTTAATGCCATACCATCAGCTGTTATTGGACAACCAGGACACGCAGCCCTTCTTTACTACAATCAAAATGCAGAAGGAAAAGGATTCTGGGGAATTGATAACGATGTGTCTGGATGGATTTATTCAGAAAAAGGGGAAAGAATGCCTTTAGGATGGGGAAATGATAGAACCTATGTAAGAGGATACAATGTTCCTTATGTTATATTAGCCCAAGAAGCTTTAAATGATTATGATAATTTTGAAAAAGCAGAAAAACTTTTAATGACAGTAGATGCTTACCAAGATGATAAAGCAAAACAAGAAGAAATTTATAGAGAAGCAATTGCAATTCAATCTATTAACTTAGATGCATGGGCAGGACTTGCTAAATTATATGTAAATGATCCAGCCAAAACAGAAGAAGATTGCTATCAATTAGAAAAAGAAATGATGGAAGCCTTAAAATGTTTCCCATTTCCAATGTATAATTTGTCAAACTATATCAAAACAAAATTAACAAGTAGTGAATACGAATTTAAATTTACGCTTTTACAAACCAAAATATTAACAGAAGCAAAAAACTATCCAAATGAAGGTTCAGCAGTTTTACAACCAGGAACAACGAGAGGATTAGCTGCTTATTTATTAGGACAAATTGATACTAGTTTAGCAAGTTTCTCATTTGATGGAGAAGATGCAGGAAAAATAGTATTGTCTAGTAGATTTGACGGAAATGGTATTAGATGGGATTATAGCTTAAACGGAAAGCAAACTTGGACAGAAGTAGCTTCCACAGCAGATGAACATAAACATACTTTAACAAAAGAAGAAATAGAATCTATTACAGCAGAAAATGATATCTATATCCATATTGTAGGTACCAATTATAGTGAAGAAAACATATACAAAATAGATATACAAGAATCAGCAGGATTACCAAATAATTTATATGCAAACGATTTGGAAAACAAAATGATTGCCTCTGTTCCAGGAATGGAATGGAAATTAAACGAAACAGATGAGTGGACTTCATATCAAGAGGCAGAACCAAATTTAACAGGTGATAAAACAGTATTTGTTAGAATGGCTGCAACAGGAACTCATTTAGAGGGAGAAACAGTAGAATATCAATTTACGCAAGATGAAGTGAATGATAAAAGAACCTATATACCAATATCACATTTAGAAATAGCAGGATATTCTACGCAATCACAAGATAATAAAAGACCATTTTATGCACCAAATGCAATAGATGGAAATCTAAATACTTTATGGCACACAGATTTTGGTCAAAATGTTTTACAACAACCAACTAAGCCATTTGTTACAATAAAATTAGATGAACCAAAAAATATATCTGCTTTAGAATTTATTCAAAGAAAATATCCAGGTAGACCACAAGATCCAGATGACATAAAAAATGCTAGAGTATACGTAAGTATAGATGGTGAAGCATGGATGCTAGCAGGACAAATAGAAAATTGTGAGACTTATGGCGATTTATATGCAATTAATTTTGAAAAACCAGCTTATGGACAATATGTAAAAATAGAATTGGATACGAAGAATATGTTTGCCTCACTAGCTATGGTAAATTTATTTGAAGATGTAACAGTGGTAACCTTAGGAACTTTCTCATTTGATGGAGAAGATGCTGGAAAAATTATGCTAATAGACGAATTTAAAGGTACAAACTGGGAATATAGCTTAGATGGAGGAACAAACTGGAAAACAGGAACAGGAGATGAACAACAATTATCAGCTGAAGAATTATCACAAATTAATGCAGATAATAAAATAAAGATTCGTTTAAAACAAGGAAATAAGGAATCAACCATCAATATTCAAAATCAAGATGCACCAGTTATCACAGCCTATTTAAATGACTTAGAAAACAGATTAATAGGAATGGGCGATACATCAAAACTTGAATGGAGAACACAAAATACGACTGGAAATTGGACTTCCTATTCAGAACAAGAAGCAATTGTAACAGGAGATACCAAACTTTTCATTCGAAAGAAAGCAACTAGTACGTTACTAGCAAGTGAAGCAGTAGAATTTACATTTACAGAGGATAATCAACCAAATACAGCAAAATATGTACCAATCAAACATATAACATCGGTACAAGTGTCAAGTACAACAAATGGTAGAGGAGAAGAAGGAGAAAATGCAATCGACGGACTTCCAACAACCATGTGGCATTCAAACCGTACAACAACAACAATGCATGACCCAAGATGGATTGTTTTAGAATTAGATGAACCAATCTATCTATCAAAAATTGAATATGTAAAAAAATCACAATATGCTTATGGAATTCCAAAAGATGGAAAAGTTTTAGTAAGTATGGATGGAGAAAATTGGACAGAAGTTCTTAACTTCGAAAATCTATATAATGTGTCAACAGCAGCAGAACTTATTGCTAGTGATGATAGAAAAGAACTTGTAATGCAAAAAGTAGAAAAAGCTAAATATGTAAAAGTAGAATGTACAAAATCTTGTGATGATGTACATGGAGACAGAGATGGGCAACCAATGGATTACTTTTTCTCAGCAGCTATGATAAATCTATTTGAAGACAAAACAAAAGTAACAGTACCAACAGCAGAAATAGAATATAGTACAACACAAACAACCAATCAAGATGTAACAGCAACCTTAGTAAATCCAAGTACAGACATTACTATAACCAATAATGATGGAAAAGATACTTATACCTTCACAGAAAATGGTGAGTTTATCTTTGAATTTGTGGATAACAAAGGAACAAAAGGAACAGCAAAAGCAAAAGTAGATTGGATTATTAAAACATTACCAACACCAAGCGTTACCTATACACCAGATACTTTAACCAATCAAGATGTAACAGCAACGGTAACCTTTGATAGAGATAATGTAAAAATAGTAAATGAAGCAGGTGAAACAATAGAAACCATTACAACAGGAAATGCTTATACTTATACCTTTACAGAAAATGGTTCTCATGAAATTAAATTTGTAGGACCATATGGAAATGCAGGAAGCACAGTTGCAAAAGTAGATTGGATTGATAAAAAAGTGCCAACAGCAACCATAAAATATAGCTCAACTAACTTATCAAATCAAGATGTAACAGCAACCGTGACATTTGACGAAGAAAATGTAACAGTAAAAGATGGAAATACTCATACTTTTACCGAAAATGGACAATATACATTTGAATTTCAAGATGCAGCAGGAAATAAAGGAACAGCAATTGCTAATGTTACGTGGATTGATAAAACATTACCAACAGCAAACATTACATATAGTACAGAAAACCTAACGAACCAAGATGTAACAGCAACGGTAACTTTCACAAAAAATGGTACTCCTTTAGAAGGTGTTATTGTAGAAGGAGGAAATACTCATATATTTGAAGAAAATGGAACACATCAATTTAGATATGTAGGACCAGCAGGAAATAGAGGAGTAGCAGTTGCCAAAGTAGATTGGATTGACAAAGTTGCACCAGTTGGAACAATCGAATATTCTAATACAAATTTAACCAACAAAAGTGTAACAGCAACTATTACTTTTAATAAAGAAGATGTGACTATTACAAACAATGATGGAAAAAATACCTACACATTTGAAATGAATGGAGAATTTGAATTTGAATTTGTAGATAAAGTAGGAAATATAGGAAGTGCAACAGCAGAAGTTGGATGGATTGATAAGAGAGAAATCAAGGCAACCATTACTTATGATATAAATGACATAACCAACCAAGATGTAACAGCAAGCGTAACATTTGATAAAGATAATGTGAAAATATTAAATGAAGCAGGAGAAGTAATTGAAACGATTAGAATAGGAAATGCTTACACCTATACCTTTACCGAAAATGGAAGTTATGAATTTAAGTTTATAGGACCAGCAGGAAATACAGGAACAGCTGTTGCCAACGTTACATGGATTGATAAAACACCACCAGCAGCAACGGTTACCTATGATATCAATGAAGTAACCAATCAAGATGTAACAGCAACGGTAACATTTGACGAAGGTGGCGTAACTATCACAGATAAAGATGGTAACAAAATTGAAAATGGTGACAAACATGTATTTAAAGAAAATGGAACTTATACCTTCTACTATATAGGACCTTTAGGAAATAAAGGAACGGCAGAAGCAACTGTCGATTGGATAGATAAAACAGCACCAGTTGGAACAATTACTTATAATATTACAGAGCAAACCAATCAAGCTGTTATAGCAACGATTAGCTTTAATGAAGAAAATGTAAGAATTACAAATAATGATGGAAAAAACACTTATACCTTTGAAAAGAATGAAGAATTTGAATTCGAATTTGTGGATAAAGCAGGAAACAAAGGAACTGCAATTGCAAAAGTAGATTGGATTGATAAAACAGTACCAACTGCAGAAATCGAATACAGTACGACAGAAGAAACAAAAGGAGAGGTAATAGCAAGATTAGTAAAGGCAAGCAAACCAATTACGATTACTAATAACAATGGAAGTGACACTTATACCTTTACAAAGAACGGAGAATTTACCTTTGAATTTGTAGATAAAGCAGGAAATAAGGGAACCGCAAAAGCAACTGTAAGCTGGATTAAAGATTTACCAGACGAACCAGAAAATCCAGACGAGTACAAAATAGGAGACGTAAATCAAGATGGAAAAATAACAGCAACTGATATTCTAGCTGTAAAAAGACATTTAGTAGCAGGTAAAAAACAAGAGTGGATTTTGACAGAAGCAAAATTTAAAGCAGGAGATATCAACAAAGATGGAAAGATAACAGCAACAGACTTATTATTAATCAAAAGATTAGTATTAAGTGAGATGAAAAAATAGACAAAGGGGGAAGAAAATAATTGGTGTTTGGTTATTACTAGCAATCCAATTATTTTCCCACCATAGTTGATTTAAGAAAGGATAAGATTAAAAATGAAAAAAATAACTTCAATATTATTAATGATAGTATTTGTTATGATTACTACTAATGTACAAGCAGCAAGTGACAGTTTTAATACAACCTTAAGCCTGAATAATTCACAAGCTAAAAGGGGAGATACCATTACAGTAACCATTAGACTAAAAGATATTGCTGTTGAAAGTGGAGAAAAGGGAATTGGTGCTTACACAGCAGGAATTCAATTCGATTCTTCTGTACTAGAATATGTATCAACAGATGATACAGACAAATGGGAAGCACCATTTTATCAAGATGGATTTATCACCTCTAATACAAAAGATGCAGAAGTGGTAAGTACAACACAAAGTGTAGGAAGCATTACATTTAAAGTAAAAGAAAATGCAAAGTTAGGAGAAACTTCAATTGCTTTAACCAATTTTTCTGGTTCATCAGCAGTGTCAGATATACCAGCTTCTAGCAACGGAGCTACCAAACTAACCATTATGGATAATAACAATAGCAATAGCAATGGCAATAGCCAAAAAGATAAGGTAGAAAACAAGCAAACATCACAAAATAATGTAAGTACAGTATCTGGTCAAAATGTATTGCCTAAAACAGGCAAACAACAAAATCCATTTTTCAAGATATTAATTACATTAATGGGATTAAGCATAATAGCATTAATAGGTTTCATCTATTTGTGTAAAAAAAGAGAAAATTAGAAAAATAAAAAGGTAAGACAGTTGGAGGGCTTAAATCTAACTGTCTTTTAAATGGAGAATAGCCAAATGAATCAAGGAGAAAAAAAGTTAATTTGTTTATTATTAATGGGAATTATAATAGGTTCAGGCATATTAATTTTTAAGATTAAAACTGAGCCGAAATATGATGAAGCTTTATACCAAGAAATCTATTCAGAATATGAAGAAATATTGGAAAAAGAAAATGAAAAGGAAGCATCTCCCAATCAAGAAAAAGAAAATACAATCTATATGCAAGTCAATTCAAAAGGACAGAAATATAGGGTAGCTGGTCAAATTACAATTCCTAAAATAGGTGTTAATTATCCTATTGTGTACGAAACAACAGAAGAGTATTTAAAAATTGCGCCAGCGAAATTGTATGGACCAGATATCAACGAACCAGGAAATGTTTGTATTGCTGGACATAACTATAAAAACAATGAGTTCTTTAGCAGATTATCTGAATTAGAAAAAAATGATAAAGTAAATTTGCTAGACAATAAGGGGAAAAGAGTTAGTTATTTTGTATATGATAAATATGAAGTACCTGAAACAGATTTGAGTTGTACTAGCCAAGATACAAATGGAGAAAGGGAAGTGACTTTGATTACTTGTACCAATAAAAAGAATAATAGGTTAATTGTAAAATGCAAATCATCTTCATAAATTGACAAAAACACTTGACAAAAACCTACTTTTTTTGATAAAAATAGAGGAAGAAAAAACAGACTATTTTTCAAAAAAAGGAAGGGAGAAATTATGAAACACTTAATTGATATTAAAGAATTAACCGTAGAAGAAATTGCAGAATTAATCGAAGTAGCTAAAGATATCATTGCCAATAAAGCAAAATATGCTCATAAATGTGATGGTAAAAAATTAGCTACTTTATTTTTTGAACCAAGTACCAGAACAAGGCTAAGCTTTGAAGCAGCTATGATGGAATTAGGAGGAAACGTATTAGGTTTTTCAGAAGCATCTTCTAGTTCTGTATCCAAAGGAGAAACTGTAGCAGACACCACAAGAGTCGTGGGATGTTATAGTGATATTATTGCGATGCGTCATCCAAAAGAAGGAGCACCATTAGTAGCTTCAGAAAAATCAGTGGTACCAATTATTAATGCTGGAGATGGAGGGCACAACCATCCAACTCAAACATTAACAGACCTATTAACCATCCACTGTGAAAAAGGAAGACTAGAAAATTTAACCATTGGACTTTGTGGAGACCTAAAATTTGGAAGAACGGTACACTCTTTAATTACTGCAATGGCAAGATACAAAAATATTAAATTTGTACTAATTTCTCCAAAGGAACTTGTTATTCCAGAATATATTAAAAAGGAAATATTAGATAAAAATCATATTGAATACTGTGAAACCAATGATATTGAAGAATATATGGGAGAATTAGACGTCTTGTATATGACAAGAGTGCAAAAAGAAAGATTTTTCAATGAAGATGATTATATCCGACTAAAAGATTATTATATTTTAAACAAAGAAAAACTAGAAAAAGCCAAAGAGGATTTATGTATCATGCACCCCTTACCAAGAGTTAATGAAATTTCAACGGATATAGATGACGACAAAAGAGCTTGTTACTTCAAGCAAGCAGAATATGGAAAGTATATTAGGATGGCACTTATTTTGAAATTGTTGGAGGGAAAAGAATCATGAATATAGATAGTATTAAAAATGGAATTGTAATTGACCACATTGGGGCTAAAAAGGGGATGGAGATATACGAAGCTTTACGTCTAAAAGACTTAGACTGTGCGGTTGCTATCATTACCAATGCCAAGAGTGAAAAAAAAGGAAGAAAAGATATCATAAAAATTGACCAAGATATCGATATTGATATGGAAGTAATAGGCTTTATTGAGCCAAATGCAACCATTAACATTGTAAAAGACAACAAGTTAGTTGACAAATATAATGTAAAAATGCCAGAAAAGATAGTAAATATTGCTAAATGCCAAAATCCAAGGTGTATAACTTCTATTGAGAAAGATTTAGACCAAATTTTTACCTTAACAGATAAAGAAAATCAAATATATCGTTGCAAATATTGTGAAATGAGTTTAAAATAGACCGAATAAAACTAAAAATCTCTTAATAAGATAGTATTGAGGGATTTTTATTTTTCTCCAATTTCCCCAGTGGTTCCGGGTTTGATTGGGGACAGTAGAAAAATTGTGAAAAGCTCTATACAAATTAGCAAATTAGTTATATAATGTAGAAAAGTTATTGGCAAAATTTTGCTAAGAACGGTTGATTAATGTTTGGAGGAAACAAAGATGAAATTAAAAGAAATGTTGGTAGGATTAGAAGGGTTAAAAGTAAAAGGAGATTTAGAGCAAGAAATACAAGGAATAGAGAGTAATTCCAAAAACATAGAAAAAGGTTTTTTATTTATTGCCATCAAAGGATTTGACGTAGATGGTCATCAATATATAGGAGGAGCCATTGAAAAAGGGGCAACAGCTGTTATGGTAGAAGAAGGCTGCGACTTAAAAGCCTTAGCAATTCCAGCAGGAATTACCATTGTCATGGCTAGAAATACAAGAGAAGCCTTAGCCATTTGTTCTTCTAATTTTTATGGAAATCCATCTAGAAAATTCAAATTAATCGGGGTAACGGGAACCAAAGGAAAAACAACAACCACTTTTATGATAAAAGAAATCTTAGAAAAAGCAGGAAAAAAAGTAGGGTTAATTGGAACCATTGCCACTTATATTAATGGAAAGAAAGTAAAGGAAAGTGATAGAACAACACCAGAAAGCTTAGAACTACAAAGAGATTTTGCACAAATGGCAAAGGCAGGGGTAGAAGCTGTTGTGATGGAGGTATCTTCTCAAAGCTTAAAATTACATAGAGTGGACGGATGCGAATTTGATATCGTAGTATTTACGAATTTTTCAGAAGACCACATTAGTCCAAAAGAACACCCAGATATGGAAGACTACTTCCAATCTAAATTGAAATTATTTCAAATGTGTAAAACAGGAATTAGTAATGCCGATGATTTATATGGTGCCAAAATGCCAAAATTATTTCCAGAGAGTAATATTGTAACTTATGGTATCGATAATTTTGCTAATGTATTAGCTAAAGACATTACCATTACCAATTCTTATGTGGATTTTAAAGTAAAAGTAACCGACAGAAATGAAAGAGTAAAAACAGGAATACCAGGAAGATTTAGTGTATATAATTCACTAGCTGCTATTTGTGTTGCTCAAAAATTTGGGGTAACACCAGAAGCAGTAAAAGAAGCCTTAGTCGAAGTAAAAGTACCAGGAAGGTCAGAAATGGTTACCAATAAAAAGGAAATCCCAATCATGATAGACTATGCACACTCACCAGAAAGTTTAGAAAATATACTACAAGCTGTAAAGAGCTATACCAGAGGGAAAGTAATATCAGTCTTTGGTTGTGGTGGCGATAGAGATAGTGGCAAAAGACCAATTATGGGAGAAATTTCAGGAAGAATTGCCGATTTTACCTTTATTACTTCCGATAACCCTAGAACCGAAGAGCCAGAAAAAATTATAGAACAAATTGAAGAAGGCATGAAAAAGACAAAAGGAAAATATAAGGTAGTAGTGGATAGGACCGAAGCCATTAAGCAAGCAATCCAAATGGCTAATAAAAGAGATATTATTGTACTTGCTGGAAAAGGCCATGAGCCATATCAAGAAATTAATGGAGTAAAGCATCCTTTTGATGAGAGAATGATTGTAAATGAGATAATTGATAGTTTATAATACAAAAAGAGAAAGGTTTGGTAAAATTGAGAGTAGAAACAAGTATGTTAAGTCTAGCATTTATAACAGCCATTATATTAGGTTTCATGATTATACCAATATTAAGAAAATTAAAAGTAGGACAAATCGAAAGAGATGATGGACCACAATCTCACTTAAAAAAACAAGGAACCCCTACTATGGGTGGAATTATCATGATTGTTACCATGATTTTAATGGTAACAGGAGCTTATATTTTTTTAAGCATCCAAGGTCAAAATGAAACAGCCAATCGATTAATACCTATGCTAATTTTGACCATAGGTTTTGGCTTGATAGGTTTTATTGATGATTTTAAAAAATTAGTTTTAAAAAATACAAAAGGCTTAAAACCAAGTTATAAAATGTTAGGACTGCTAGTGATATCAGTTATCTATGTCGTTTATTTAGTGGAAGGGTTACATATCGGAACCGATACTTATATTCCGATTTTAAAAACCTATATTACCATACCATTTTATTTATATATTCCCTTTGCCATTATTGTCATTTTAGCAGCAACCAATGCCGTTAACTTAACCGATGGAATTGATGGGCTTTCTTCTAGTGTGTCAGCCATTATCATTACTTGCTTAACCGTTATTGGTATCATGGCAGGGATGAAGGAGATATCTGTTTTTGGTAGTATTGTTATTGGTGCAACACTGGGATTTCTAATGTTTAATTTGCACCCGGCCAAAGTGTTTATGGGAGATACCGGTTCTTTGCTACTAGGTGGTGTGATTTCAGCCATTGCCTTGTATTTAAAGATGCCACTATTATTGCTTGTTATTGCACTAATTCCTGTATTAGAGACACTTTCTGTTATGATACAAGTGCTTTATTTTAAAAAGACGGGAAAGCGTTTTTTCAAAATGGCACCACTTCATCATCATTTTGAATTGCAGGGCTGGAAAGAGAGCAAAGTGGTAATGGTATTTAGTTTGGTTACTTTGGTTTTGTGTGTGATAGGCTTAAAGATAGTTTAACATTTGTTTAATATACTAAAAAGGAAAGGGAAGGTTCTTACATGGCAAAAAAGAGAAGAAAAGAAAAGAATTTTTCAAGTTTTTTGAATAATCCACTTGATTTTACTTTGTTAATTACCATATTATTATTGCTTTCGATTGGACTAATCATGGTATTGTCAGCTAGTTCGCCGTCAGCTTTAGCAGAAAGTGGAGATAGTTATGCTTATTTTTCAAAGCAACTATTTTTTGGTATAACAGGAATAGCAGCTATGTTTTTTATCTCCAAAATAGATTATCGATTTTATCAAAAATTTTATAAGCATGCGTGGGTAATTGCTTTTATTTCATTAGTCTTAGTATTATTAGTAGGAAGAACCGTAAATGGTGCGAAAAGATGGATTTTTGTTACGCAAACTTTATCCATTCAGCCATCAGAAGTTGTAAAATTATTAATGATATTCTTTTATGCAGGAATACTTATGAAAAATAGAGACCAATTAGAAAAATATGGAAAAGGCTTTATTTGGCACATGGCAATGTTAGCACCAATCATAGGCTTGTTATTATTAGAACCACATTTTAGTGCCTCTGTTGTTATCATAGGTATTTGTTCTGTAATGATGATAATGGCAGGTTGTAAATTTACCCACTTTTTAGGAACAGGAGCAGTAGTTGGAATTCCAGCCATAGTAGGTCTAGTTATATTGGAACTTTACCGATTAAAAAGAGTCATCACCTTTTTAGACCCATGGAAAGATGCCACAGGAGATGGCTGGCAAGTTATCCAAAGTTTATATGCCATAGGTTCAGGAGGTCTATTTGGAGCAGGATTAGGAGACAGTAAACAAAAATTCTTATACATACCAGAGCCACACAATGACTTCATCTTCTCAATTTTAGGAGAAGAATTGGGCTTTTTAGGTTGCGTCATTGTTTTAATTTTATTTGCTATCTTTATTTGGAGAGGAATTTTAATTGCCATGAGAGCACCAGACATGTTTGGAAGCTTGCTAGCTATTGGAATAACCTCATTAGTAGCCATCCAAGTCATCATCAATGTAGCCGTAGTAACCTCTTCAATGCCAGCAACGGGAATGCCATTACCGTTCTTTAGCTATCGGAGGAACTGCTTTATTTATTCTGCTATGTGAAATGGGAATATTGCTCAACATATCAAGAGCAAGTGCTAAAACATGATGTTCAATAGGGACGTTTCCTTTTGCACATTTTTGTGCATTTGGGACACATCTCTAAATTTTATTAAGAAATTATCTAATTTTGAAGAATAGAGATATGTCCCAAATGCACAAAAATGTGCAAAAGGAAACGTCCCCATTGAACACTAATTTATATCTGAAATTTTGGTTGCAAAGTATGGCAAGTCTTTTTCTTCTTCTTTTAAAAATAACATGAAGGTGTCATCTACTGAAAATTCTCTTGGTTCTTCTGGCTCGATAATGGCTGCATTGTCTAACATAATTCCCGCTTCGCTTTTTATTTTCCCACCTTTTTTATCTAACTGAAATTGTATAGTTTGAAGGGCTTTGTCTATTCGATAAACATTACCATTAGCAAATTTGAAATACTTATTTTCTAATTCTTGTATTTCTTTTTTTAGGTCAAAGTCAAGGTTAGGTATTTTTAAGGTATCCCTTTCTCCGAAATTACGATTACCTTCATAAGTTTCACTTTTTTTCTTAATTTCCTCATAGGCACTTCCAAAGGTATCTTTTTGATTGCCTCTTGTTATGATTACTTCGTCATTTTGCTTGGTATTTAATTGGATAGCAAAATCGTCTAGTGCGTTATAATACAATACTTTTACTTGCTGCCTTACTTCTTTTTGGGTATCTTTATCAATTCCAAAATATTCTACATTGGAAGCATTTCTAAAGTTTCCTTTTTCTAATTCGGAAAACATTTTTGGAAATTCAAATTGCTTTTTTAACATAGCATATAAAAAGTAATCTTCTGGTCCATGGTTTTCCCAATTAAAGTTATCTAAAATATCACTTGTTTCCTCAAATTTTTCTTGAATTGCTTTTTCTATTTCTTCTTTTAATTCTAAAGTTGGTACGCCATAAGTTTTGTAATAACTTTCTTCTGATAAATAAGAAGCTGTAAAGGTTCCTTTGTTTAGATTCTTTACGATTTCTAGTTGTGGTGTAAATTCAATGTCTTGTTTAACTAAGTCATTTTTTAGGTCGTTCCATATTAAGTTAAAGGTTCCACACCAACTACTGTTTTCTGTTATTTTGTCTTCTAACGATAAAACAATATCCATGTCAGTGCCAACCTTTGTGTTTTCTTTTTCTGAAATGTTAGTTGGCTCTTTTACTTCTGGCTTTTTATCTAATTTAACGAAATAGATACCTCCTACCACTACCAAGACAATCATTACTATACTGATTAATATTATTATTCTTTTTTTACTCATTTTTTTTCTCTCTTTCTTTTTTACATTTGTAAATTCAACTCAAATCTCTCGATAAACCCTATCCACTCTCCCTTTTCGTTCTTAACCCCTTGCATATAGACTCTTTGATTTCTAGCAGTTACACAGACAAAAACTTCTTTTCCATTACGTTTTAATCCTTCATAGCCTTGTTTGATTTTCTCAATTGATTTCTCATTGTCATGACAATCAAATAAACTCTTTCCAATCAAATCTTTGTAACCTCTTTCTTCATAATAATGATATTTCGCATTTTGGTTCATATATCTAATTTTATAGTCATTGTCTATAAAGACAATTGGATAAGGATAACTATTTAAAATCCCCCTCATCATTTCTAATTCTTCCATTGTAATCTCCTCCTATTCTTACTTAATGACTACCCCTTCAAAATATTTCTCCATAAAATTGGTAGCCTCTTTTATTTGCTCTACTGTAAAATTTTTGTTAGGTGGCACGATAATTAATTTATCATCCTCTTCTTTTAGGCGATGAATTACTGCAATACATTTCCCTTCATATTCAGATAATGGCTTATCTTCTCCTAAAATATAGGCATCTAACTCTTCCCCATCTCCACTAAGGGTATTAGGAACAAAACCATAATTTACTTCATATATCGTTTCCGGGTACTTAGGATGACTGCTCCCAATCGGTTGGTCTACTTTAACTTTGACAGTTTTTCCTATAGTTTGTAGGTTTTTTATTAATTCTCTTACATATTCCCATCGATTGGCTAATAATTTCTTTTCTTGAAACAAGGCTTCTACCTCTTCGTATGTCATCCATTTAACTTCACTTACTTCTGTTTCTTGCATCACAATATCCTTTAGGTCGATATCTTGTCTTATGAAATAAGTATCTAACCACACTTCTTCTGTGTGAAAACGCTTTATCATTTGAGCTTTACTTATATCTAATGAAATTCCTAATTCTTCTTTGGTTTCTCTTTCTATCGTTTGTAGGCTTGTTTCTCCTTTTATCACAGAACCTCCTGTCATAGCCCATACATTAGGAGACCTTTTTAATGGGGCACGTTTTTGCATTAAAACTTTATTTTCTGAATTGAGTATCCATACGTCTGCTCCTTGATGATAAAATCCTTTTGGCAATTCTTCTCCCTTTTGCATGGTCTTGCCTGTCTTATTTCCTTCTTTATCTAAAATATCCCATATTTCCAAAACTTTCATCTCCTCTCTTTATTTTGTCTTAAGGTATTTTATCACAAAGTACCAAAAAAGAATAGCCTAAACTATTCTTTTTAATAATTCATTTTTTACATAAAATCTATTCTTAGTTTTCTTCTGCCTATTGTTTTCTAAATAATTATTCCATCTTATTCCAATAATTTATCCATAGACGTTTCCTTTTGCACAAAAATGTGCAAAAGGAAAAGTCCCCAATGTAAACAATTACATTTGTTCTAACCCAAAATTGTATTACCAAAGATTATTACATATTAAATAAAAACAAGTTGTTACACCTATAATTTCGCCAGTTGTGGCATCTACAAAATAGCTATAGGTTCCTTTGGCATAACGTGTTACTACATCTGTTCCTGGTTCTTCTCCATAATTAAAACTCACTACCCATACTCTTCTAATTCTTTCTTCTGTTTGGTAATACACTTGTTCTTCTATGGGAACCTCTGTTGTAGTCATGGGTTTATAATATTCTTCGGTATTGTGAAGTCTTGCATAGGCATTGCCGTTCATTTTTTCAATTCTAAGTTCTGCCTCTGTGCTAATGATTTCTTTATTTTCAACTTCTCTATCTTCTTTTGTTGCTATTTCAATGGCTTCTTCTTTCGTTATTTCTACTGGGTTATTGTCAAATTTATCATTTTCAACTCTATAATAATTCAATTGCTTATCTTTAACAAAAAACGAAATGGAAACACACTCATAACCATTATATAAATCATCATATTTTTTGTAAAATCTAGCATCAAATTGATATCCTTCTTTTTCCATGTCTCCTTTTTCTGTAAAGGGTATCATTTTAATTAATTGATATTCGCCTTCCTTGTATCCTAACTTTTGATATATTTCTTTGGCTACTTCTATGGCTTCCTTTTTGCTTAACGTATATTTTTTCCACTCTTCTTCATATTTGTGGTTCCAAACTTCAAAAAACTCTCCTGTCTGTCCATTAATGGTAATAGACCATTGGTCGTCTGTAAAAAATCGATACATAATTTCTTCTGTTCCCTGTATTGTATAATGGTCCGTTCCGACAAATTTGACCTTGTATTCCTATTTCTATTAACTTGTTTTTAGCAATTTCTTTTGCTTCTTCTTCTGTCACATTTTTCTTAACCATTTCTGGAGTTATTTTAGGTTCTTCCTCTAGTATTACTCTTTGTGGTTCTTTCCATATTTTTTCATAAATAACCGTTCCTGCATAAGCTACTCCCATTGTAATCCCAATCGCTATTACAAAAGTTGCTACCATTTTTGCTATTTTCTTTTTTGACATTTTATTTTCCTCCTTCTGGAAGTTGGCTATTGCTATCTTTGCTTCTACTTTTGGTAAAATCTTTTGCTTTAATTCTTCTTGTTTCATTTCAATATCCTCCTTCCTTCCTATTTTGTTTTATCTTTTTTCGTATTCTATGTAGTTTTGTTTTTACTTTGAATTCTGTGATATTTAATTCTTTTGCTATTTTTTTTACCTTTTTCCCAGCATAATAAAAGCTTCGAAATATTTGGTTATCTTCTTTGCTCATATTTTGTAAGATTTTTTCGATACTTCTTATGCTTTCTCGTTCTTCGTAAATCTCGTCTATACTTTTTACATTGGTTAAACTATTTTCATAATCTTCTAGATTACTCTCATTTTTCATTTTTCTGTTTTTTTCTTTTCCTAAATTTCTAGCAATCCCAACTAAATAAGCACTTACGTTTGTTTCGTTGCTTAATCTCTTTTGGTTTTTCCAAAGAATAAAAAAAGCATCAGCTATCATTTCTTCTATGTCTTCTTCTTTTAACTTAACATTTGTCATATTCTTAATAACGGTGTATAGATAACCACTATATTCGCTTATTATTTTTTCTATGTTTAGTTCGTTTTTTTCTCGATATTCTTTTATGATTTTCAATTTAGACCTAAATCTCCTTTGCTTTTAGATATCTACTTCTATTATGTCTTTTTTTCCAAAAAGGTTACAAAAAGGATTGAAGAATATTTCTTACAATCCTTAACTATTGATTTCTTTTTTTATTTTTTCTAATTCTTGCTTCTTTACTTTTGTTATTTTAATAATTGTCTTTTCGCTCATTTGGTTC
>CANPIU010000014.1 GCA_947574235.1 uncultured Clostridium sp. | reverse complement strand
CTTTTTTTATTTTTGGTTGGTTTTTTTTTGAAATTTTTTGTCAAAAAATAAACGTCCCAAAAGAACATTATAATCCTAGTTCCTCTGCAATTTCTTTCATAGAATTTAAGGCTATTTCTGCAAATTCTTCCATCTCAATACCAAGCTTTTCTATGGATAGCATAGCTTCACGATTGGCACCTGCTGCAAATCTTTTCTCTGGAATTCTTTTTAAGACAGATTTTATTTTAACACTGGCAATCTTTTTATCAGGATAGCATAAAGCAATAGCATTACAAAAACCACTCATTGGGTCAGCTGCATACACTGCTTTTTGCAAAGTGGTGGTGGCCTTTACTCCTGATGCTGGATTATGAGCACAAATGGCATCAAATAACACTTCATCCTCAATTCCCTCTTTTTTCAAAAGCTCCACTGCTGTTTTCCCATGGACTTCTGGATGCTCTTGCCAATTACATTGTTCTTCATCTAAATCATGTAATAACCCAACAATTCCCCAATATTCTTCCTTTTCTGGTTCTAATTTTTTAGCTAGTCCTTTCATAATTGCTTCTACGGCTAATGAGTGTTTAATATATTTTTCACCCTTCATATATTTCTTTAAAATTTCAAATGCTTCTTCTCTATTCATCTTTCTTTCCTCCTTGTTCTTTTGGGACGTTTCCTTTTGCACATTTTTGTGCATTTGGGACACATCTCCATTTTTAATAATTAGATATTTCTTAAAAAATTATAAATTTGAAAAAAGCGCATTGAAAGTGATTTTTACTAGAATTTCTCAATTCATAATAGGGAAAGCGTCCACGCTCTTAAGTGGGAGCTGCCCTATTATGAATTGAGATATTCTTAGGAAATCAGCTTGAACAAGCATTTTTGATAATTTATCATTTTTTAAGAAATACTATTGTCCTTTTAAATTAGAGATATGTCCCAAATGCACAAAAATGTGCAAAAGGAAACGTCCCCAATTCACACTACTTCTTTCTTCTTACTTCATACACGCTATCTACTTTGCGAATTGCCCTTTGGGCTTTGTTTAGTTCTTCTAAGTTATCAATTTCTAAGGTAATATCCATAATCGCAATGCCTTCTTTGGTGGTTTTCGTATTAACGCCTAATATTTTGGCTTTAGTAGTTCCTATTTCTTTTAGGATATCTACTAATAAACCACTTCTATCATTAGAATAAACGACAATATCTACTTGATAAGAAGTCTCATGTTCCTGATACCACTCTACGTCAATCATACGATTTTCTTCTGTAAACAAATCGCCCACATTTACACAATCTTTTCTGTGAACCGATACCCCTCTTCCTTTGGTAATATATCCTACGATTTCATCACCAGGTAGTGGGTTACAACATTTCGATAATTTCACTAAACAATTGTCAATTCCTTTTACAATAACACCTGAAGTAGATGGTTTTGGTTTTTTTAGCCTGGCTTTGGCTAATTCTTCAATTTTAGCTTCAATGTTTTCCTCTTCATGTTCCTTTCGATACTCTTGTAGCATCTTAGCAATTACTTTGACAGAAGAATTCGCTCCAAATCCAACGGCTGCATACATTTCTTCTAAGTTTTTATATTTATATTTATCTAGCATTGGCTCTAAATACTCTGGCTTAAATAAATCTGCATAGCTAAAACCAATTCGCTTTAATTCCTTTTCAATTAGTTCTTTTCCACGTTCAATGTTTTCTGCTTTTTGGGCTTTTTTAAACCAACCTAAAATTTTGTTTTTAGCACTGGTACTTTTTACAAATTTAAGCCAATCTCGACTTGGTCCTTTGGAACTATCAGAAGTGATAATTTCCACAATATCTCCACTCTTTAAAGGAGTGATAATTGGCATCATTTTACTATTGATTTTACACCCTGTCATATGATGACCAATTTCTGCATGGATGGTATAGGCAAAGTCAATTGGTGTGGCATCTCTTGGCAAAACTTTGATGGCTCCTTTTGGCGTAAAGACATATACTTCATCTTCAAATAATTCGGTCTTTAACGTGTTTAAAAATTCCTGTGGGTCTTGCATTTCTTTTTGCCACTCTAAGGTTTCCCTTAGCCAAGCTAATTTATCCTCTTCTACTTTAACAGAGGTCTTTTTTCCAAAATAATTGGCTTCTTTATAAGCCCAATGGGCTGCGATACCAAATTCAGCAATTCGATGCATGTCCCATGTACGAATTTGCACTTCAAAAGGGGTTCCTTTATCACCTACTAAAGTAGTGTGAATAGACTGATACATATTTGGTTTTGGTACAGCAATATAATCTTTAAATCGTCCTGGCATTGGATTATACATTTCATGCACCACACCTAAAGCGGCATAACAGTCTTTGATAGAGTGCACTAGGATACGAAGGGCAAATAAGTCGTAAATCTGGTCAAGTGTTTTATTATCTCTTTTCATTTTTCGATAAATACTATATAAATGCTTGGCTCTTCCGTGTTACCTCTGCTTCTATTTTTTGTTTTTTTAATTGAACACGAATATCTTGCATGATTTTTTCAATAAAAGTAAGTCTTTCTTCTCTTTTTTTGTTAATTCCTTCTACTAAGTCATGATATTCTTCTGGATTTAAGTATTTAAATCCTAAATCTTCTAATTCCCATTTGATGGAATATAAACCTAAACGATTGGCTAATGGTGCATATAATTCCATGGTTTCTTTGGCATTTGCTATTTGTCTATCTCTTTTTAGATACTTTAAGGTTCTCATATTGTGAAGTCTATCTGCTAATTTGATGAGAATAACACGAATATCTCTTCCCATGGCTAAAAACATTTTTCGATAGTCTTCTACTTGTTGTTCTTCAATGGAAGCAAATTGAACAGAACCTAATTTAGTAACCCCTTCTACCATTTCTGCAATTTCATTTCCAAATTCTTGCCTTATATCCTTATCTGTTATTTCGGTATCTTCTACTACGTCATGCAAAAGAGCTGCACAAATAGTGCTATCGTCTAATCCCATATCCGCTAAAATATAAGCAACATTAAGAGGATGAATAATATAGGGTTCTCCAGAACGTCTACATTGGTCACCATGGTTATTTTTAGCATACTGATAGGCTTTAATAATTCGCTTGCTATCCACTTTTCTCGTATGCTGTTTTCTTTTATTGATTACATTTTGTATGGTTATTTCTTTTTCTTCTTGCATTTTTTCACCCCTTGTTAAGTGTGTTTTATTTGATTTTTTTATGTAAATGTGATATAATAATAGTATATTTATAACAAAATTGTTTGTGGAGGAGGAAATTTTTTTATGAGAAAAATTTTTTTGCTTTGCCTACTTTATGTATTTTTTCGATTGGGAGATTTTTTTTCCCACGAAGCTAGTTGGTGTCTTTTATGCATAAACTTAGGATTTAGAGTAGATGATATGAGCTATCTTTTTGTCATCCTCTCAAGTCTGTGTTATGCAACCGTCGTGTTTATCGGTGGTTACATCATATTCTCAATAATTCGGAGGCTCTTGTAAGAGCCCCGCTTTTTTTATAAAGACCTCATAATATCCTTCATATTAATCTGCAAACTATCCACTCCATTAAAGCTATTAATTTCTAATACCCCTACTATATCAATTTTATCTCCAATCCTATATTCTTCTGCTAAATATCCCAAATTAAAACCAATACTATTAATAATGGTATTATTATCTTTTAAAGTTAATTTTAGGTGTTTTCCTTCTGACAAAGCACGAATAGAATCAATCTTTAAGTTTTTAAATACAAATACTGGCATTCGATTTCCTTCGCCAAAAGGTTCTAATTGTTTTAAACTCTCTACCATTTCTTTGTTGATATCTTTTATTTCTATCTTGCTATCTACTTGAATAACTGGCACAATTTCATCAATATGTGCTGCTTCTGCAATTGTTTCAAATTCCTCTCGAAAGGACTTAAATTTCTCTTTTCTTACGGTAATTCCCACTGCCATACTATGACCACCGAATTTTTCAATGGTATCCATACATTGCATCAAAGCATCGTGTAAATCAAATCCAGGAATGCTTCTTCCTGAGCCTTTTCCGATACCATCTTCTTCAAAACTTAATAAAATACTTGGTTTAAAATACATTTCTGTAATTTTAGAAGCTACAATCCCAATCACGCCATGATGCCAATTATGTCCGCCTACAATGATAGCATTATTGTTTTCTAAATGTTCCTCTTCAATTTGTTTAACAGCATTTTCAAAAATATTTTTTTCCGTTTCTTGTCTAACACGATTATGTTCATTTAACTTTTGGGTCAATTCATTGACTTGGTTATAATTCTTAGACATTAATAATTCTAAGGCTTCCTCTGCTTTTCCCATCCTTCCACAAGCATTAATTCTAGGTGCTATCCCAAAGGAAATACTATTCGAATCAATCTTAGTATACCCAGATGAATTCATAATAGAACGTAAGCCAATATTTTTTGTTTGGCGAATTAGCATAAGTCCTAGTTTAGCAATGACTCTATTTTCATTAACTAACGGTACAATATCGGATATGGTTCCTACACAAACAATATCTAAATATTTTAGATATTCCTCTTCTTTTAGCCCCAATTTCATACCAATGGCTTGTATTAGTTTAAAAACAACTCCTACCCCTGCTAACTCACGAAAAGGGTAGGTACTATCTTTTCTTTTATTATCAATAACCGCCAAAGCTTCTGGTAATTCGCTTCCAGGTTCATGATGGTCAGTTACTATCGTTTCAATTCCTAAAGAATTGGCATACTTAATCTCTTCGATTGCAGATATTCCACAGTCAACTGTTATCATTAATTGACAACCATTTTTTACAATTTTTTCGATGGCCTCTTTATTTAAGCCATATCCTTCTTCTAATCGGTTCGGGATATAGCTTTCAACGGCTAGTCCTCTATCTTGCAGAAAACTTTTTAAAACCGTTATACTAGTAATTCCATCTACATCATAATCTCCATAGATAGTTACTTTTTCTTGTTTTTCTATTGCTACAATAATCCTCTCTACTGCTTTTTCCATGTCTGTGATTAAAAAGGGATTATGGAAATCAGCTCTTGTTGGCTCTAAAAACAAACGTACTTCTTCTTGCTTTGTTATATTTCGATTGACTAATATCGTGGCTAATAACTGATTAATTGAATATTTTTCTACCATTTCTTTAACTTTGCTTTCATCGGTTTCATAGATTTGCCATTTTTTGTTCATTTTCCTCTCCTAAATTGTTATTTTTTATTATTTTATACTATTTTGTTGTTTTTTGAAAGCTTTTTTAGAAAATTTAACGAAAAAATGCAAAATAAAAATAACTGTGCTTCTGTTTTTTATTCTGGTTTCACACAGTTATTTAATTTTATTTTTCTAATATTAAGAGGCTTCTTTATTTTGTTTAGCATTTTTCCATCTTTTTCCTTAATCCCACCATAAATACTTCTTTCTTAAAATGCTCGCTTGTTCTTCCGTTATATATCTATCATAATATGCTCTATTAATATTAGATAATAATTCTGACTCTTCACAATCTATATCTAGTCTTTTATTTTTTCTTGCATTAATTAAATTTTCTATATTTTCTAAAATATAATCTGGTAATTCAAAATCTACTTTTACTGTTTCATCATAATACATGGTTATCTCCTTCTTTCTGGTTTACTACCAACTAAATTAATACTAAGTTGATTTCTACATTTTCTTGACCAATGTATCCTCTTTCAATACACCTCTATTTTTACTTCCTTCCCCTTGAAGGCAAATACCATTTTGGTAATATTAGTAAAGCCTCTTTCGATTAAGCTTTCTTCATATTTTTTCTCTTCTATTTGTCTTTTAGCACTCTCTACTGTATCTTCTATTGTTTTTTCTTCTTTATTTTCTAGCACTTTAAATTCCATAATAAAGCTATTGGCCTTTTTATCTTTGGGCTCTAACATAATATCATATCTTCCCATGCCAGACTCTCGATTGGAATTGACATAGTAGGTATCCTTTAGTCCTACTAACATCCCTAACACAAAAGCATGGTAAAAATTCTCTGCTGTATTTTCTCCTACGTCCATAAAACTAAACATTTGTCTTACTAAAATTTCAAATTTCTTTTCAAATTCCTTTAAATTCAAAGTGACTAAATCTTTCAAAATACTATTTAAATCATTTCCGATTACTTTATCGCGAAACCAGTCTCTTACAATATTTTGAAATAAAGCTTTAATTTCAAAGTTTGGAATTTTTACTTGATATCTTCCTTCTGTGATATCTATTGTTTCTACTACTTTTAAATAGCCTGTTCCTACTAATAAGCCCCAAATATTATCTTCATTTTGTTCAATTCCGACAAATCACGGTTTCTTGGTCTAGTACAACTTCAATTGCTTCCTCTTTCAATAACATTTCTATTTTCTCTTTTACGGTTGTAGAATTCTTTAAAATTAATTTGATTAAGTCATTAGAACTTGTATTTACCCAATATGGTATTAATACCTCCTTTTTTAAATAATTCAATATACTCCATGGATTATAAATCCCTGTTTCTTTTCCTATTGTATAGCCATCATACCATTTTCTAATTTCCTCTTTTTCTTCTTGCACCCCAAAATCTTCGATTACTTTTTCCATTTCTTCTTTCGTAATTCCAAAATCTTTATCGAATTCATTATCCTGCAATACAGTATAAACGTCAAAATTATTCGCTCCACTAAAAATACTTTCTTTGGCCACTCTTGATACTCCTGTGATAACCGTTTTTTCTAAATATTGATTATCTTTGAAAGTTACACCATAAAAGGTTTTGAAGAATTTAATTGCTTCTTCGTAATAGCCTTCTACATAAGCATTTTGAAGTGGCACATCATATTCATCGACAAGCAACATAACGGGTTTTCCATAGTGACGGTTTAAGTATTCGCTTAAATCTTTTACACTATTTTTCAATATTGTTTCATCTTCTCTACAATATAATATGTCTTTTATTTTTTCTTTCTCAAAATCATAAATTTTGTCGCTTTCTAATAAATATATATGTTGTTTATACATTTCTAATATAGCTGTTTTCATATTTAAAATCATATTTTCATAGTTTCTATCTTGTACATCTTTTAAAGTCATATAAATAACTGGATAATAGCCCAATTTTGAGGTATATTTTTCTCCCTGCTCCATAATTTTTAGGTCTCTAAATAATTCCTCATTATCTGTTGTTTTACAATCAAAATAATATTTTAGCATGCTCATATTTAAGGTTTTTCCAAATCTTCTCGGTCTCGTAATTAAGGCTATTTTACTACTATTGTCTAGGATATCTTTAATAAATAAAGACTTATCAATAAAATAATAATCTCTCATCCTTAGTCCTTTGAAATCACTCTCTCCAATTCCAATTCCTTGCATCATTTTCCCTCCTTGTTTTAGTTTTCCCTTTTTCTTCTAGTAGTATTCTACTACAAGATAACAAAAAAAGCAAGCATATACTTTCTTGTGATAGTGTCAATTACTATTAAAAAATCGCTTTAGAATTTTATTTCTAAAACGATTTTTAATATTAATATACTTCTATTTTTACTTCCTTCCCCTTGAAGGCAAATACCATCTTGGTAATATTAGTAAAGCCTCTTTCGATTAAGCTTTCCTCATATTTCTTCTCTTCTATTTGTCTTTTAGCACTCTCTACTGTATCTTCAATTGTCTTTTCCTCTTTATTTTCTAGTACTTTAAATTCCATAATAAAGCTATTGGCCTTTTTATCTTTTGGCTCTAACATAATATCATATCTTCCCATACCAGACTCTCGGTTGGAATTGACATAGTAAGTATCTTTTAATCCCACTAGCATCCCTAACACAAAAGCATGGTAAAAGTTCTCTGCCGTATTTTCTCCTACGTCCATAAAACTAAACATTTGTCTTACTAAAATTTCAAATTTCTTTTCAAATTCCCTTAAATTCAAAGTGACTAAATCTTTCAAAATACTATTTAAGTCGTTTCCGATTACTTTATCTCGAAACCAATCAATAGCCTGTTCCTACTAATAAGCCCCAAATATTATCCTCATTTTGTTCAATTCCGACAATTACTGTTTCTTGGTCTACTACAACTTCAATTGCCTCATTTTTCAACAACCTTTCTATTTTCTCTTTTACGGTTGTAGAATTCTTTAAAATTAATTTAATTAAGTCATTAGAACTTGTGTTAACCCAATATGGAATTAGTTTTCGGTCTGTTATATAATTTAAAATACTCCATGGATTATAGATGCCAGTTGTATTTCCAATGGTATAGCCGTCATACCACTTTTGAATTTCCTCTTTTTCTTCTTGTATTTCAAAATCTTCGATTACTTTTTCCATTTCTTCTTTCGTAATTCCAAAATCACGACTAAATTCATTATCTAGTACGGTATACACTTTAAAGTTATTCGCTCCACTAAAAATACTTTCTTTAGCCACTCTTGATACTCCTGTGATAACCGTTTTTTCTAAATATTGATTATCTTTGAAAGTTACACCATAAAAGGTTTTGAAGAATTTAATTGCTTCTTCGTAATAGCCTTCTACATAAGCATTTTGAAGTGGCACGTCATATTCATCGACAAGCAACATAACGGGTTTTCCATAGTGACGATTTAAGTATTTGGATAATTCTTTTACACTATTTTTTAAGTCCACTTCATTTTCTCTAGTATATAATATCTCCTTTATTTTTTCCTTCTCAAATTCATAAATTTTATCACTATTTAATAAATACATATGTTCTTGATACATTTCTAACACAGCGGTCTTCATATTCAAAATCATATTTTCATAATTTCTATCTTGCACGTCTTTTAAAGTCATATAAATAACTGGATAATAGCCCAATTTTGAGGTATATTTTTCTCCCTGCTCCATAATTTTTAGGTCTCTAAATAATTCCTCATTATCTGTTGTTTTACAATCAAAATAATATTTTAGCATGCTCATATTTAAGGTTTTTCCAAATCTTCTCGGTCTCGTAATTAAGGCTATTTTACTACTATTGTCTAGGATATCTTTAATAAATAAAGACTTATCAATAAAATAATAATCTCTCATCCTTAGTCCTTTGAAATCACTCTCTCCAATTCCAATTCCTTGCATCATTTTCCCTCCTTGTTTTAGTTTTCCCATTTTCTTCTAGTAGTATTCTACTACAAGATAATAAAAAAAGCAAGAAAACTTGCTTAATTTCTCTTTCCGAAGCATTTTTGCTTTTTCTCTAACAAATTCAAAAACTTTGTCAAATTTACTTGAATTTATTTGATTTTTAGTATAAGATAAGAAAGAAATTATGAGATTACATAGGAGGAAAAGAATGCCAAGAAAAACAAAAGAACCAAAGGAATTAGAAAATGAGAAAAAAGTTACTACCACAAATAAAGCAAAAAAAGAAGTACCTAAAAAGAAACCGACTGCTGAAAAAGTAACTAATAAAAAAGCTACTACAAAATCTACTACTAAGAAAACAACAACTACTACCAAGACTAGCACTAAAAAAACAAATTCAACAAAAGCAGTAAAAACAGCTAAAAAATCAACCAAAAAGAAAACAACAACTACTAAAAAAAGAACCACCAAAAAGAAGGTAGAAATTGTTGAATATTATGACCTACCTTATCGTTATAACCAAACTGTTGTAAAAGTTTTGGCACAAACTCCTACCAATTTATTTATTTATTGGGATATTTCAGACAAAGATAGAAAAACCTTTGAAAGTCAATATGGTGACAACTTTTTTGAGACAACAAGACCCATTTTAATCGTACATAATGATACCTTAGCTTATAGCTTTGAAGTAGAAATCAATGATTTTGCGAACAGTTGGTATTTACATGTAGCAGATAGCAAATGTGATTATCGCATTGAACTTGGCAGACGTCCTATTAAGAAAACAGAAAAATTAACAGAAGATTACATTTACGTTACTACCTCTAACGAAATCGAATCTCCTAATGACAGGATTTTATTCAACAAAAACCAAAACATGGTATATTTTCGAAATGTGAAAACAGGAAAACAAACCCCAAAAACCCTTTCTTCTTTCTCATTTATCCGAAATATGGGAAAAATATATCATATTTATGACCTATATAAAGCCATCTATCAAGAAGAAAACATAGAAGAACTCTTCGATTTGTCTAATCCATCCTCTAGTAACCCATCTTCTACAAGTTTTTCCTCTAGCTTCCGTCCATAATTGAAATTACCGTGAGCTGACTTGCCTTTTATCTTTGGCATTTGCTTTTCAGCTCACTTTTTAATAAGAAACAAAGGAGAATTAAAAAATGCAAGAAAAAAAAGGATATGTAAGTTTTGTTCTTCATGCCCATCTTCCCTTCATCCATCATCCAGAAAGTGATGATTATTTAGAAGAAACTTGGCTATTTGAAGCAATCTCTGAAACTTATCTTCCACTTTTAACCAACTTTCAAAAGTTAGTAGACGAAGGTGTCAACTTTAGAATTACCATGTCTATGACACCGCCTCTACTTTCTATGTTAGATAATAAATTATTACAAAGAAAATATATTAAATACTTAAAACAATTAATTGAACTATCCCAAAAAGAAATCAAAAGAACAGCTGGTGACAAAAGATTAAATAAACTTTCTCATTATTATTTCGATCGATATTCTAATGATTTACATTTATTTAAAGAAGTTTATCAGTGTAATTTAATTGAAGCTTTTAAACATTTTCAAGATATCGGTGTCTTAGAAATCATTACCTGTGGGGCAACCCATGGTTATTTTCCGATTTTATATGTTAATGAAAAAACCGTAAAAGCACAAATTGCCGTTGGTGTACAGACCTATGAAAGATACTTTGGAAAAAAACCTCGTGGTATTTGGCTACCTGAGTGTGGTTATGTTCCAGAAGCTGATAAATACTTAAAAGAATTTGGGATTGACTATGTGATTACCGAATCCCATGGTATTTTATATGCTAACCCAACCCCCGTCTATGGTACTTTTGCTCCTATTGTTTCGCCAGAAGGTGTGATTGCCTTTGGTCGTGATATCGAGTCTTCTAGGCAAGTCTGGAGTTCAATTAATGGTTATCCCGGCGATTTTAATTATCGAGAATTTTATCGTGACATTGGCTATGAAGCTGATTATGACTATATTAAACCTTATATCGCTCATAATGGTGTTCGTGTTCATACTGGCATTAAATATTATCGTATCACAGGAGATACTGATTTCAAAGACTATTATAACCCTAGGTGGGCTATGGACTCTGCTGAAAAACAGGCTGGTCACTTTTTAGATAGTAGAACTTCTCAAATTGGTAATCTCTCACAATATATGGAAACGCCTCCCATCATATTGTGTCCTTATGATGCTGAACTTTATGGTCATTGGTGGTACGAAGGACCTTACTGGTTGTATATTCTTTTTAAAAAAATCTATTATGATGACTGTAACTTTGAACTAATTACACCATCTGAATATATTGACAAATATCCCAATATGCAAGTAGCTTCCCCTTGTCGTTCTAGCTGGGGTGCTAATGGTTATAGCGAAGTATGGCTAAACCCAACCAATGACTATGCTCATAGACACTTACATGTAGCTGGTGACAGGATGTGCGAATTAGCATGGGAATATCCAAATGCCAAAGGTTTAAAGAAAAAAGCTTTAAATCAATGTGCTAGAGAATTATTATTAGCCCAAAGTAGTGACTGGTTATTTATTATCACAAATGGTACCATGGTTGATTATGCTAAAAAAAGAATTAAAGACCATATTGGTCGTTTTACGAAACTTTATTACCAAGTTAAAGAAGACACTATCGATGAGGAATTTTTAAATGACATTGCCAAAAAAGACTGTGTCTTTCCTGATATTGACTATATGCTTTATTACTAGCAGGGATTAAGGGGACGTTCCTTAATCCCTTTTGCACCAAATTTTCCAATCTGCATACTATAATGTATAACTTTTTGAAATTTAGTAGATACTAGGTATGTTAGAAAGGAGAATTTTTTATGAGGTCACTATGTATTAAGACAAATAATTCTGATTTGATTACTTATCTACTAAATGAATTTAGAAATCTCGATTTAGACCATATTTACTTTTCAGAAAACGAATTTAAACTATATAAAAACGTAATTATTCATTATTCTGGTAATGATATTTCTCTTTTCTTATCTCAAATAGCTTCTATTCTAAGCTTTTTGGTAATTGATGAACAGGAGGAAGATTTACTAAGAACTTCTATTTTGCGAAACTACTTTTATTTTAATGCTTCGGAAAGAAATGAAATTTTAGCTTCTTGTTTTGATATTATGGCAGATGATTTTTCTGCACTTTTTGATAAAAAGTTTCATTTGCTTTATGATGCTTTTTATGATTTTGTAACGAATAACAAGGCTATTGTATTAAATGGATTTGTAAATTTTAGATTAAAAGACTATTTTTCTTATTTAGATGATATTGTAAATGAAGCCGTAAATCGTTTTGTGATAGAAAAAGAATATTTAGAATTCATTTCTTTATTAAAATTATATATTAATTCGCAAGGCTATGGCTGTGATACGGTTCATATTGTATTTTCTTCTTCTGAGTCTTTGCTATTAGATGAGAATAAAAATTTGATTGTGATAAAGGATGATATTTTTAAAGCTAAGTATTTAAGTGATATTACTTTTTCTTCTAATGATTATATTTTAAATTCTCTGCTTACTTTACTTCCTAAAAAGATTTACGTTCATCTTGTTGATGACTATATTGATGAATTTATTAATACACTACAATTAGTATTTGAAAAACGTATTAATTTATGCACAGATTGTAATATCTGTCAATTATATAAAAAAACAAAAATTCCACATACAGAACATCGCTAAAATTAGATGCCTGTTGTGGAATTTTTTTAATTTAAAGCATCAATTGCTTCTTGAAGTCCTGGTAAAGTAGCATAATAAAAATTCTCTTCTTCTACTATTTTCCAATTTCCATTTTCTTTTTTTAGTGTAACACTAGCATTTGTTGTTATTGTTTTAATTTCTTCATTTCTTAATTCTTCTAATAACCAATTAGTCATTGTTTCCTCGCTAACTTCCCCTGTCAATGCTGATTTAAAAGCTCTTTGTATTAAATTTCCCATAATCGTTTTAAAATCTTTATTGGTAATTTCTATTTCGACAGTTGCCTCTTCTCCTTCTTGTTTTTCTTCCAAAATTTTAAACTCTAATTTTTCATAAAGCAATTTAACCATTTCTGCATCAATATTCTCTCCTTGCAACATGCCAGATAACATTTCTTGTGTAAAATTTCCTGTTTTTAAATTATTTAATTCCTTTTCTATCACTGCTTTTGGCGAATTGTTTCCTAATAACATAATCCCTGCTATCATAGCAATCACTACAACAACTGCAACTGCTACACCTATTATAACCATATTATGATTGTTTTTCTTTGTTTCTTCTTTTTTAGTGTTTGTTTTGGTTTCCTTCTTTTCCTCTTTTTTAGGTGTTTGTTTTGCTTCCACCTTTTTTTCTTCTGCTTTTTTCTCTTCTACTGGTTTTGTTTCTTTTTTGTTTTCCTCCATTTTCTCTTCCTCCTATTTCGTTTTCTTAGGCTCATTATATCTTAACAAAATATTTTTTGCAAGATTTTTAGACAAATTTCATCATCTTTTAAAGATTTTCTTTTCCTAAATTAATAACCTCGTTCATTTTTCCTACAAAAAACATAAGAGAACCAATGACAGCCATGGTAATGATTACATAGAACGCTACATAGCCTATTTTTAGCGATATTCCTGTTATATAGCATATCCATTTTATTAAAGTTGCATGGATAGAATTTAAGCCTTCTTGATAGCTATTACTTTTTGCCATCACAAAATTATCACTTGGTACAAAATACAATTCTGATAATTTATAGATTTCGTTTATGTCTGGATATTCCAATCCAATTTCCCATTTCTTTACTTGTTTCTCCTCTACGATTAAACCTAGTTTGTTGAGTTCCTCTACCACATGTAAATATGTCCAACTTTTTTCTTCTCTTAACTCCTTCAATAATTGCTCTAAGGTTCTACTTTCAACTTTCATTTCTTCTTTTGCTTTTTCCATTTTTCTTTTCCCCTTTTTTCTTCATTATAGCAATCGAAAAAAAGTATTGCAATAACTTTGCAACACTTTTTTTCTTACATAGCCCCATTAATACCGCTAGCTACGATTTCTTTCATATTTTCAATTAAATCATCAATTTCTTTTGGCGTTACAATTAAATTGTAATCTTTGGGAATTAACGCTTCTTTGATTTCCTCATAATTGTCTTCTTCTTTTAATTGATTTAAATAATCATTTGATTTTGCTTCATTTTGTAACTTCTCAATAAATAAATCTAAACAATCATTGACCAAAACGGCTGTTTCTACAACCGTTGGAATACCTATCGCAACAACAGGAACTCCTAGTGTCGTTTGGCTGATTTCACTTCTTGTATTTCCTACCCCTGCTCCTGGTACAATTCCAGTATCGGATAGTTGCACCGTACTACTGATTCTTTCAATGCTACGAGAAGCTAAGGCATCAATTACAACCACTAATTTTGGTTTAGTATTATCTACAATTCCTTTTAAAATTTCTACCGTCTCGATACCAGTTGTTCCCAAAACCCCTGGCGATATAGCACTTACCATCCTAGTTCCTTCTTCTACATATTGTGGTAAATAATTAATGATATGTCTTGTCACTTCAATTTCGTTAATGACCTTTGGTCCTAAAGCATCTGGTGTTACATAGATATTTCCAAGGCCTACCACTAAAATTTCTCCCTGACTATCAATATGATTTCCAATGACTTGTTTTAGTTCCTTAGTTAGCACTTCTCCTGCCTTTTGTAAGTCCTCTTCTTGAGCTAATTTTAATCGTTTAATGTCTATGGTAATATAACTTCCCATTGGCTTTCCAAGTGCTTTTTCTCCATTTTCATTGGTTATTTTTACTCTTTCAACTTTGATTGTGTCACTGACTTCTTCTTGGTTTGCCTCAACTCCGTCAATTTCATCTAGTTTGTTTGCTTTTTGATAGATTTCTCTTCTTTCTGAAGCTAAATCTGTTCTAAAATTAAACATCGTTTCCTCCTTTTTGTCTTTTTCTTAGTATTGACCGTTTTGAGGTTTTTTATCATGCTTTTTAACAAAAAATAGGAGAAAAATTTAAGTCTATCGAAATAACACAAAATAATTCCCCTCAAATGTCTGGTTTTTCTGTTGTCTACCAACTTTAGGCACATACGTCCTACAAGAACTTAGGTTTTTAGTTGCCTACCAACTTCAAATAAACTTCTTTACTTGATATCAGGTTATACTGCCAGACCAGTTATAGATTTCTCTATTTTAATTAGCCTATTATTAATCTACTCTTTTATTCATCTTGTCAACCTATTCTTCCAATTTATTCCAAATATTTCTTCAAGAACTTACCTGTATGACTTCTTTCATTGGTACAAATTTGTTCTGGTGTACCAACGGCAACAATTTGTCCACCATTGTCACCACCTTCTGGACCTAAATCAACAATATGGTCACAAGTTTTAATTAAATCCAAATTGTGTTCTATCACAATAATGGTATTTCCTGTATCGACTAATCTTTGCAAAATATCCACCAATTTGTGAACGTCTGCAATATGAAGCCCTGTCGTTGGTTCATCCAAAATATACAAGGTCTTCCCTGTTGCTCTTTTGGATAATTCCGTTGCTAGTTTTACCCTTTGTGCTTCTCCTCCAGAAAGTGTTGTCGATGGTTGTCCTAGCTTGATATAACCAAGTCCTACGTCATATAAAGTTTGGATTTTTTGTTTGATTTTTGGTATTTTTTCGAAAAATGTTAAAGCTTCTTCTACCGTCATATTCAATACGTCTGCTATGGTTTTTCCTTTATATTTTACCTCTAACGTTTCACGATTATAGCGTTTTCCTTTACATACCTCACATGGTACATAAATATCTGGTAAAAAGTGCATTTCAATTTTGTGAACGCCATCTCCGTTACAACTCTCGCATCTTCCCCCTGCTACGTTAAAACTAAATCTTCCTTTGGAATAACCTCTTAATTTGGCTTCTTCCGTGGCTGCAAAAATATCACGTATTAAGTCAAAAACCCCTGTATAAGTTGCTGGGTTAGAACGTGGCGTTCTACCAATTGGTGACTGGTCAATATTGATGATTTTATCAATATTTTGTAAGCCTTTTACTCCTTTGCACTTTCCTGGCTTTTCATTAGAACCGTTTAATTCCTTTGCTACTGTTTTATATAATACCTCATTGACTAAAGTTGATTTTCCGTGAACCAGATACTCCTGTTACACAGTTAAAGAGTCCTAGCGGAAATTTTACACTAACATTTTTTAAGTTATTTTCACTTGCTTCTTGCACCTCAATTACTTTTGTTTTCGTAGGTTTTCTTCGCTTTTTTGGCACGGCTATTTGTTTTCTACCACTTAAGTATTGACCAGTAATCGATGCTTCCACTTGTTTTACTTCTTCGGCTGTTCCGTTGTGCCATAACTTGTCCGCCATGTGTTCCAGCCCCTGGTCCTATGTCAATAATCTGGTCTGCAGCATACATAGTATCTTCATCATGCTCTACCACTAAAAGGGTATTTCCTAAATCTCTTAATTTTTTAAGAGTAGCCAGTAACTTATCATTATCTCTTTGATGAAGTCCTATACTTGGTTCATCTAAGATATACAACACGCCTGTTAGCCCTGAGCCAATTTGAGTGGCAAGACGAATTCTTTGTGCTTCTCCACCAGATAAACTTCCTGCATTTCTCGATAAGGTTAGGTACTCTAGCCCAACGTCCATTAAGAATTGCAATCTTTGGTCAATTTCCTTCAAAATCAGTTCTGATATCATAGCCTCTGTTTTGGTTAATGTCAAATGATTTAAGTATTCTTTTATTTGATTGATAGACATATCTGTTAATTCATTGATATTTTTATCCCCTATTTGGATGGATAATATTTCTGGCTTTAGTCTTGCTCCATGGCAAGAATTACAAGGTGCATTACTCATATACATTTCATAAAAATCACGCATCCCTTGTGATTTTGTTTCGTTATGGCGTCTATCTAAAGTTGGCAAAACGCCTTCAAATGGTGCTTTGAATTTTCTGGTTCCTGCATAAGAAGAATATTCAAAATCAATTTCTTCTTCCCCTGTACCATATAAGATTTTCTCTAAAAACCAACGTGGTAAGTCTTTTATTTTTTTATTTTTAATGGTTATATCATAATGTTTGGCAATGCTTTCAAAATACATTTTAGCCATCGTATCGCCTTTTTTCATCGTGCTAGAACCAAAAGCTTTGACACCATCATATAAGGTTTTATTTTTATCTGGTATAATTAAATCCTCATCCATTTTCATTAAATAACCAATTCCCGTACAAGTTGGACATGCTCCAAAAGGATTGTTAAAAGAAAACATCCTTGGTGTTAATTCTGGAAAACTAAAACCACAATCTGGACAAGCATAATTACAACTATATAGCACTGGCTTTTGGCCTACAATGTCAATTAACACCATTTTTTCGGCATGTTTTAGCGCAATTTCTACTGACTCGGTTAATCGACTTATGATATCTTCTTTTATGACTAATCTATCTACAAGTAGCTCAACTTCATGTTTTTTCTTTCGGTCTAACGTAATTTCGTCTTCGCCTAACTCATAGACTTCTCCATCAATTCGAACACGCACAAAACCTTCTTTTTGGTAGCCTTCTAATTGTTTTATAAATTCTCCTTTTCTACCTCGCACAACAGGTGCTAACACTTGAATTTTCGTTCCTTCTGGCAAACTCATAATATTATCGATAATCTGGTCAATGCTTTGTTTTTCAATCTTTTTATGACAATTTGGACAATATGGCACACCAATTCTTGCATATAATAGACGGATATAATCATAAATCTCGGTTACCGTTCCAACCGTTGAACGTGGATTTTTAGAAGTTGTTTTTTGGTCAATAGAAATCGCTGGCGATAATCCATCAATCCTTTCCACGTCTGGCTTTTCCATTAAGCCCAAAAACTGTCTTGCATACGAAGATAAGCTTTCCACATATCTTCTTTGTCCTTCTGCATATAACGTATCAAATGCCAAACTTGACTTTCCTGAGCCTGATAGCCCAGTAATTACCACTAATTTATCTCTTGGTATTTCTAAACTTATGTTTTTTAAGTTATGCTCTTTCGCTCCTTTAATTGTTATTTTATCGTTCATTTTTGCCTCCTATTTGTGCCAAAAGAAGCCACAGGGGACGGACCTTTTTGGCACACTTTTCTTCCAAAATCTATTATACTACATTTATTTTTCAAAAACAAGAGTTTGGTGATTGTTTTTTGAAAAAAGCGAGCCTAAAATTGACTAACAAATGCAAATTTTAGTATTTCTAAGCTCTCCACAATTTTCCTACAAGATTAAAAAAGATACCACTTTTTTTATGTGGCATCTATCTATTCAAAATAGATTTTCTTTTTCTTCTAATAAAATTTTCAACATAAACTTCTATATCATCTATGTAACTAATTATCTTCTACACAATAATTCTATCTTTACCTTTCATATACAACAATTCCCTCCTTTTGAATTTCCTGATAAATAGTGCTATCTTTTTTAATTTCAGTTATTTCAATTAAATCAATATTTTTTTGTAATTTTTGTACTAAATCTTCCAATAAACCATAAAAATTTATATTTAATAGTTTTCCTTCACTATCGATTACCAAATCTATATCACTCTTGGAAGTTGGTGTATTTTTAGCATAAGAGCCAAATAATATTGCTTTCTTTACCGAAAATTTCTCCAATATTTCTTTTAATATTTTTTTAATCTCTTCTATTGTATAAATTTTTTCAGACATAATCCTATTCCTCTCTTATTTCTAATTACACTATTAGTATAGCATAAACTTGAAAAAAATACCATGATAATAGAAAATTTTTATTCTCTATTTTTTAAGTTTATCCTATCTCATGCAACTATTTTTCCATTTCTCATCTCTACCATTTGGTTGCATCCTTCAATCGTTGATAATCTATGAGCAATCATAAAAGTAATTCTTCCGCTTCATAACCTTTTCCATCGCATTTTTAATCAATTCCTCATTTTCCCAGCTTAAATTCGAAGTAACTTCATCTAAAATCACGACATCTGGCGACACTGCCATAATTCTAGCAAAACTAATCATTTGTTTTTCTCCCGTGGAAAGAAGGTCAGGATTTTCATAGATATTCGTATCATATCCTTTTGGTAATGACATTATTTTTTCATGTAATTTTAATTCTTTAAAAATCTCAATGATTCTTTCTTTTGTTACTTTTTTATTGACATAGCGAATATTATCGATAATCGTATTTGGCACAAGTTGTACCTCTTGCATGATATAGCCAATTTTATCTCGAATCGAAGAAATCGTATACTCTCTATAATCTTTTCCATTTATTCGTATTTCTCCTTGTTGGGGTTCGTACAATCTCTCCAATAAATTTGTAACCGTGGTTTTACCTGCTCCTGTTTTACCAATTAAGGCAACTTTTTCGTTTTCTCCTACGGCTAAAGAAAAGTTTTTAATATTTTTTTGTGTATTATTATAAGAAAAACATACATTATTGAATACAATGCTAGTAATCTTATCTTCTAGTTTTTCTCCTTTCTTTAAGTCCTCCTCTTCTTCTTTTTCTAATAACTCTAGAATCTTAGAATAGGCAAAAAAACACTCATTAAAATCTGTTAAATGCCTTGTAAACCAACTAAATTCAAACTCAATATACTTAGAATAATCAATCATTAGCATAATTTCTGCATAAGTCATAATACCTTGCATAACTTCCATCCCACCAAAATAGACAATAACGATACTCGTAAAAGAAGTAATAAATGAAAATATCGTATTATACTTGCTAATAATTTTCTCTAACTTTGAATTTTCCTTATTATATTCCGCTAATTTATTTTGTAATTCTATTATCTTCCAATTAATAATTCCTAGTGTCTTAATGGTCAAAAAGCTTTGTATTCCTTCATTGATGGCCGTATAAACCTCACTATTTAATCTTCTTATCTCTATAATTCCTGTTATGGTTTTACGATTGAAATATAGCGTAACGACTAATCCTAAGGCATATAATCCTAAAACCATCAAAGAAATTTTCAAATTAACAAACATTAAAAATATCGCTACTACCGAAAAGCGAAGCATCCCCATCGTAAACATTTCTGTTATGGTAATCGGAAATAACTCTCCTGCATTTTGCGTATCCTCTTGTAAAAATTGTAAAATCACGCCTGTGTCATGTTCATCAAAAAATTTAGCCTTAACCCTTTGTAATTTTGTAAAAATACGTTTTCTAAAATCACTTTTTATCCACCTTAGCAAAATGCATCGCATCTCGCAATGTTTTAAAACCATATAACATTGTATTAGCAAAACAATAATATGCAAAACTACAAAAAGAATTAACCCTTGTATATTTTGCTCTGGAATTTGCACGTCTAATATTTGTTTTACAATATGCGGAACCGTTATAATCTCTAGCACTGCCGTCACAACAATTAAGACAAACAAACCTATAAACTTCTTATGATACCCCACGTCTTGGTACATTACCTTTAATTGTTTTAATTGTTTCATTAGCCTTCACTTTCCTCTCTTTTTTTGATTTTCCCTTTTTATCCCTTTTTGGGACAGGCACTAAAGTGTCCTCTCTAATTCCCTTTTTGGGACAGTCCCAAAAAGGGACCAAAAGAGTCCAAAACAAGACACCTATTTACAAAGTTTTGTATTTCACGCTTATGGGTAATGAATATCATAGTGGTTTCAGGGTAGTTGTTGACTAAATTTTGCAATATTTTTTGAGAGGTCTGGTTGTCTAATTTACTGAAAGCATTGTCGAAAATTAGAATTGGCTTGTTTCTTAACAAGGCTCTTGCAATGAGTATTCTTTGCTTTTGTCCTCCTGATAGTTTTACGCCTTTTTCTCCTACTACGGTTTGATATTTTTCATCGAAGCCTTTTATGTCTTGGTAGATTTCTGCTTGTTTACTCACTTTGATTAGTTGTTCCTCTTCTGCCTTATCCTTATCTTTCGCTTTCGTAGCATCTAATTCTATATTTTTTAATATGGTTCCTGTAAATAGGTCTGCTTCTCCTGAAACTAAATCGACATATCGTCTGATATTTTCATTGTCTAGCTGTTTGGTGTTATGATAGTTGAAATAGATATTTCCGCTTGCTGACAGGATAAAATCCTAACATGGCTTTGGCTAACATACTTTTTCCACTTCCATTTTCTCCTAAAATAGCTATTTTTTCTCCCTTTTGGATTGAAAAATTTAAATTTTCAATGATTGTCTTTTTATCAATCTCAACAGAAACATTGTGAAATGTGATATCTCCATCTAAATCATAAGCATGATTTCCCTGCTCTTCCTCTTCTAACGTCATTAATTTTTTGATTTTTTGTCTTACTACTAAAAAGGTATCTATGGTTTCTAGGTTTTCTCCAAATGAGTATAAGGTGTTTAGTATTTTTGTGGCAAACAATAATAGAGCCGTTAGTGTACCGAAGTGTCATTTCTCCATGCATAATGGAAATTCCTCCTAACAAGCATATAATAGGGTCACTTAAATAGGTGATATGTTCACTAACAATATCAAAGAATAGGATAAATTTTACAAATTTAATGTCTTCTTTGGTATAATCCTTGTTTAGTCTTTCGTATTTTTGGATTTCTTCTTTTTGTCGGTTATAAATTCTAACAAATTTGAATTGATTTACATTGTTAATTACAGCGCCTAAAAGTTTTCTCTTTTTGGTTATTACTTTTTCTAGCATTGCTGTCATTTTTCGATAGTACCAAAAGGAAAATAAAAGCATGATAATAACGGTTACTGCTAAATATATGGTTACAGAAGTGCTCAAAAATATCCCTTGTGTTACAATAAAGAAGGTTAGGGAGATGATATCTAAGATTAAATTGAATTGAACTTTGTAAAAATTAGCATATTCGGCTGCATCCTCATTGGCTCTTTGTAGCATTTCTACTTTGCTATAAGATTGATATTCTTGATATTTTAATTTTAAAATATGACCATATAATTTTTCTTTTAGATTAGCACTAATGCCTAAAGTAAATTTCGTCGTAATTCTTTCTCTTACATAACTAAAAAAAGCTACGATTAAGTTAATGACAATAATAATGCCACTTAAAAACAGTAAACTTTCAATTGGTGGTAGTTCCAATATGCCCCTTAAATACGCTGGAATTTGCTCACCATTTTTAAATAAAATACCATCTACTGCATAACTTACATATAGAGCGATTTGTAGGCTAAAATAAGATATCATGCCACTTAGTAAAATCAATACCATTATATATTTTTTGCTTCCTTTTAACATTTTCATTTCTTTTCCCCTTTATTACAACAAAAAACTCTAACTAAAGATAACTATATCCTTAATAAGAGTTTTTTACTTCACTTTTTTGGTATCAATTTTATTAGTTTTACTCAACAGCTATACAGATTTCACAATAATCTTCGTAATAAATTTCAAATTCTGGATAGGTTGATAACAAGAAATATTCGGTATTGGGTAACCATTTATCATAAATTTTATTACATAATTTTACAATATCTCTTTGCTCATGATTCGGCACGCGAAAACAAGCCCATTTAGCTTTGGGAAGTTTTATTTCTACAAAATCTTCACGTGGTGTTTTTCCAACGACATAGTATCGTCCCTTTCCTGTATAATCACAATCTTCATAAATAGATTGATAAATCCCATAATATAATGCTTTTTCTTTACTATTCTCAATCAGAAATTTCTTCGTTCCATCTTTTTCTATTTGCTCATAGAGATTAGCAATCGCCGTTTTATCATCTTCCTCTATGAAATCTGTTGCCTTTCCATAAAAAATCTGCTCTTTTCCTTCTACTATTCGATATTTTAGTTCTTTTCTCCCCTGAATATCTAAATTAAATTCCATTTTTGGAAAAAATGTTACTTCTAAATCACTTTTTCTAAAACTAGCAGGGGCTTGACCATACATTTTTTTAAAAGCATTGGAAAACGATATTGGCGAATCATATTGATATTTAATGGCTATATCAATTATTTTGTGGTCTGTTTTCCTTAATTCTTCTGCTGCTTTGCTTAACCTTCTCCTTCTAATATATTCTGTTACAGTCAAACCTGTTAAGAAAGCAAAAATTCTTTGCATCGTATAACTAGAAGTTCCAATTACTTTGGCTAAGTCATTATAGTCAATTGGCATTTCCAACTTTTTTTCTATCGTATCAATTAATTGATTTAAGCTTTCATAATAATTCACTTTATTTTCCTCTCTTTTTTTCCGAATGTCCACTTTTGGGTCTGTCCCAAAAAGGGCACTAATCTCTCTTGTTTACTATGGCATCTACTTGGCCGTCTTTGAGATATATAATTTTATCAGAACTAGCTATGGTTGATTTTCTGTGGGCGATGATAATTACTGTACTTGTTTTGGCAATGTGGTCAATGATTTGTTGTATCATTTTTTCGGTTTTTAAGTCAATATTGGAGGTTGGCTCATCAAAGATATAGATATTAGCTTGATGCAAAATGGCACGGATAAAGGCAAGGATTTGCAATTCTCCATAAGACATTTCCTTGGTTTTTATCTTAGTGTCTAAGCCTTCTGGCAATTTTGCAAATAAGCTGTCTGCTCCCATTTTCTGTGCTAGTTCTAAAATTTGTTCATCGGTTATGGCTTCATTTCCTAGTCGGATATTGTTTCTTACGGTGTCTGCAAAGATATAAGGATTTTGCGAGATATAGGAGATATTGTTTCTAAGGCTTTTGGTTGCTAGTTTATGGATATCTTGATTTCCAATTAAAATCTTCCCACTTTGGATTTCATATAATTTCATAAATACATTAACCAAAGTTGACTTCCCTGCTCCTGTTCGTCCTGCAATGGTTACTTTGGAACCTTCTTTAATGATGAAAGATACATTTTTTAAAACCATTTCTTGGTTGTATTTCATACATACATTTTGAAATTCGATATCGCCTTTAATAATCTCTACTTCTTCTCCTTTTTCGATATCTTCTCCTGCTCCTTCTTTTAGTAGTTCTTTAATTCTTTGGTAAGAAACGGTAGCATTTTGAATTTCCTCCATTTGGTCGCAAATTTCGTTTAAGGGTGCTCTACACTCTTTAATGAAAAATAGGACTAGATAAATGGTTCCAACAGAGATAGAGGTATTGATATTTAAGGCATAATAAAGTACACTATAAATTCCAAAGGCTTCTAGTAAAACTTGCGCCCAATATGTAAAATGATGCACAAAGATATATTCTTTTCTAAATTTTAATTCCCTTTCGAAAAAATAATCTGTTTTTTCCATGTTCTTTTTTTGTATATGATATAGGTAAGTTAATTTATTTTTATTATAAATCTCTGAAAACTCCTTGTTTAAGAAGTCTCTTTCTCGCAAAAATTTCTTGCGGATTTTTCCTAGCACGTTGGTAAACTTCATCGTAGAATTAGCAATTAGTACAACCATGAAAAAGCCAATCCACGCTAAAGATACATTGGCAAAAAACATCATGATTACAACAAAGATTAAATAAACGATATTATTTACGACTACATTTAGCACTCCAAAAAATAAATTGAATAATTCGTTTACGTCGTTGGTAAGTCTGGTATAAATCTGGGCTGAACTATATTTTTCAAAGGTTTTCATCTTAAAATGTAATACTTTTTCAAATACGTTAGTTCGAATATCTCTTAAGACTTTCGCCATAATTTGATTTACTTTTATGTTTCTTGCGTTTTTAAAAAATGCATAACCTATATGAACGAAAACATAAGCAATCACTAATTTTAGTAGCACCGTTTGGATATTATCTGCTTGCAAGTCTACCTCTAAAATTTGCTTCATAATAAAGGGATGAATGGTTCCAAAAATATTAACCAAAATTAATAACAGGATGATTCCCATAAAGGATTTCCAGTAGTTTTTTACGATACTCTTAATATGCTTCACCCTCTTTCTCATATTGTGCTAGTTCTTGGTAAAATGAATTGGTTTGTAACAATTCTTGATGCGTTCCACTATCTTTTATTTGACCATCGACTAATACATAAACTCGGTCCATATTTGCCATCATACTGACTTTATTGGAAACCAAAATTAAGATATGGTTTTGTATTTCTTGTTGTATGGCTTGTAAAACCTTTTTTTCGGTTTCACTGTCTAAAGCAGATAAACTATCATCAAAGATATTTACTTCTCTTGTTTCTAACAGTGTTCTTGCAATTTGAATTCTTTGTCGTTGACCGCCTGATACTTTTGCACCATTTTCGCCAATTTTAGTTTCTAATTTTTCTTCCATCTTCTCGACGTCTTCTAAAAGTTCTGATTTAGCAATCACGTTTTCAATGGCTTCGTTTGCTTTTTCTTGTTTCATATCAATGTTATCTCGAATATTCTCATCTAAAACAATACTTTTTTGCATGGCATAGCCTATTTTTTGAAAGATGCTTTCTCTGGCATATTCTTGTATGTTGGTTCCATTGATTTTTACGGTATTTTCTGGCACTTCATAAAAACCTGCTAAAATATTCATCAAGGTGGTTTTTCCACTTCCGATTTGTCCGATAATTCCTATTTTTTCTCCTCTTTGAATTTTTAGACAAATATCTTCCAATGCTGGCTTCCTATTTTGTGCATAACGATAGGTCAAATGATTGATTTCGATGGAATTGATTTCTTCTAATTCTTTTCCTTCTTGGCTATAGGTATCTAAATTGAAGAAATAATTATATCTTCTTTTGGCTTGTTTAAAATAAGCAATTCCATTTAAAAGTGGGTCAATTGCTCTGGTAACTTCGGATAAAGCAAAACTAATACAGGCTATATAAACGGTTAAATCTCCTATGGTTATTAGATTTTTTTGTATTAAGTACACACCAATGGCAAACCCTAAGGAATAACAAGTAGCATATAAAATGTTTATCACATTACTAATTTTGTTTTTGACTACACCAATTCGATAATCGGCTTGATAATTTTCTTCATTTATTTTTTCGAATTTTTCTTTTTGGTGTTGTTGTTCATTATATAATTTAATTAATGGAAACCCAGAGGTATTTTGTTCTATGGTATTGGAATATTCCACATTTACGACTCTTGCTTTTTCAATTTCTTGGTCTAATTTTCGGTATAGCTTGACTAGCCAAAAGATTGCTACTGGCAAGCATGGTAAAACGGTAATGGCTAAGCCTAAATTGACATTTTTTCCAATCATAGCAATCCCAATGATGGGTGCTATACATAGCCTTGTTACATTAAAAAATGCATTTCCAAAAAATTTGTATACCATTAAGATTTCTTTGGTTAAGTAAGCTAAATAAGCCCCTTTTTCTTCTTGGTCATAATATTCTGGCTTAACAAACTGCAAGTGTTCGATTACTTTTTTTCTTAAGTACGTATCCGATACTCTTGCTTTTCGAAAATACAGGGTTCTAAATATTACTCTTGGTATTATCATAAAAACAGAGTATTGAATTAAGGTTACTACTTGGTTCATGATGATTTCTTTATCGATATTTCCAGCCAATAATAGGTCTAGTATTTCTCCTATTATGGTAGGAATTTTGTATAGAATATAGATACAAATGGCATGAAAAACCATCCCTAAGATATAGATAGGAAAAGTTCTTTTTAGTTCTTTAATCAGGATTTCATGATTTTTGTAATTGGCTTTCATTTACTTCCTCTTTCTTTCTAAGATAAACTAAATAATAGGCAAAACTAATCTGAAAAATCATAATAAATGCGGATAAGCCTAACATACAAGGTATTCCTAATGGATATACTTTTCCTGCAAAATATAGTCCAATAGAAGTTCCTATGGTTTTTACGATATAACGATAATTCGTAAATAGGATTTGATATTCATTGGGAATTCGATTGACATAGGGTGCATCCACTACATTTTCATAAGCTGTTGAAATTAAAATCGACCAACTCATGGCAATCAAACAACTTGTCAAATTATTGGAGAAAAATGCTACCCCATAGAACCAAAATCGAATACCAAATTTAAGGGTTATGGTTAGATAGTCGTTTTTCGGCGTCAAATATTTTAAAATAAAAATTCCTATGGCATCAGCTAGCAGCCCTATCATCAATAAATAATTCGTAGCTTCGGCATCCGAAAATCCTATTTGATTGGTAAGCATCAACATTTTTAGCCCTAGACCTGTGTTCATGGCTATTTCTGAAAATAGGATATACCCATAATAATTTCTTTGTATTTTATCTTTTACAGCATATTTTAAGCTGTCTTTCATGCTTGTTGGCTTTTCTATTGTTATGGTTCTTTTTATGTTGCATATGGTGATAAAGGCTAGAACTAAAAAGACAATAGATATCATTAAGCATATATTATAATCAACTACAAGCCCTAAGATAGCTTTTCCGATTAAGATACCACCTATTAAAATTCCTATGTCTTTAAATAGATATTCTACTAATTTTCTTTTGCTATATAATTTGTTTTCTTTTTTGATGGTTACAATTAAAGGATAAATACTAATGACAATTAAGTTTTCTAAAACAGCATCTAGTATGATTACGATTTCAATTATTTTTTGGTTTTGGGTATGATTAAGTAAGGCTAATAGGCTTAAGTTTATAGCTTTTATCAGCAAAGCTATGGTAATTACTTTTTGGATATTTTTTAGGGAAACTTTTTTGGCAAACACAATTAAGGCTATTACACAAAATAGCCCTGATATGCTTAAAATTTGACTAATTTTCTCTACTTCTAAGTGATTGTCTTGTAACCATAGTTGTTTAAAATTGGTCCACAAACCTATGGATATACTAAAAAATGCTAACATGACTAGTACTTTGTTTTCTTCTTTTAATTTTGCAAATTTTTCTCCCATTTTTCCTTTGTCCTCTTATTGTTTGTCTTTGTTAAAATTCAATTCCATCAATACAATTGTCATAAAGAAAGGTCTCTAATTCTTTTTTGTCATCGGTCTCATAGTATTGAATTAATAGCTTACCAAATTCTTCTTTTTTATCAATTGGAATATGAATAATTCCTGCTCCATTTTGTATCATGTTTTGATTGGCAAATAACATAGCACTTCTTTTATTTCCATCCCAAAATACTTGAGATTTCATGATATAAATCATAGCTTCTATGGCACGTTGTGTGGTATTTTCTATTTGGTCTATTTTCTCCATTTGCTGTTCAAATAACTTTTTATTTGGAAGGGCTGGTTTCCAATTTGTACCTCCTATTCGAACTTCTCCACTTCTGATATTTCCTGCGTTTTCAACTAAATTGCTTCCTACTAACGCATTAATACTACACAAATAGTTAAAATTTGCTTTTTGTTCTACTGTACTTAATATAAATTGCCAAGCATGTTTTAGATTGTTAATCGTTACTATCTCATCAACCCTTAAACGTCCTACATTCACACCATCATAAATCTGTTGCGTTTCTGAAAAAGTTACGTCGATTCCTTCCAAATGAGCACTTTTCCAAATATAGTCCACAATATTTCTTTTGGCTAAAAATATAGCTTGCTCTCGTGTCATTTTAAATTTATCTTGCATCTTTTTCTTCCTTCTTTCATAATGTCCACTTTAGGGACTGTCCCAAAAAGGGACAAAAGGGACACTAGAATATTCCTACAATTTCTCCATTTTCGTCTATGTCGATACTTTCTGCTGATGGCACTTTTGGAAGTCCTGGCATGGTCATGATTTTTCCAGCTAGTGCAACAACAAAGCCTGCTCCTGTTTTTAGTTGGATATCTCTAATGGTTATGTTATAGTCGCCTTTGCACTCTAGATTTTTGGCATCGTCTGAGAAAGAGTATTGTGTTTTGGCAATACACACTGGGAATTTTCCATAACCTAGTTCTTCTATTTTTTTGATTTCAGCAAGGGCTGCTTCTGAAAAATCAACTCCTTTGGCTCCATAGATTTTGGTAGCTATTTTTTCGATTTTGGTTTGGATAGAGTCTTCTAATTCATACATATAAGAGAAGTTGTTTTCTTCTTTTTCAGTCAAGTTTACTAATTTTTCGGCAATGTCTCTTGCTCCTTCTCCGCCTTTTGCCCATCCTTCTACTAAGCTTAGTTCTACACCTTTTTCGGCTAATTTTTCTTGTAAGTATTCGATTTCTTTTTCGGTGTCTTGTATGTATCGATTTAAGGCTACGATGACATTTAAACCAAATTTATTTTTTAAGTTATCAATATGGCGATATAGGTTGTCAATTCCTCTTTCAATTCCTTCGATATTTTCTTCTTGTATTTTGTCTTTTTCTACTCCACCATGATATTTAATAGCTTTAATGGTGGCAACTAATACAACGGCATCTGGTTTAATTCCTGCTTTTCTACATTTAATGTCTATGAATTTTTCGGCTCCTAAGTCTGCTCCAAAGCCTGCTTCTGTTACAACATAATCTCCTAACTTTAAGGCTAATCTTGTAGCGGTAATGCTGTTACAACCATGGGCGATATTAGCAAATGGTCCACCATGAATAATGGCTGGCGTATGTTCTAGGGTTTGTACTAAGTTTGGTTTTAAGGCATCCTTTAATAGAACCGTCATGGCTCCTTCTGCTTTTAATTGTTTGGCATAGATTGGCTCGCCTTGTTTGTTGTAACCAATTAATATGTTTCCTAGTCTTTCTTTTAGGTCTTTTAGGTCACTTGCTAGGCATACGATTGCCATGATTTCTGATGCTACGGTTATATCGAATTTATCATGTCTTGGCACAATTTTCTTTTCGCCAGATAAGCCAGTTTCTACTTCTCTTAATTGTCTATCATTTAAGTCTACGCATCTTTTCCATACAATTCTTTCAAAGCCTAATTCATTTCCATAATAAATGTGGTTATCAATTAAGCTGGCAAGTAAGTTATTCGCTGCTGTGATAGCATGGATATCTCCTGTGAAGTGTAAGTTAATGTCTTCCATTGGTGCAATTTGTACCTTTCCTCCACCTGTGGCTCCTCCTTTGATACCAAATACTGGTCCTAAAGATGGTTCTCTTAAGGCTAAGATGGAATTTTTTCCTATGGTTCTTAGTCCATCTGCTACCGCTATGGATATGGTTGTTTTTCCTTCTCCTAACGGTGTTGGGTTTACGGCTGTTACTAAGATTAGTTTTCCGTTTGGTTTATCTTTTAAATTTTCATATACTTTTTCGGAAATTTTGGCTTTGTATTTTCCGTATGGTTCTACGTCCTCCTCTTTAATTCCTACCTTTTTAGCTATGTCTACTATGTTGTCTAGTTTGGTACTTCTTGCAATTTCGATATCTGTCATTTTTAATTCCTCCTTTTATTTTTTATTTATTATGCAATTTCTGGTTCATCTCCATCGTCATTTTCTTCGTTATTTCTAACCTCTGACACCTCTTCTTTGCTTTTCATCTCGCCATCTCCATTTGTTCGCTTTTCTACCTTTTTTCTTAAAAGTGCTATTTCTACTTTAGTTAAGCCTGTTACTTTTATGATTTCCTCATCACTTATACCTACCTTATCCATCATACGAATTGCTTGGCAAAATTTTTCACACTCTGCTATCGATTGTTTAATTCTTCCTTTTTCTTCTTGTGAAAAAGTCTCACAACTCACATAACCTTTAGCAAATTGTATCGCTTCTTCAAATTGACTAAATCGGATACATAATTTAATGTAAAAGGCTACATTGGAATAGTTCTCTGTTGCTATTGCTGCACATTTGATTGGCAATAAATGTTCTTCTTCGATTAATCTTTGTTCATAACCTTTTTTACAAGCTATTAGATATTTTTCAAATTTTTTTACACTGTCAGGTTGTCCATAAAAATTGTCATATAACTTTATTACTTTTTCACTCCACTCTGCAAATTCTTGTTCTTTTCGCTCTCTTAGACGAACTTTATCTCTTTCTACTGTTTTTTTGGAAACACCCATTTGTTTCGCAATATCTTCTTCGTCTATTTCTATTTGTTCTTCTGTTTCTTTCTCCAATATTTTCTCTAATTTTTTTAATCTTTTTCCCATTTTTATTGTTTGTGGTTGAATTGACTTCTCTTCTCCTGTTAACTTTCCCTGTTCTACTAATGGCTTTCTATATAGTTCGAATACAACCTGTCTTGTTGTTCCAAGTCTCTTAGCAATTTGTGATAATGATTTTCCTGCTCTTGTCATTTCCTCTGTTATATCTAATTTCTCTTCTTTGCTTAATTTCTTTTTAATTCTATTGTTTTCTTCTAAATATCGTCTATCAGCCGATACAGTTACTCTACTAATCCCCATTTCTTTAGCTATTTTTGTGTCTGTTTCATTTTTCAGCAGTCTCCTAAGTACTTCATTTCTTCTTTCTTCTCTTTTCCTTTTTTGTTCTGGCGATTGTCCCATCTTTTTCTCCTTTTAAACTATAATTCCTACTATAACTCCTATTAATGCTCCTACAAAAACCTGAATCGGTGTATGACCCAAAACCTCAACTAAACGTTCTGACACTTGCACGCCTGTTAAGCCTGGTGTCTCTATCAATTTATTTAGCAATCTTGCTTGCTTTCCTGCTGCTCTTCTTACCCCACAGGCATCATACATAACCACAAAAGCAAAAATAAAGGCTAAGGCAAATATTGGACTTCCTACTCCTTCATTTTTTCCAATCAAAGTAGCTAAACCTGCTACCACTGCTGAGTGAGAACTTGGCATACCACCGGCTCCCATAATTCTTTTAAAATTAAATTTTTTTGTCGTACACAAATCATAAATTACTTTAAAGGTTTGTATCCCAAACCATAAAAAAAATGGTACATAAATATATTTACTCTGTACAAATGTGATAAAGTCGTTCATTTGTCTAATTTCTCCCCTTTTCTAATTTTCTTTAGTCTTCAAAATTCTCTTCCTTCATTTCGCCATCTTCTTGTTTTACTAAGATGGTAATTTTCTTTTCTGCTTCCTCAAGTGTTTTGTTGCACTCTTTAGAAATTTTTATTCCCTCTTCGAATTTTGAAACAGAGTCTTCTAAGCTTAACTCTCCGTTTTCCAATTCCTCTACAATTTTTTCTAATTGTTCGATTTGTTCTTCAAAACTTTTACTCAATTTCTTCTTCTCCTTAACCTTGTATTTTCGCTTTTACCTCTCCATCTGTTAACCTTATATCAACCATATCTCCCATTTTTAATTCTGCCTTTGTTTTTATGGCTTTCCCTTCTTTTAGAGTAATTGAATAGCCTCTTGCTAACGTTTTCAATGGACTATAGGCATCTAATTTAGCAACTAACTGACTGTATTTTGCTTTTTCTATTTCTTGTTTTGCTTTCATTAAATTTTCTAATTTCTTGACATTCGTATCCATACGAATATAATTTTCTTGCACCCTTCTAGTCGGTTCTTTAAACACAAAACTTGACATACTTTTTTCATATCTTAGTTTCATGATTTGAACTTTTTTGATTAATGCCATACGTAAACGATTTTGATAGGTTCTAATTTTTTCTTTTACTTCATAGCTATCTGGCACAGCTAATTCTGCTGCCGCTGAAGGTGTTGGTGCTCTTAAGTCTGCTACAAAGTCGGCTATGGTAAAATCAGTTTCATGACCAACTGCTGATATAATAGGAATTTCTGAACAATAAATACGATGAGCTATGATTTCTTCATTAAATGGCCATAAATCCTCTAAAGAGCCTCCTCCTCTTGCCAAAATTAATACGTCTGCTAACTTATTTTTGTTCATTATTTCAATTCCTTCTGCAATCTTTTCGGCAGCCCCTTCTCCTTGTACAGGAACTGGCAACAGACGAATTACTACATTGGGATTTCTTCTTGTGGATACATTGATAATATCACGGATGACAGAACCCGTCTTAGAAGTTAGTACACCAATTACTTTTGGCATCCTTGGAATTAACATTTTGTGTTCTTCATCAAATAAGCCTTGTTCTTCTAATCTGTTTTTTAGTTCTTGGTATTTGGTATATAAATCACCTAATCCATCTTGTTCCATAGCTTTGGCATAAATTTGATAAACCCCATCTCTTTCAAAAACAGACACCCCTCCAAAAAGAAATACCTTCATCCCATCTTTTGGCATGAAGTTTAACTTTTGCGCATAGGATTTGAACATAATACATTTTATTAGGGATTTTTCGTCTTTTAATGTGAAGTACATATGACCCGTATAGTGGTTTTTAAAATTCGAAATTTCCCCTTTGACTAAAATGTTATTCAAATATTCATCTTCTGCTATCTTGTTTTTGACATATTGATTTAAGTCTGAAACTGTAACTGCCATTTCTTCATATTTCATATACTTCTATTTCTCCTTTATCACACTTGCTAGTACCCCATTTATGAAATTTTTAGAAGCATCTTCTCCATATTTTTTAGCAAGTTCTACTGCCTCATTGATAACTACTTTAAAGGGAACTTCTGTATAATTCAATTCATAAATCGCAAGTTTTAAAATGGCTAAATCTACTTTTGAAATTCTTTCAATTCGCCAGTCTGATTTCAGGTTATTTTCTATCAATTGAACAATATCTTTTTGGTTCTTTTCGATACCAAATATAGCCTCTTCCATATAAGTCTTTGCCTTTTCATCGGTTATCTCATTACTTTCCCTATAAAGTTCGATGGCTTCTTGTTTATCCTCTTGTTTTTGTATTTCTAAACTATAAATCAGTTTAAAAGCATGCTCTCTGATAGCGGTTCTGTTCATTTCTATTCCCCTTTTAATTTACATTTTATCAATAAATGTTTTTAATTTTGTTTTGACTTCTTCTTTATTTTGTTGTACATAATTTCCAATTAATGCTCCTAACGCTAGCACAATAACAGCTAAGATTAAGTCATGTAATCTCGTTATTAAGATTAATATGGCAATTATGATACCGATAATGGCTCCTTTATAATGGCTCCAAAATTCTTTTAGATTCATTTCTATCACTTTCCTTTTTTATTTTATTACTCTGCTTGTTGTTGCTTTGCTGCCACTTTTTTTACCGTAATATTAACTTCTTTTACTTCTAAATCGGTTGCTGTTTTTACTTTTTCTTTGATTTTTGCTTGTAAATTAGCGGATAAATCTTTAATAACAGCTTCTTCACTTACAATTAAATTAACAAATACTTTGACGTTGTTTTCCTTGTCTAATTCTACTCTTGTACTTACGTCTTCTGCACTTTGAAAGTTTAAGGCTACGGAATTCACTAAATTTTCTATGGTTTCTTTTGAAATCATTAATTTTCCACTTTCATTTTCTAACAATACACCTTGTCTTTCTTTGATTTGTTCTCTTGAAGTGCTATCAAAAAAGATACATTTGATGGATAATAAAATAAAGATAACACTTAAGGCTAAGACTACTTTACTTGCGGTCTCTCCTACTATGATTTTTGTTACGATATCTCCTACTAATCCTATGTCTAACCATCCAAATACTAATAGGCATAAGATGATAGATAAGATTAACATGATATTAGAATAGATAATTAGTGTGATTTTTTCTAAAATTTTCATTTCATTTCCTCCCCTATTTTATTCTTCATTTTCTTCTACTTCTACTGTGGCTGCTTCTTCTTGGCTTTTATTTTCTTTGGCTCCATCCGTATTTACCCCTTGCACATGTACATTAACTTCTTCTACTTTTAGTCCTGTCATACTTTCCACTGCTTTTTTTACTCGATTTTGGATTTCAAAAGCAACGTCTGGAATTCTCGAACCATATTCTACAATAATGTTAACGTCAATTTTAGCAGTTGTTCCTTCTACTTCTACTTTAATTCCTTTGGCTAAGTTTTTCTTTCCACTTAATACTTCTGTAATGCCTCCTGCAAATCCTCCTGCCATCCCAGCTACCCCTGGTACTTCTGATACAGCAACTCCACTAATGACAGCTACTACGTCATTGGAAATTTGTATTCCCTCATTTTCTGTTTTTATTTCCTCTTCTAATTCTACGATTTCTCCTTGATTTTGATTTTCTTCACTCATTTTTCTTCCTCCTTTGGCTATTAAAAAATTGATAGCCTTGTTTTTCTGCTACAAGTATATCAATTTTTGGCTTTTTTTACAACTGTTTTTCGTGAATTTTTAATATTTTTTACCTTTCTGTAAACACTTCAAATTCTTCAATGGTATTTCCTCTTAAGAAATCCTGGATTGCCATCCTTTTAGCATTTTCTCCTTGAATTTCTAAGACCTTTAAAATTCCTTCTTTGGTTTTAATAAAAATACCGTCTCTTGGGTCTGAAACAATAACGGTTCCATTTCTTAAAAAATCCATATTTCCAGCTACAATCTCATCCTCTGTTGCGACCTGCACTTTCCAAAATTTAATTTTTTTGCCATTAAGATAGGTGTACGCTCCCATCATTGGACTTAAACCTCTTACTAAGTTCTTAATTTCTTCTGCTGATTGGTTCTCCCAATCAATTTTAGCTATTTCTTTGGAAAGCATAGGTGCTATACTAAAGTCTTCTCCTTGTTTTTCTCTTGGTGCTGTCCCTTTTTCAATTTGACTTAAGGTTTTAACTAAGAGTTCTCCTCCTTTTTTAGCCAGTTTATCCCATAGTTCTCCAGTTGTTTCATCTTCTCTAATTTCTACTTCCTCTTTTAAAATCATATCGCCTGTATCCATCCCTACATCCATATACATAGTCGTAACACCTGTCACTTTTTCTCCGTTTAAAACAGCCCACTGAATTGGTGCAGCACCTCTATACTTAGGAAGCAAAGAACCATGTACATTGATACAACCATATTTTGGAATATTTAATATTTTTTTAGGCAATAATTTTCCATAAGCTACTACACAAATAGCATCTGGCTTTAAGTTTTCCATTTCTTCTAAAAATTCTTGATTTTTCTTTATCTTCTCTGGTTGATAAATGTTTAGTCCTTTTTCTAAGGCATATTCTTTTACTTCGGATGGTTGTAATTTCATACCTCTTCCTCGCGGCTTATCTACATTGGTTACCACTCCTATGATATTATGTCCCGCTTCATAAATAGCTTTTAGACTTTCTCTGGCAAAGTCCGGTGTTCCCATAAATACAATATTCACTTTGATTTCTTCCTTTCAAAATTTGATTCGTGCTAGGGATTTTATTCTTCTTTTTGCGGTTCTACATATTCCAAAGTCCCTGGAATAATCTTATCCATAAAAACCTCTCCATTTAAATGGTCTATTTCATGGCAGATTGCTTGCGCTAGTAGTTCCTTTGCTTTAACTTGCATCCTCTTTCCTTCTCTATTCGTATACTCTGCTACCACTTCTGCTGGTCTTATCACTTTTGCAAATTGATTCGGAAAACTTAAGCAACCTTCTTCTACTTCCTGTTCTCCCTTCGTCTTAACAATCACAGGATTAATTAGCACAATTGGACCATTATCATCATATAAATCAATTACAATGACTCGCTTTAAAATTCCCACTTGCACAGCTGCTAAGCCTACCCCGTTATATTTGTGCATGGTTTCTATCATATCATCAATCAAAGTCTGTATTTTCTCATCTATTATCTCTACTTCCCTTGACTTCTTTTTTAAAATCTCATCGCCTTCTAATCTTAAATTTCTAATTGCCATTTTTTGCTCCTTTCTCCAAACAGGGATTAAAGGACAGTCCTTACTATCTCTGTTTTCATTTATTCCTTTTTATTAAGTAAAATCGCGAGGACTGTCCCTCCGTTCCCAGAAACAGGGATTTTAAGGAACGTACCTAAAGGTATTACTTATCTGTAGTTCACTACGTTCTCACTGCTAAGGTCATCCCCCTAATCCCTCCTACAGCATATTGTTAGGATTTATATCAATTGTTATTCGTGTATTTTTTAAGTTTTTTTGATATACTGCTTGCAAACACTGATTTAGCACCTCATTTGCTTGCTTGGTCATATTTCCTTTAATAATAATTCTCCATCGATATCTATTTTGAATTTTATCAATGGGGGCTGGCATTGGCATAAATACTCTAAACTGACTTTCTTCTATTTGCTCTAATTCTTTTTTTAGTCCTTCATACACCCATTTGCTTAAGGTTTTAATTTCTTCTTCAATGGTACTATTAAAATTCACCACTATTATATCGCAAAACGGTGGATATTTCAACTGTTTGCGCAAGGCTATTTCGGTTTCATAAAATTTCTCAAAATTTTGCTCTTTGGCACATTGGATGGTAAAATTTTCTGGATTGTAACTTTGTATGATTACTCTCCCTGGTAATTTATCTCTTCCCGCTCGTCCGTGCTACTTGTGTTAAAATTTGAAACGTTCGCTCATTGGCTCGATAGTCATCTATATTTAAAGAACTATCTGCTGCAATAACGCCTACTAGTGTTACTTTTGGAAAATGATGACCTTTTACAACCATTTGTGTTCCAATTAATATATCAATCTCTTCTTTTTTAAATTGGTTTAAAATTTCTTCATGTGAATTTTTCTTCGTTACGGTATCAATATCCATACGTATGGTGCTTGCTTTCGGAAACTGCTTTTGAATTTCTTGTTCCAATTTTTGTGTTCCTGTTCCAAAATAACGAATTTTATCACTATGACACACTGGGCACTCGCTTACTACTTTTTCTTCATAGCCACAATAATGGCATTTTAACTTTTTTTCATAACTATGATAAGTCATACTAATATTACAGTTTTTACATTTTACCGTGTATCCACAATTTCGGCACATAATAAAGGTAGAATAGCCTCTTCGATTTAAAAATAAAATGGTTTGTCTTTTTTTCTTTACATTTTCTTCAATGGCTGCGTATAAATCCATACTAAGCATAGAGCGGTTTCCCTTGATTAACTCTTCTTTCAAATCTACTACTTGTACCATTGGCAAAGATGATTGATTGGCCCTTTTGGTAAGTTCTAATAAGGTTATTTCTTCTTCTAGTGCTGCCTGATAGGTTCTGATATCTGGTGTAGCACTTCCTAGTAGTAAAGGACAATTCCTTTGCTTGGCTATTTTTTTAGCTACTTCTTTGGCATCATACTTAGGACTTGCTTCTGATTTATAAGAACTATCGTGTTCTTCATCAATCATAATGATGCCTAAGTTTTCAAGCGGTGCAAATATGGCTGACCTAGCACCAATTACGACTCTTGCTTTACCTTCTTTAATTCTCTCCCACTCATCATGTCTTTCTCCCATGGATAGTTTACTATGCAAGACCGCTAATTCTTCTTTTCCAAATCTAGCAATAAATCGATCTAACATTTGTGGCGTTAACGATATTTCTGGGACTAATAAAATTGCTGTTTTTTCTTCTTCTAATGCCTTTTGTATTAATTGTAAATATACTTCTGTTTTGCCTGACCCTGTTACCCCATATAACAAAAAAGCTTGATATTGATTTTCTTTTAAACTTTTTTCTACGTTTTCATACGCTTTTTGTTGTTCATCCGTTAATGGTAGTTTTTGCGTGATTTCTTTGTTTCTTATGCTTTCTATATCCTTTAAATTCAAAGGATTTCTTTCTATTTTCTGTTCTACTACTTCTAAATAACCATTTTTGATTAGGTTATTTACAATGGCTCTGGAACTATCGGTAAACATTTCAATTTCTGGTATCGTTACCCCTTCATTGTCTTTGACAAAATAAAGTATCTTTTTTTGTTTGTCTGATTTAATTTTTTTTGTTTCTATGTCAAATTCAATCTCCTCTATGTCTTTTTTTAGATAGACACAATTTATCGTTTTATCTTGTGTTCTTTTTTCTTTGTTTTTGGTTCTCGTTCCTGGTGTTAACATTAATTTGATACAATCTGAAACATTACAAAAATATCTTTTGGCCATCCACTTAGCAAGTTCTATTTGCTCATCTCTTAACTGTTCTTCTAAGCTTGCTATTTCTTTGATTTCTTTTGCATAATTGGTTTTTTCTTTTAGTCCTACCACAAAAGCTTCTTCTAATTTTCCACCTTTTCCAAAAGGCACTAATATTTTACTTCCCACAAAAATAAGTCCCTCTAAGTTGTTTGGGACATGATAATCAAAAGTTCTATTTAGTTTTTTAGCTGTTCGATTGATGATTACTTCTGCTATCATTTTTTCTTTCCTCTTTTCTTTGCTTAGTATATCAAATTTTTGCGTTTTTCACAAGAGCCTATATGACAAAAAAAGCACCCAATTGATGCTTTTTTGTTTATTTTAATTCTTCTATTTCTTCTTTGGTTAATTCTGTTGCTTCTTCAATCTTGTCGATACTAATCCCTAATTTTAGTAATCTTTTAGCAATTTCAATTTTGCCTTTTCTTTCTCCCTCTTCTCTTGCCTTTATCATCCCTGTATTGTAATCCATTATCGCAAGT
>CANPIU010000013.1 GCA_947574235.1 uncultured Clostridium sp. | reverse complement strand
TTAAATACTTTTGTTAAAGACCTTTTAAATCCTTCTAAATGTGTTCCACCTTCAATGGTATTAATATTATTAACAAAAGTATAAATATTTTCAGAATAACTTGTTGTATATTGTATCGCTATTTCAACTGGTACTTCTCCATTTTTTTCAATATAAATTGGAGATTTGTGTAATTTTTCTTTATTTTTATTTAGGAATTCTACAAAAGAAATCAATCCACCTTCAAAACAAAAATCTGCCTTTTTTGGTGTTTCTTCTCTTTGGTCTTCAATTGTGATTTTTAGTCCTTTTGTTAAAAAGGCAATTTCCCTAAATCTTTTTTCTAATACTTCATATTCATAATCTATTGTTTCAAAAATAGTATCATCTGCTAAAAATCTAACTTTGGTTCCAGTTCCTTCTGCACTTCCTATTTTTTCTAAGGCTTGCACAGTTTTTCCTTTTTCGAATTTCATTTGATACAAATTTCCATCTCTTTTAATCGTTACTTCTGTCCATGTCGATAAAGCATTTACAACTGATGCCCCAACCCCATGAAGTCCTCCAGATACTTTATAACCACTATCTCCTCCAAATTTTCCTCCAGCATGTAATACAGTATATACGGTTTCCGCTGTAGAAATTCCTGTTTTCGGATGAATTTCTACGGGAATACCTCTTCCATTATCTTCTACACTGATAATATTTCCTGGTTCGATGATTACATTTATTTCTTTGCAATAGCCTGCTAGTGCTTCATCTACCCCATTATCTACAATTTCATATACTAAATGATGCAAACCTCTAACAGACGTACTTCCAATATACATACCAGGTCTTTTTCTTACAGCCTCTAATCCTTCTAATACTTGTATCTGGTCTGCTCCATATTCGTGTTCAAATTTCTCCATTTGTTCTCCTCCTTAATTAATGCTTCCTTCTTTCACATTATATATTAAAATATTTTTATTTTCAACCTTTATTTTTTCAGTACAAGTAATAATTACTTGTGTATTTTCAATCTTCTCTAAAAAACTTTTTATTCTTTTTTCGTCTAATTCCGACATAAAATCATCTAATAATAAAATAGGATTTTCTCCAATTTCTTCTTTTACAATATTTAATTCAGCTAATTTTAAAGAAAGAATTGCCGTTCTATTTTGACCTTGTGAACCATAAATGCTAATTGGCTTCTTATCTATATATATCACAAAATCATCTCTATGTATACCTTTTGTTGTAAAACCTTTAATAATATCTAATTTTCTTCTTTCCTTCAATAATTTTAAATATTCTTCTTTCGTTTTGCATTCTGAATTATATTCTATTTCGATTTCTTCTTTTTGATTGGTTATTTCTGCATGTATTTTTTTTATTTTTTCTTTTACTTTTTCCATATAGGCTTTTCGATATTGATAAATGGTAAAAGCATATTCAGCTAACTTTTCATCCCATATTTCTAACATATTCTCATCTTTGTTTTCTTCTCGTATCTGCCTTAAATAGTTGTTTCTTTGTTCTAAAATTTTAGAATATAAATTTATTGCGTACATATAGTTCGGTTTTAATTGGCTAATCATAATATCTAAAAATCTCCTTCTATTCTGTGGCAATCCCTTTAAAATATGAATATCATCTGGTGTAAAAATTACCATATTGACATTACCTAATAATTCACTTAATTTTTTTAATTTGATTCCATTTAAAAAAATATTTTTTTTATTTCCTATTTCTATTTTTATTTTTCCTTCTCTATCTGATTTTTGATATTCAATTTCTACTTCTGCTTTTTCACTATTTAATTTTATCATTTCTTTATCTTTTTTAGCTCGAAAAGACTTCCCCATACTACTTAAAAAAATAGCTTCGATAATATTGGTTTTTCCTTGTGCATTTTCACCAAAAAATAAATTAATATTTTCTTCTAATTTTATTTCTTGTTGTTCATAATTTCTAAAATTATTTATTTTTATTTTTTTTATCCACATATTATACTCCATTTGTGTATTATTTTTTATGTTTTTTATCTACCTTTTTCTAATTTATTCTTTTTTTATCTAATTTTTTGACATTTAATTATATTCATAAAAAATAAAAACGTCTTATTTTTGATTTTCACACGTTGCATTTTTCTTATTTTTTTCTATTTTCAATATTTAATAAAAAATAATTAATAATTTAAGAAAATCCTCCTTAAATTAGGAGAATTTTCTATTTTTAATCTTCTTTCAATCGAATTGGTAATATCATATAGGTATAATCATTATTTTCTATGGATTTAACCAAACATGGAGAAATGCTTGAACCAAATTCGATATAGACTTCTTCATCTTCAATTGCTTTTAAGCTATCTAAGAAATATTTAGGATTAAATCCTGCTTCTAAATTTTTTCCTTCGGTTGAAACATATAATTCCTCTTTTGCATCCCCTGTTTGGTTCGTGCATGAAATGATTACTTTTCCAATATCAACTTGTACTTTTACAGGATATTTTTTTTCTTTTTCTACACTAGATGCTGAAATTAAACTAATTCTTTCAAAGCTATTTTGAATACTTCCTTTATTTACTTTTACTCTCGTTTCCCAATTACTTGGAATCACGTTTTTATAATTCAAAAATTCTCCATCTAAAATTCTTGTAACTACTTTACAATTATCCATTTCAAACAAAGCTTGGTTCTTGGCCACTCCTATTTTTACTGGTTCAAAAGAATCGGAAATAATTTTATTTACTTCATTTAATGTTTTTCCAGGAATAACTGCTTTAAAATCATTACTTTGTTTATTTAAATAAATACTTCTTAACGCTAATCGAAATCCATCTACTGCAACTAAAGATAATTTATTATTTTCAATTTCAAATAAACAACCGGTAAAGATTGGTCTACTTTCTTCTGAACTAACAGCAAAAATGGTTTTTCTTATCATATTTTTTAATACACTTTGGTCTACTTCAATCGAATTTTCAACTTCTATCTTAGGAAGTTCTGGAAACTCCTCTGGGTTCATAGTTGCTAATTTATATAAGGAGCCTTCGCATTCAATTTCTAATAAATTTTTATCATTGACTGAAATATGAATTTCTGTATCAGGTAATTTTCGAATAATTTCACTAAACATAATAGCATTTACTACGGTACTTCCCTGTTCTTTTACTTCACAATCCATGACATATTCTATTCCTATTTCTAAATCATAGGTTGTTAATTTTATTTCATTATCATTTGTTTGAATTAATATTCCTTCTAGTATTGGCATAGTTGTTTTTGAAGCTACCCCTTTTACTACGGAATTAATAGCCTTAAGGATGGTATCCTTATAACAAACTATTTTCATTTTGCATCCTCCTTTATATTAATAATAATATTATTAGTAATAATAGTATTAAGCATTGTGGAAACTGTGGAAAACCATGTGTACATTGGTAACCCCTAATAAATTTAGTGTTTATAACTTAGTGGAAAACTAAGTTACTTATCCACAGACTCTTTTTTATTTTGTGGATTTTTATCCTATACACAGTTTATTAACAGCTTATTAACAACTTCTTGTGGATATCCAATACATGAGTTCCGTAAGAATAGATTGGATATTACTGGCACAAACAATATTTTTTCAAACACACATTTTTAAAAAGTGCAAAATCTATTTTCCCTATGCTTGTTTGCCATCGATAAGTATGTTTTTCACACTATCCACAATTAACTTGGTTTGATTTTTTTCTTTGATTTCTCTTTCTATTTTTTTACACCCATGCATAACTGTTGAATGGTCTCTTCCTCCAAAGTCGCTTCCTATCTGAGGGTAAGACATGTTTGCAATTTCTCTACATAGATACATAGCAATTTGTCTTGGAAAAGCAATTTCATTTGAACGCTTATTGCTAGACAAATCGTCTTTATTAATACCAAAATATTTTGCAACGGTTTCTTTAATGAAATTAGAAGAAATTACTTTTTCACTTTCTGTTTTAAATTCATTAATTATTTTTTCTGCTAATTCTATGGTAATTGGACTATGCGTTAAGTCTGCTCTGGCCACTACCTTTTTAAAAACCCCCTCTAGTTCTCGAATATTAGAATCCATTTTTGTGGCAATAGTAGATAAGATAAAATCGTCAATCGCAATCGCTCTATCTTGTGCTTTTTTCCTTAAAATAGCAAAACGTGTTTCATAATCTGGACAGAAGATATCTGCTAAAAGACCCCATTCAAATCTTGTCTTTAGACGTTCTTCTAAGTATGGAATTTCTTTTGGTGGTTTATCACTTGAAAGAATAATTTGTTTTCCCTCTTCTTTTAAGGTATTAAAAGTATGGAAAAATTCTTCTTGTGTTCTTTCTTTTTTGGCAATAAATTGTATGTCATCAATTAATAAAACATCAATAGTTCTATATTTTTTTCTAAAAAGTTCCATTTTATTTTCTTGCAAAGCATTGACTAACTGATTGGTGAATTTTTCAGAAGTAACATATAATATTTTGCAGTTTTTATTATTTTCTAAGATTAAATTACCAATGGCATACATTAAATGTGTTTTTCCGAAGTCCTGCTCCTCCATATAAAAACAAGGGATTATAAGCAATGGCAGGTTCTTGTGCAACGGCTAATGCTGCGGCATACGCTAGTTCATTGTTTTTTCCAACAACAAAATTATCGAAAGTAAATTTAGGGTCGATACCAGATTTCGGAAGGTTTGAGTCCGCCACCTCTTGCCCACTTTCTTTTGGTTCCTCTGGCATTTCTAACAATTTTTCTTTGGCTTCTGTTTCTAAATCAACTACACTATATTCCCAATCTCGATTGGTAATAAATTTTAAAGTATTTAATAATAAGGGTTTATATTTATTTTCTACGAAATCTCTTTGAAATTCGGAAGGTGTCGTAAAAATAATATGATTACCATTAATACTTCGAATCGTTAAGGGACTAAACCATGTATCGTAAGAAATTTGGGTTAATTCAGTTTTTAATTCATTTTTTATTTTTTCCATTAATTCATCTTTGTCAAAATTCAATTAAAATCATCCCTTCAGTTTGATTTATCCACAAAGTTATCCACAAGTGTTGATAACTTAAGGGATATTTTGTAAAAATAGAGTCAACCAATACGAACATAAATTCTAGTAATAGAAATGAAAAGGTCCGACATTTTTTTACCCCCTAATCATAGCAGATTTATACACAATAAGTCAACAAAATTGTGGAAAAAAATTTTTTTCTGTGGATAAAAGTAAAAAAATCTGTGGAAAACTAGCCTATATTTTCCAAAAAATTACAAAACAACACGAAAAGGAAACATAAAACAAAAAGAAAGAAAGCTTTTAAAACATAGCTTTTTTGCAAAAAAATTCAAAAATTGCTTGACTTTCCATCTACTTTTGAGGTATAATCGATATACTTGTTAAAATAGTAAAAAAATTTCCAAGAAATTGGAATTTAGATAAAAATCAGTAGGAGGTGTAAAGAAATGAAAAGAACGTATCAACCAAAAAACAGACAAGAAAAGAAAGAACATGGATTTATGAAAAGGATGAAAACAAGAGCTGGAAGAAACATTTTAAAAGCAAGAAGAGCAAAGGGAAGAAAAAAATTAACAGCGTAAGTTATGTAAAGAACAAAAAAGGCCGCAGAAGCGAGCCTTTTAGCATAACTAATCTAAGAGGCTTTTTTCTTTGTATTGCCTTGAAAGAAAGGAAAAAGAAGAATGAAGCAAACGAAAATGATGAAAAAGAATTATGAATTTAGAAATGTTTTATCAAGGGGAAAATATTATTCAGGAAGATATATAGAGGCCTTTATTAAAAAAAGCAAACAAGACTATGTTAACTTTTTAGGACTAGCCGTAAGTGTTAAGACGGCAAAAGCAGTCAAGAGAAATCATATTAAAAGATTACTACGAGAAAGTTATCAAAGACAAGAAGATGGGGTAAAAAAAGGGTATAGCATAGTTTTTCTTTGGAAGAAGAAAGCAGACCTGAAAGAAGCAAAATTTAGTAACATAGAAAAAGATATGCAAGTTATTTTTAATAAAGCCAATTTAAAAAAGGAGTCTTATGAAAAAAATACTAATATGGCTAATTAATGGCTATCAAAAGTATCTATCAAAAGCCTTAGAAAGTAAAAATATTCATTGCAAATATTATCCAACTTGCTCCGAATATACAAAACAAGCAATTCAAAAATATGGAGCAGGAAGAGGAACCGTGAAAGGAATTTTTAGAATTCTAAAGTGTAACCCTTTTTCTAAAGGTGGATATAATCCTTTAAAATAGCTTAGGAGGAAGAAAAATAATGTTTGAATTTTTCGCAAGCATATTTGGTTATGTATTAGCATTTTTATATAACCTAGTAAACAATTATGGTTTTGCTATTATTTTATTTACGGTTATCATAAAATTATTATTGTTACCTTTATCCATTAAACAACAAAAAACGATGAAAAAAAGTGCTAAAATGCAAGAGAAGATGAAGGTTATTCAATTCAAGTACAAAAATGACCCAGAAAAAATGAACCAAGAAATTATGAACTTATATAAAAACGAAAAAATGAGTCCTTTTAGTGGGTGTTTGACCGCAATTATTCAGTTTTTATTGTTACTTTCTATTTTCTATTTAGTAAGATGCCCAATCACTTATATGGAAAAGTTAGCAAGTGAAGATATAAACAAATATGTAGGACAATTGCAAGAAGAGGGAAAAGAAGTAAGCAAAGCCTATCCAGAAATTGACTTAATTCGAGAATACCAGTGGTTAAAAGAGAAAAACCCAGAAGATGAAAAAGTAGAAAAATTAAATCTTCAAATGAATTTTTTAGGTTTAGATTTAAGTAAGATACCACAACAAAATATGACAGATTATACCGTTTATATTATTCCTGTTTTATACATATTATCTTCTTTTATATCCATTCGAATGACAACAACAATGCAGCAAAAACAAATGCAAAAAAAGAAGGAAACTGAGATTGATGGAGAAACAGGAGAAGTGATAGAAAAAGAAGGCGAAAACGAGATGGATGCTGTTATGCAAACCAATAAAATGATGTCTTGGATGATGCCAATTATGTCTATTTCTATTGCTTTTGTAGCACCATTAGGTTTGGCTTTATATTGGTTAATCAGCAATTTACTTATGATTCTTGAGAGAATTGTATTAGAAAAAGTAATAAAGCAAGAAGATGGGGAGGAATAATTCATGGAAAAAACAATTGTAGCAGAAGGAAAAACTACCAATGAAGCGATTGAAAATGGATTAAAAGAATTAAAGGTTCCTAGAAATCGAGTAGAAATTAAGGTTTTAGAAAATGAAGATAAAAGAAGTTTTTTTAGCATTTTAGCACCAAGAGTGGTAAAAGTAGAAATGACAGTAAAAGAAAAAGAGACGAGAAATGAAGTTAAAACTACAATGCCAGCAAAAAGAGAAATTGAATTAAAGAAAGACGAGCAAGAAAAAGCAAAACAAAACTTAGAACAATTCTTAAAAGAATTTACGCTTCAATTATCAGAAGGAACTACCTATAAAATAGAACCAACAACAAGCCATATCAAGGTAGAGATAAATAATAAAGATTTAGGCTATTTAATTGGATATCGAGGAGAAAACTTATATGCTTTACAAAATGTCTTGTCAGCTATTGCAGGAAAAGGGATTGAAAATAGGGTTAGAGTTATTTTAGATATTGAAGGATATAAAGCAAAAAGAGAAAAAACATTAGAGGATTTAGCAGAAAAAGTAGCGAAAACTGTAATAAGAACAAGAAAACCAGTTAAATTAGAGCCAATGCAAGCTTATGAAAGAAAAATTATTCATAGCAAATTACAAGAAAATCCTAAAATAGATACAACTAGTGTAGGGGAAGAGCCACATAGAAGGATTGTTGTATCCTTAAAAAAATAAAAAAATCGGAGGTCAAAGGTCGGATTTTACAATAAAAGTATTGTAATCTATCTTTGACTTTTTTCGTTTTAAAAAGGAGGAATTTATATGAGTACTATCGTATCTATTTCTACGGCACCACGGAATTGGAGGAATAGGAATTATACGAATGAGTGGAAAAAAATGTTTTTCCATCTTAGAAAAAATATTTGTGCCAAAAAAGAAACAAGATATAAGCCAAATTAAAGGATACACCATAAAATACGGAACCATCATGGAACAAGAAGAAGTGATTGATGAAGTTTTGGTTTCTTATTTTAAGGCACCGAAAAGCTACACCACAGAAAATATGTGCGAAATCAACTCACATGGGGGAAATGTAATTGTTAAAAGAATTCTAGAAATATGCTTAAAAAATGGAGCAGAGTTAGCCGAACCAGGGGAATTTACCAAAAGAGCATTTCTTAATGGTAGAATTGATTTATTACAGGCAGAATCAGTGATAGACGTTATTCATGCGAAATCAGAAAGAGAAGCCAAAACTGGGATGAAACAATTAGAAGGTATTTTGTCTAAAAAAATAAGGGAAATAAAGCAAGATATCTTAGAGGTGATGGTAAATATAGAAGTTGCCATTGATTATCCAGAATACGATGTAGATGAGGTTACCAATCAACAAATGATGGAAATGTTAGAAAAAGTAGAAGGGAAATTGAAGAAACTAGAAAAGAGTTTTGATAATGGAAAACTAATAAAAGAAGGGATAAAAACAGCCATTATAGGAAGACCTAATGCTGGAAAGTCATCTTTGTTAAATGCTATTTTAAAAGAAGATAGAGCCATTGTTACGGAATACGAAGGAACGACAAGAGATACCATAGAAGAATTTGTCAATATCAATGGAATACCGCTTAAACTAATTGATACTGCTGGAATTAGACAAGCAAAAGACGAAGTAGAAAAAATAGGCATTACAAAAGCAAAGGAAATAGCAAAAGAGGCCGATTTAGTAATTAGTATTTTCGATAGTTCAAAGGAATTTACAAAAGAAGATATTGAGATTTTAGAGTTAGCTAAAAACAAAAAAGCAATTATTATTCTTAATAAAATGGATTTAAAACCAGTTTTAACAGAAGAGAATAAAGCGTTAAAGGAAGTAAGTGTGCCGATTATCAAAATGTCAGCCTTAAACTATGAGGGAATAGAGGAATTATATGCTAAAATAACAGAATTATTTGAATTAAATGAAATAAATCTGGATAATGAAATTATGATTACCAACGTAAGGCACAAAAATTTAATAAGCAAAGCAATTGAAAATGTAAAAAAGACTAAAACAACCATAGCTGAAGAAATGCCATTGGATATTGTTGCTATTTTAATAAAAGACATTTTAGAAGATTTAGGAAACATTACAGGAGAAGTTGTAACAGAAGATATTATCAACGAAATATTTGCTAAGTTCTGCTTGGGAAAATAACAATTTAAAAGAGCCACGAAAATAAAAAATAAGAAGATTTAATATTAAAACAATATAATTAACTATCGAAGAAATAAAAAACGGATAAAACCATTTTGAGAGGAAATAGAAACAAACAAAGATAAAAATACAAAAAAGAGAAGAATAATAAACAACAAAAGACAAAAAACAAGCAATCAACATAAAAAATAAATTTAAAGGTAAAAATTTAGCAGACAAACAAAGATAAACGAAACATAGAAAAAGACAAAGAAAACGAAATATTTCAAAAAGAACAAATAGAATTTAAAAGTAAAAATCAACAAATAAAACAACAAAACAACAATTTTTGTTTCACAAGGAATATTAAAATATTGTGGAACATTAAACATTGGTACTTTCAGGCACCAACGGACTCATTGGAAGATTGTTTTAGAATAAGTAGCTATTTTGAGGAAGGAACAATTGACTAGAAGTTGAAAAAAGGTCACTTTAGTGCCTGTCCCAGAAAGTGCCAAAAAGGAGGAAAAAGATGATTTATATAGCAGGAGAATATGATGTAGCAGTGGTAGGAGCAGGACATGCTGGCTGTGAAGCAGGACTTGCCTCAGCTAGATTGGGGATGAAGACCTTGATTTTTTCAATTAGTTTAGAGGCGATTGCTAATATGCCTTGTAATCCCCATATTGGTGGAAGTTCAAAAGGCCATTTGGTAAGAGAAATTGATAGTCTTGGTGGAGAAATGGGAAAAAATATAGATAAAACGATGATTCAAATTAAAATGTTGAATACTTCAAAAGGGCCAGCTGTCCATTCGCTAAGAGCACAAGCAGATAGAAAAAGATATCAAGCAGAAATGAAGCATACGTTAGAAAAACAAGAAAATTTAGAAGTAAAACAAGGGGAAATTGTGGATATTAAATTAGAAAATGGAAAAGTTGTTGCTATTGAAACAGAGGTGGGGGCTATTTATAAAGTAAAGACGGTTATTTTAGCAACAGGAACGTATTTGAAAGGAAAGATTTTTATTGGCGATTTTTCTAAGGAAAGTGGACCAGATGGGGTGGCAGCAGCAAACCAATTATCCAATTGTTTAAAAAAGATGGGGATTGAGTTAATTCGTTTTAAGACAGGAACGCCAGCAAGAATTAATAGAAGAAGTATTGACTTTAGTAAAATGGAAATACAAAAAGGAGACCAAGGAATTGAAGCTTTTTCTTTTGAAAATGAACCAAAAGATTTTGAGCAAGTAGATTGTTATTTAACCTATACAAATGAAAAAACACATGAAATTATACGCCAAAATTTACATAGGTCTCCTTTATATGCAGGGATGATTGAAGGAACAGGCCCTAGATATTGCCCTTCCATTGAAGATAAAGTGGTAAGGTTTAGTGATAAACCAAGGCACCAAGCCTTTGTGGAGCCAGTTGGTATGGATACAGAAGAAATGTATATACAAGGGATGAGTTCATCTTTGCCAGAAGATGTGCAAATTGCTTTATATCATACAATTCCTGGATTAGAAAAGGCAGAATTTACAAGACCTGCTTATGCCATTGAATATGATTGTATTGACCCTTCCAATTTAAAACTTTCTTTAGAATATAAAGGAATTGAAGGACTGTTTATGGCAGGTCAAATCAATGGAACGTCTGGCTACGAAGAAGCAGCGGCACAAGGGCTAATAGCAGGAATTAACAGTGCAAGAAAAATACAAGGAAAAGAGCCAATTATTTTGGATAGAACACAAGGATATATTGGAGTATTGATTGATGATATTGTTACCAAAGGAACCAATGAGCCCTATCGTATGATGACTTCTAGAGCAGAATATAGGCTTTTACTAAGGCAAGATAATGCGGACTTGCGATTAACGGATATTGGCTATCAAGTAGGATTAATTTCAGAAGAAAGATATCAAAAATTTCAGAAGAAGAGAGAAAATATCGAAAGGGAAATTGCAAGATTAAAAGAATTAACAGTAAAACCAACTCAAAAAGTAAATAAGGTATTAAAGGAGTATGGAACAACAGAATTATCAACAGGTACAAAAATGTCAGAATTATTAAAAAGAACCGAATTAGACTATGAAAAACTAGCTAGTATTGATGAAGAACGACCAAATTTAACCAAACAAGAAAAAGAAGAAGTAGAAATTCAGATAAAATATGAAGGTTATATTAAAATGCAAGAAGCGCAAGTAGAGAAATTTAAAAAATTAGAAAGCAAAATTTTACCAGAAAATATTGACTATGAAAAAGTCAATGGAATTAGTTTAGAAGGAAGACAAAAATTAAATAAATTTAAACCACACTCTATTGGCCAAGCTTCTAGAATATCAGGGGTTTCTCCAGCAGATATAGCAGTTTTATTGGTCTTTATGCAACAACGAAAGGAAAAGTAAAAAGGAGGAAAAATGGAAGAATTTAAAGTGAAAATGGAGCGATATGCTAAACAAATTGGAATTGTGTTGGACAAAAAACAAATCGAACAATTTTATCAATATATGGAACTATTATTAAGTTGGAATGAGAAAATGAATTTGACAGCAATAACAAAACCAGAAGAAATTATAGTAAAGCATTTTATTGACTCTATTACCATCGCAAAGTATATAGATAGGAATAAAAAATTAATAGATGTTGGGACAGGGGCTGGTTTTCCAGGAATTCCACTAAAGATTATAAGACCAGATATACAAATTACTTTACTAGATTCTCTTGCTAAAAGAGTTCAGTTTTTAGAAGAAGTTATAAAGCAATTGGAATTAGAAAAGATAGAAGCTATTCATTTTAGGGTAGAGGAATTTGGAAAAGATAAAAAATATAGAGAACAATTTGATTATGCAACTTCAAGGGCAGTGGCTAATTTAAGTACTTTGTCAGAATATTTACTTCCTTTAGTGAAAATAAATGGCAAATGTATTTGTATGAAAGGTTCCACGGTAAAAGAAGAAATCGAGCAAAGCCAAAAAGCAATTATGCTATTAGGTGGAAAAGTTGAGGAAATAGAAGGTTTTAAATTGCCAGAAAGTGATATCGATAGGCATGTAATTCTTCTTCGAAAAAGCAAGATAACACCAGCAAAATATCCAAGAAAGCCAGGTACACCATCGAAAGAACCAATTCGATAAAAAGAAAGGAAAAAAGTCGATAAATTTTGTCATTTTTATTGACTTTTTTCTTATTTTTTAATATCATAGTAATACAGAACAAAAAGAATATATCAATAAATATTAACTAAAAATGGAGGCAATGAAATTGGGAAAAATTATAGCAGTAGCAAATCAAAAAGGTGGTGTAGGAAAGACCACAACAACGGTAAATTTGTGTACAATTTTAGCAAAAAAGGGAAAAAAGGTATTGTTAATTGATGCTGACCCGCAAGGAAACGCAAGTAGTGGATTGGGAGTAGAAAAAGAAGTAGAAAATTCAACTTATGATATTTTGGTAAATGATACACAAGTAAAAGAAACTTTGCAAAAAACCATGATAAAAAATTTAAAAGTATGTCCATCTAATATGAGCTTGGCAGGAGCAGAGGTTGAACTGGTATCGATGATGTCAAGAGAACAAAGATTAAAAGAAAAATTAGAAGTGATAAAAGAAGATTTTGATTATATTTTTATTGATTGTCCCCCTTCTTTAGGGCTAATTACCTTAAACTCTTTTACCGCTTCTGATAGTGTTTTAATTCCTGTACAATGTGAGTATTTTGCTTTAGAAGGTTTAGGACAACTATTAAATACGGTTAATTTAGTAAAAAAACACTTGAACAAAGAACTTCAAATAGAGGGAGCCTTACTTACTATGTATGATATTAGAACGAATCTTTCGAATCAAGTAGTAAAAGAAGTAAAAAAATATTTTAACAATAAAGTTTATAAAACAGTGATACCAAGAAATGTACGCTTAAGTGAGGCACCAAGTTATGGTTTACCAATTACAGAATATGACCCAAAATCGAAAGGAGCCAAAAGCTATATTAAATTAGCCAAAGAGTTTTTGACGATGAACGAAGAAGAAAAGAAAGCAAAACATATGTTATAAAAGAAAAGGGAGGAAAGGAAAATGGCAAAAATGACAGGATTGGGAAAAGGATTAGATGCTTTATTTGGACCAGCGCCAGAAGAAGAGCAAATGCAAGAAAATGATACCTTAAAGAATTTAAAAATAGTAGAGGTGGAACCAAACCGTGAACAACCAAGAAAAAAGTTTGACCAAGAAGCTTTGGAAGAACTAGCTAGTTCAATTCAAGAATATGGCTTAATCCAACCAATTGTAGTGACGAAAAAAGATGGTTATTATAGTATTATTGCAGGAGAAAGAAGATGGAGAGCTTCTAAATTAGCAGGACTAAAGGAGATACCAGCCATTATAAGAGAAGATGATGAAAAAATAAATTCAGAAATTTCTTTGATTGAAAATATGCAAAGAGAAGACTTAAATCCAGTGGAAAAAGCAATGGGAATAAGAACTTTGATGAACAATTATGGTATGTCACAAGAAGAAGTGGCTAAAAAGCTAGGGAAAGGAAGAAGCACCGTCGCAAACTGGATAAGAGTTCTAAATTTAGAACCACGAGTTTTAGAAATGGCAAAAGAAGGAAAGATATCAGAAGGATATTGTAAGGCATTGCTAGCGATTACTGACCCAGAAAAACAGTATCAAACAGCAATTCAAATGTTAGAGCGAAACTCAACGGTAAGACAAGTAGAGAAAAAAGCAAAAACGAAAGAAACAAAAGAAGAACAACAAAGAAATCATATCTTATATAAAAGTATTGAAGATAATTTTCAAAGCTTTTTTGGAAGTAAGGTTAGATTAGACCCAGGAAAAAGAAGAGGAAAAATTATTATTGAATATAATTCAAATGATGATTTAGAGAGAATTTTAGATTTAATAAAATAAAGGAAAGGGGGATAGAGAATGGAAAATCTAATGGAAATACTAAGAACAGATGCTTTTTTGTTAGTAATAACTGGTTTTATGATTGTCTTACTGATAGGGATTTGCCTTTTATTGGAAAAGTTTTCGAGTTTAAATAAGAAATATAAAAATTTTATGGTAAAACTAGGCAATGGAAAAAATTTAGAAGAAGATTTAGAAACTTACATGTATCGTGTTAATAAAGTAGAAAAACAAAATGCAGAAATAATCAATCAAGTAGAATTAATCGATAAGGATTTAAGGAAATGTATTCAAAAGATAGGGATTGTAAGATATAATGCTTTTAAAGACGTAGGAAGTGATTTGAGTTTTGCGTTAGCACTATTGGATGAACAAAATAATGGGATTGTGCTAAATGGTATTTATTCAAGAGATATGTCTAATATTTATGCAAAACCAATTGAAAATGGAAAGTCTAATTATGTAGTTTCAGAAGAGGAAGCACAGGCAATTCAAAAAGCAATGGGAGTTTAGGTTAGCAAATGGTTAGCAAAATGAAATAAATGGTGACCAAATGGTGACTAAAACATAAAAAAAACTAAAAATTACTATTGACAAATGTTTGTAAAAATGCTAATATAGGTATTGTCGCTGACATTTGTCTAACGATAGGGAGAGGTGGTCGAGTTGGTTTATGGCACCAGTCTTGAAAATTGGCGTGCGTTTGTAGCGTACCGTGGGTTCGAATCCCACCCTCTCCGCCAAAAAATAAAAGTTAGATATAAAGCTATGTCTAACTTTTATTTATAAAAATGGAGATGTACCCAAGTGGTGAAGGGGACTGTTTGCTAAACAGTTAGGTCGTGAAAACGGCGCGGAGGTTCGAACCCTCTCATCTCCGCCAAAAGTAGTGTTAAGTAGGAAAACTTAGCACTGTTTTTTCTTTTAAGGTATTACAAAAACATTACAATTTTGTAAAAAATCAAAGATATGTTGAAAAATAAGGAAAAATAAGGTATAATGTAATAAGTAGGGGAAAATACTTGCCAAAGAGGGTGATAAAAATGAAAAAAAGAATCGTAAGTATTTTAGTCATATTATTAATGAGTACAAGCATAAATTTATTTAATTATAGAGTATATGGAGCACCAACCGGAGCAGAAATGGGGGGGGATCAAGGTGGTTTAGGAGGAGCAGCAGGTGGAATAGCAGAAGATATAATCGATAGTACCAAATCACCAATTAAAAACCCAAACTATTATAAACCAGAGAGTCAAGATACAGCGACAGGAGCAACTAGATTAGCAGATATGGGAAACACCATAATAGGCTTTTTACAGATAGTAGGTTCTATTGTATCAGTGGTTATTTTAGGTGTAATAGGAATCAAATATATGGTAGGTAGTGCAGAAGAAAGAGCAGATTATAAGAAAGCGATGATGCCTTATATTATAGGAGCTGTCATGGTATTTGCTATTACCAATCTATTAGGGATTGTAGTGGAGATAACAAAAGCATTATTGTAAGGACAAATAAAGAAGGTGATAAAAATGATGAAAAAAATAATAAGTATAAGTATAATTATTATGCTTCTTTCGATAAACATTGTACCAGTATATGCAGCACCATCTCCAGCAGATAGTGGTTCTTCTAGTGCAGATGGTACTAGCACAGAAGCAAGCGGAGAAGGTTCTTTAGATAAAGTAATGAAAGGAGCAGATGACTTTTTAAAAATAGGTTCTCAGTCGCCAGTAGATAATGATGAATTAAAGGAAACATCCAACATACTATTTAATGTTTTATTAGGAATTGCAATGATAGCAGCTGTAATAGTTGGGATGGTAATTGGAATTAAATTTATGGTAGCAAGTGTAGATGAAAAAGCAAAAATAGAAGAACAATTAGTTCCTTATGCCGTAGGCTGTGGTGTCGTTTTTGGAGCTTTTGGTATATGGAAATTAGCAATAACTATATTAGCTACTTGGTAAGGAGGAGTCGATATGAGCCGAAAAAATAAAATTGTCTTTATTTTAATACTCTTTGTTATAATATTATCTTTTCTAACTATTTCATATGGGTTTGGGATTGATAATTTAAAAGGAAAACAAGTGGAGGGAGCAACCTTACAAAAAGCAGGAAATGGTATCGTAAAAGTAGTTACAACAATTGGGGTTGTTATATCAGTAGTTATGTTAGTTGCAATAGGAATAAAATATATGTTAGGAAGTACAGAAGAAAAAGCAACCTATAAAAAATCGTTAATGCCTTATGTAATAGGTGCTGTATTAGTATTTGCAGCATCAGAAATAGCACAATTTATTTATAATCTTGCAATTGAGTTATAAATGTAGTATAATAGTATTGAAGTTGTTATTAAAATTCTCTACAAAAAAAGAGAGATTGATAAATATAAGTAAAAAGTAAAGGAGGAAGAAATATGAAAAAAATGTCTAAAGTATTATCAATAATGTTAATGGTAATGATGGTAGTAATGATAACAACCAATGTATTTGCAGCAGAAGCTACAGCTATTACCCCTAAGACTATAGATGGAAACTCAACTGTAAATGTAGGAGGCATTACTACACTTGGTAATAGTATAGCTAAAATTATAACAACTGGAGGAATTGTAGTGTCTGTTGTTATTTTAGTAGTATTAGGTATTAAATACATGATGGGAAGTGCAGAAGAAAAAGCAGAATACAAGAAAACATTAATGCCATATGTAATTGGTGCAGGCTTAGTATTTGCAGCTTCATCCATAGCAACTGTTGTTTTCAACTTCGCAACAAGTATCAATATTACATAAATTTAAACGAAATAACATATTAAAATGGGGGATAAAATTAATTATCTCCTATTTTTTATTAATTTTTATATTACAAAATGATTACAATTTCGTTAAAAATCAAAAAAATACTAGAAATACTTACATTTATCTACTTTTTGTGCTATAATATAAGATAGTTATAAGTGTGTTTATGTAAAGGATAAACAAAGGAGGAAAAAACATGAGAACCTATGAAATACCAAGAGATTATAAAGGAGAAAGTAGAATACTATACATTTTTTCTATGAAGGGATTAATGTATACAGCAATAGGGATTGTACCAGGATTGTTATTGTACTTTATTTTTAATTTATTTGGGGCTACTATGATAGGAATTATAGCGACTATCATTTGTGGCGGAATAGGTTTCATAATAGGAACTCTTAAAGTACCTGACACACGAAAATTTAAAATAACAGAAAAAACAGGAGGAGAAAGTATTGACGATGTAATAAAAAGGGCGATTAAATTTAAACAAAAGAAAAATAGAATTTATGTATATAAAAGGGAGGAAGCAAAAGATGAGTAGTGATCAAATGACCAATCTGTTAACAAATGTGTTATTCATAATGTTAGGAGTTTTATGTTTCCTTTTAGTAATATACATAGTGTTAAGAATTAAGGAAGGAAAAAGCAAAAAACAAAGAGAAACAGATATTTTAGGGAATACTAAAAGTAGTTCAAAAACAACGGAAAAGACAACTGTTGAATATAGTAAAAAGTCAATCTTTTCTTTTATGAAATTTGATAAGATAGAAGATGACATGATAATTAGAAAAAATGGTACAAAATTCTTAATGGTAATTGAATGCCAAGGAATAAATTATGATTTAATGTCAGGAATTGAAAAAAATAGTGTAGAACAAGGCTTTTTACAATTTCTAAATACTTTGAAGCATCCAATTCAAATATATACACAGACAAGAACCGTTAACTTAGGTAGCAGTATTACGCAATATAAGGAAAGATTAAAAGTAATAGAAAATAGATTAGTTACCAAACAATTAGAATACAATGCTAAAGTGAATTCAAAACAATATACAGATGCACAGCTTATTAAAGAAAGACTAGAAGTAGTAAGAGAAAGAAATTTATATGAGTATGGAAAAGATATTATCAATAACACAGAGAGGATGAACTTAAATAAAAATATTTTGAGGCGACATTATTATATAATTATTGCACATACACCAGAAGAAGTCACAAATCAAAACATTGAAAAATCAGAAATAAGAGATATTGCTTTTAATGAATTATATACCAAATGTCAATCTGCTATTGCTTCTTTATCTGTTTGCGGACTTCATGGAAAAATCCTAAATTCAAATGAATTAGCAGAATTATTATATATGGCCTATAACAGAGATGATGCAGATATTTATCAATTAGAGCAAGCTTTAAATGCAAGATATGATGAACTATATGTTACAGCGCAAGACGTACTAGATAAAAGGATGAAGGTTTTAGACCAAAAAATAGAAGAAGAGGCAATCAAAAAAGCAAATGAAAAATTAGAAGAAGTAGCAGAAGAACGTGAAAAAGAACGAGAAGTACGAAAGAAAGAACAAGATATGCAAGCTTTAATTGACAAGATGGCAAAAATGTTAATTGATGAAAATGAAGAACTAGTAGGAACTGAATTAGCACAAGGAGCCAAAAGAAAAATAGAGGAAGAAAACCAAGGAAAAGGAGGAGAGGAAAATGAAGAAAAACAAACAAGTACAACAAGAAGAAAGAAAAAGATATCAGGATGAAAATAGTGATAATTTCTTACAAGGTAAAACCATAAAGGATTTAATTGCTCCTTCTGGTATAGACGTATCGAATATTGACCATTTAGAAATTATTTCTAATACCAAAAGATATGCAAGAAGTTTCTTTGTTTCAACTCTTCCAAGAATGTGTACTTTTCCAGAATTATTTAGGGATATGTACTTATTCGGAGATGTTAATACTTCTATTTATATTACGCCGATTAAAGAAGAACGTTCACAAAATGAATTAAATAGAGTCATTAATGAACTAGAAACAGAAAGAATTGTAGCAGCAGATAAAGGAAATATTAACAGAGAAAGCACCATTGCACAAAAGAGATTTGAGGCAGAACAACTAAGAGATGAAATTACAGCAGGATTTAATAAGTTATATGAGGCATCTATTGTATCTACTTTGTTTTCTTATAATTTAGCAGATTTAGACCGATTCTCAAAGATGCTAGCAACGGAAATGTCCAAAACATTAGTAGGGATAAAAACAGCATGGGGAATTCAAGAAGAGGCCTTTCAATCCAATCTTCCTTTAATGGAGGATGAAGTAAAAAAAGTACATACTTTTGACAGAAATTCTATGGGAACGGTATTTCCTTTTACGACTTCGGAAATTGGACATCCTTCTGGAGTACCATTAGGGTTTAACAAACAAACAGGAACGCCAATCCTTTTTGATAATTTCCACAGTTCATTAACAAATTATAACATGGTTATCTTTGCAAAATCAGGTGCAGGGAAATCAGTAACGATGAAAACGTTAGTTTCTAGGTCTTCTGTATTAATGGGAATAGAAAGTTTAGCGCTAGATGCGGAAGGAGAATATACCATTGTGGCAGAAAGTCTAGGTGGTATTAATGTGGTAATTAGTCCTACTTCTAGAACGGTTATTAATATTTTTGATATTGAAACAGAAACCATAAAAGATGAAATTACAGGAAAAGAAAGAACCATTTTAGGAATTGAAAATAAAGTTGAAGACGTAACGCAAGGACTGCTTACGATGGCAAAAGGAAGTACAAGAAGCTCAGAAGTAAATGAATTAACCAAACAAATTATAGCAGAATCGGTAGCAGAAGAATATGCAGCCTTAGGGATTACGAGCAATCCCAATAGTTTATACCAAACGAACGATAGGAATGTAGCAAAAGGAAGTTTATTGACGAAACGTAAGAAAGATATGCCAACAATTGGAAGTTGGTATCGAAGAATTCAAGTGAAAGCACAAGAAAATGAAAATCCAGATTATCAATATCATTATAGTTATTTGTTAAAGGTTATGAAGCAATATATTAGAGAATATGACGGACAAATGGCATATTTTGATGGACAATCTACCTTTGATTTATTAGATGGAGCACCATTTATTAATTTGGATATTTCTCAATTAGAGGAGAGATTTGCAAGACCGCTAGCACAACAAATATTGCTTTCTTGGATTTGGGAAAAATTTGTTAAGAAAAATAGTGAGGATAGAAGTAAAGCAAGTAAAAAAAGAGTTTTAGTGGACGAAGCTTGGATGTTACTTCCTTATCCAGAAGCGGTAGACTTTTTGAACAAAATGGCAAGACGTGCTAGAAAAAGAAATGTATCACTTGCTATTATATCACAAAGATTTCAGGATTTTTATGAAAAGCAAGAAGCACAAGCAGTTTTAACTTCTTCGGATACAAAATTATTTTTAGCACAGGATAAATCAGAAATTGCTTATTTGAAAGAGGTATTTAAGCTATCAGAAGGAGAAGCCAACTTTTTAGTTACTTGTCAAAGAGGAGAAGGCTTGTTAAAAGTAGGAGCAGATACAGCAATTTTAAAGATAGTACCAACGAAGAAAGAATTTGAGTTTGTAGAAACAAACTTAAATCAATTAGCAAGAAAGAAGACGAACTAAATTTAGGAGGTTAATACCTTATGAAGATTTTTACAAATAAAAGTATATGGAAAAAAATAGTGATTGCTCTACTTTTGGTTTTAGCATTTCAAGCGATTATGGTAAAGCCAGTTCAAGCAGATGTCGTAGAGTTTGGTGGCAAATTAATGAGTCCTATTTTATCTTTGCTAACAAGTTTAGGAGATGGTATTAATGATATCATTGCAAGGTCAATTATGGGTGCTAATACGACCCTCTATAGGATAGAAACCGGAAGCGATTTTTTGGAAGGATTCCTGACGGTTGTAGTGGCATTGGCAGTAGCAGCTTTGACCATTGCTTTAATTTTTGCAACGGGAGGATTAGCTGCAACAGCAGCAGTTGCTGTTGGAATAGTAGAAGAAGCGGCAGTAACAATAGGAGCAGGAACAGTCCTAGCAGGATTAGGGGTAGGTCTTCTTTCAGCAGTATGGTTTAATGACCAGGTATTGCCAGAAGATATTTATTTGCCAATGTATACTTATAGTGCAGAGGAAATTTTTAAAGGTAACATATTATTATTTAATGTAAACTTCTTCGAAGAAGGAGAAGAGATTTATGCTCATTTAAGTGATGGAGAAAATCTTAAAGTAAGCGATTATGCAAATTCAGGAGCATTACAGGAAGAAGTAAATAAACGAGTATATACAGAAACAACCGAAGATACCTCACTAAGAGGAGATCATGATACTACAATTACAAAAGTACCTGTGATAGAATATTACTTTTTTTATGATGAAGATGGAAAAGAAGTAAAGACCTCTAATCAAAATTCAGCAGTTATTATAAGAAAAACAGTTAGTTCTTGGTATAATGCTTTAAGAAATATTTGTATAGTGTTAATGCTATCAGTATTAGTTTATATAGGAATTAGAATTTTATTATCAACAGTAGCCTCTGATAAAGCAAAATATTTACAAATGTTGAAAGATTGGTTTATTGGATTATGTTTATTATTTTTAATGCATTATATTATGGCTTTTTCTGTTATGATAGTAGAAAAATTAACAGATGTAGTAAAAACAACTGTGGATAGCAATGGCTATGCTGTTGTAATACAAGCAGATGATGATATTAAAAAGGCTGTTGAAGAAATTGGACAATCAGATGCTATTGCAACAGGAGCAGATGGAAATGATTATTTAACGTGGCCAACTAATTTTATGGGAAGCCTTAGATTACAATTACAAATGGAGCAATATGGTGCAGAATATGTAGGATTGAGTATTTGTTTCTTAATACTTTGCTTATTTACCTTATATTTTACCATAACTTATTTAAGAAGGGTGTTGCATTTAGCATTTTTAACCTTAATAGCACCAATGGTAGCACTTACTTATTGTATTGATAAATTAAATGACGGAAAAGCGCAAGGATTTGATAAGTGGTTTAAAGAATATATTTTCAACTTATTAATACAGCCAATGCATTTGTTATTATTTTATATTTTGATAACTTCAGCTTTTGAGTTTGCCTCTACTAATATTATTTATAGTATTGTAGCAATAGGATTTATGATACCAGCGGAGAAATTACTACGTAGCTTATTTGGATTTGAAAAGGCTCAAACGGCTCCTGCAATGGGTCCAGCCGGTGCAATGATGGCATCAACAGCTTTAAATCATATGCTAAATAGAGGAAAAAAAAGCGGAGACAAAGGGGGAAATGGAAAAAGTGCAGATTCTGGTTCTGACTCAGATGGTGCACCAAATCCAATTCAGGATAGAGATTTGATGGGAGCTTTTTCAAAAGATGGAAAAGAAGAACAAAAACAAATGTTAGATAATTATGATGAACAAAATGCTGGAACACAGGATTGGGATCCAGCAGAAAGAGATGCCATGGCAAGAGAGGCATATGCTAATGATGGTGAAGGCATGAATTATTCTGATGAAGATTATGAAAGTATAGCAAGAGATACTTTAGGAGAAGGTGCTTCAGAAGAAGAAGTACAAGATTTTTTAAGAGAAAACTATGGAATTGGCTCTCCTTCATCGGCACAACAAGAACATCAATCAGAAACTCCAGTAAAAAACGCAGGAGCCCCAGAAAAAGAACCAGAAAAAAGAAAATTATCAAATAAAGTTAGAAGTGGTTTGAAAGGGTCAACTGTGGGAAGAAGGATCTTAAGAAATTATGATGCAAGCAAAGCGGCACAATTAGCATATATGAGAAGTCTTCCACAAACCATGAAACAAAAGATTGAAAATTCTCATCCAATGAAAGCAGCAGGAAGAATGGCAGCAGGTGCAGCGTTAGGAGTAGCAGCGGGAGCAACTGGAGTAGCAATTGCTGCATCAACGGGAGATTTAAGTAATATTCCTAAAATAGGAGGAGCAGCAGCCATAGCTGGTTATGCAGTAGGGGCTGGAAAAGCTAATGCGATTAAATCACCAATGGATATGTCACAAGTAAAGGATGTTTATGATAATACTTACAATAGTGGTGAGTATAAACAAGAAGCTATGAATGATTATGTAGAGAGATACATGAAAGATGTAAAAAATAGAAATTATTTTGAAACTAAGTTTGGAAAAGAAGAAGCGAAAGAAATGATGAAAAAAGGTGGAGCAATTGAACAATTCTTGTACAACGACATTACAGATAAAAAAGATATAGCAGCAGCTTATGAAATGAAACGAAAAGGCGAGGTAAGAAATATGGAAGAAGCTATTTCTGTTGCACAATTAGGACAAATGGTTGGAAATACTCAAAAAATGAATCAAAAATCAAGGGATGATTGGAAAAATAGGTTTAAGAAAATGGCAGAAAAAAGTGGCGTAAAAGAAAACAATTTAGATTCATTTGCAGAGAAACGATTAAGTGAACTTGATAGATTCCATGACTTGAAGAAATAATTAAAAAGTGGAGGAAATAATTATGAATCATCTAATACGATATTATAATCAAAACAGAAAAAAGATTTGGGGGATTGTAATAATTATAGCCTCTGCTTTTCTGCTTTTACAATTAATAAATCATTTTTACAAGGTAGAAAATCAAAAGAGATTAGAAGGGAATAATAAAAGGCAAGAGGAACTGAGTATTAGTACAAATACAACCATATTGACGGAAAACCAATCAGTCGTTACTGGAAAAAAAGTAGAAAACAAAAAGTTAAAAACAGCAACGAATTTAATTGACGAATTTATTTCTTATTGTAATAACAGAGAAATAGAAAAGGCCTATGAATTATTAACAGAACAATGCAAAGAGCAAATTTACAGTAACTTAGAAATTTTTGAACAAGCTTATGTTAATAATGTATTTGAGGGAAAACAAAAGAAAGCAAGCATAGAAAATTGGTATGATAATATCTATAAAGTTAAAATAATGGAAGATATGCTTTCAACAGGTAAAAGTGATGGAAAAACAAAACAAGATTATATGACAATTGTAGAAGAAAACGAGGAATACAAACTAAATATTAATGGTTATATAGGAAAAACAATAATAAATCGTACCACTGAAAAAGATGACATAAAAGTGGAAGTGGTAAACAAAAATACTTATAAAGAATATGAAGAATACACCATTAAAGTTACAAATCATACAGAAAATATAATTTTATTAGATGGAAGAACCGATGCAAAAACTTTGTATTTGCAAGATAGTAAAGGAGTTACTTATTCTTCCTATTCACATGAATTAACAGAACCAATGCTAACAATAGAGCAAGGAAAAACAAAAGAAATTACCATTAAATTTTACAGTACCTTTATAAGTACCAAAAAAATAGAATCCATTGTTTTCTCAGATTTAATATTGCTTAATGGCCAATTAACAGAAAAAATAGAATTTAGAGCAGAAGTTTAACAAAAAATTTAATAGAGGATGGAGGTGAGTAGATGGAAGAAGCAAAACAAGCCATAAAAGATACTTTTAAAAAAATTGCATCAGGTAGATATAAAAAAAGGATAATTCAAGCTTTTATTGTAGTTGTATTTTTTATTATATTGGCTTTAGGAGTATACTATATAACAGTAGATGATGGAACCTATAAAGAAGATGACTGGAGTAGTGCACCCTATGCTGCTAGTCAATATACCAATGGAGTTTCGATTAATGATAATGGAACTTTCAAAACAGATATGAATGTACAAGAATTATGGGATAAAATGTTACAAGAAAAAAATAGAGTAAATTTATATCTAGACACACCAGAAGAACTAGCAAGACTAATGAAAGCTGAATTAGTAACACAGTATCCAGATACTCGACCAGAACCAGACGAAGAAATTAATTGGGATGCAATTAAGGAAAATGCAGACATGCTTCAAGGAATTATTAAGTTTAAAAGAGCAGACACAGACGGCAATAGAACAACAATGAAGTATGTAGACCCAGAAACTTTTCAAGGATATATTGACGAGTATAATAAAACGGGAAGTGAAGAAGCAAAAAAGGAAGCATTAACACATTTTACATTAAAGAAATCTTCAGCAAGTACAACAACAGGAGAAGGAGGAACAGTAGCAGCAGGTGAGGGGGTTATGACAGATATTTCACAACTTATTATAGATGCTACTAATAATACGAATTGGCCTGGAGCTAATTGGTGTGCTAAATGGGTAAATGACGTTTATGACAATGCAGGAGTAGGAGCTTGTAGACATGGAACAGCTTACAAAGATTCACAACATCATGTTATTTCAACCGATAGAAGTGCTATTCCAATTGGTGCAGCAGTTTATGGAACAGGTTCTAGTTCAAGCGGAGCTGGACATGTTGGAATTTATATTGGTGGGGGAAAAGTAATTGATAGCGTAGGAAGTGGAATTAAAACTTGGAATACAATAGATGAATGGCTTGCTTGGCAAAAGGATGTAATAGATGGGAAGCAAGGATGGCTTGGATGGGGCTGGGCAGATGGTAATAGAACAAGAGGTACTAAGGATGACCCTAATTTAGAAGAAAATAATTCGACTAAGGACGAAGAAAAAGAAGACAAAAAAAAGGATAAAGATAAGAAAGAAAAAGAAGAAAAGCAAAAAGCAACTGTAACACAAGTAGAAGGAGATGGCTATACAGAGCTATATACTTCTTCAGCTGGAATTACTTATAAACATTTTAAACAAGGTAAGGGAAGTTATGCAGAGAATGCTTATTGGAATGGTACGATACATACTGATGGATGTGGACCTTCTTCAGTAGCTATTTTAGCAAGTGGGTTGTTAAATTCAGAATATACACCAGGTGATATTGCCTTAGAAATGAATGCTACTTATGGTCAAACCTCTTACATAACGTTAAAGGGAGAAATGGATTCACTTGGTATGGCAAGTGAAGTAATACAGTCTCCTTCAGCAGAAGTAATACAAGACAATTTAAGAAATGGAAAAGTAATGTTAGTTTCTGTTAATAGCAATACTATTTTTACTAGCATCAGTCACATTATGGCTTTAGTGGATATCAATGAGCAAGGACAAGTTTATGTGTGTAATCCAGGAAGTTCTTCTTTGCAAGGTTGGTATGACATTGGAGAGATTATCAAAGGGTGTCAGTATATAGTAGTAACAGATGCTGGTGCAGCAGGTGTGGCTAGTAGTAAAAATACAACTAATTATACGGCGATTGTAGCAACTTGGACCCAAAAAGATACCATAATAGAATCCAATGATTCTGGTGTTGGAGGTTCCAATACAGAATATTCTATGACAACAACACCGATTAATTATGAAGAAATGGTAGAACCGTATACAATGCCTTTTGATTTGTTGTGGTCATTATTGGTAGTAGGAGAAGATAAAAATTTTATATTTGAATTGATTGACTTAATATATGGAAGTGAAATAGAAATAACTGTTCATGATAATTTAACAATTAATACTGACATTGATGAATGGCATTATACTCAAAAAACCAAAGCAGAAGTAAATGGAAGCATTACAGCTAAAACTAATGCAAGAGCCTCAAGTGGGCGAATTACAAATGATATACATGATCCTCATGCTGAAGAAACTTACACAACAACTAAAACAGTAGTGACTCAAACTAACACTTTAAATATAGCCTTAACAAAAGCGAATGTATGGATTGTTAGGTATGAAAATGAATTTACCTATGTTGCAGCTTCAGAAACTTCGAGTGAAAATACAGTAACACTAGACGATGAGGTTTATCTAGAAACACCAAATTATACAGGAAATAGTTATTCTTGTGAACATATAAGTGCATTGCGACAAAAATTAGTAGAAGAAGTTCAGCCGAAATCTTCAGAAGAAGGAGAAGAAACAACAACAAGTCCTGTTAATTTAATAGAAAATATTAATGTAAAGTATTATACAAAATATGTTAACATTTATGATAAGATAACAAATATAACGAAAACTCAAAAATATGTACAAGGAATACCAGATTTTGAAGAAAAAACAGATCCTAAAGCAGAAGAACCAAATTTTGTAACTATATTTAATAAGCAAAAATATAGAAAAAATAAAATCAACATAAAAAATGCGGCTGAGTGGCTATTTGAAATTATAGAAACCAATGAAAGTACAGAGCACATGTTAGATTTAATAAAATACTTATTATATAAAGCAACGGGAAATGTCTATGATGGTATAGAATATTTTGACTTTAGTATCTTCTATCCAAGTGCATTATCAACAGTAGGAGAAGGTGATTATATTGTACATATTGATAAATCTTCACCAGATATTGTTATTAAAGATGTAGAAAAGTTAAAATTAGCTTTTTCAGGATATTCTGGAAGTGGAAAATTAATAGAACATGCACAAGAATATTTAGATTTACAAGAAAAGTATAGAGTAAATGCCGTTTTTGCAGCAGCAGTTTCTATTTCAGAAACAAGTGCTGGTAGAGCTGGCCATGCTATAGATGGTAAGAACAATTGGTATAATATTGAATGTGTTCATGGAAAATCACATGGAAGATTTGAAAATTATGGTTCTGCTAAAGAATCAATTGAAGCATTTTATAAACAGATATCTGTTAAAAATTATTATTTTACAGCGGGAAAATTTACAGTATCGGAAATAGGGATGACGTATTGTGAGAACGCTGATGCACCAGGAGGTTGGATAGAGGATACAACAACCTATATGACGCAAATGTTTAATGCAGCAGGAATTACACCTACAACTTCAGGAACAAGTGAAACAGGAACTAAGATAGTAGAGGCAGCAAAAACAAAATTAGGTTGTCCTTACGTTTGGGGAGCAGAAGGACCAGTTACCTTTGACTGTTCAGGACTTACCAAATGGTGTTATAAACAAGTAGGAATTGATATACCTCATAATACTGGTGCACAAAAGAATTCTGCAGCAAAAGTTGTATCTGTATCAGAAGCAAGAGTGGGAGACATTTTATATAAAAATGGTCATGTTGGAATTTATATTGGAAATAATCAATATATTCATGCTCCGCAAACAGGAGACGTTGTTAAAATTTCAAATAACGTAAATCAATTCACCAATGCATTACAGTTTTATTAAAGAAGAAGGAGGGTCTTAGACAATGAAGCAGCAAAAAAGAAAAATTGAAATAGCTATCGTTATTCTAGTAATTCTAGTTATTATATGTATCCTTTTAATATACGGCTTAAAAAAAGGAGATTCAGTAGTAGAGCAAAATAATAACCAACTAGAAGGAGATGATTTGACAATAGAATATACTGTAGAAAGACTAAAAGACCCTGTTAAATTTTTCTCAGTAGAAAAATGTATTCAAAAGAATATAGATGAAAGTTTTAAAGCAAAAGATATGACACTTTTAGAAGGGGAGAGAATATATAGTTTTGCTGTTTATGGAACAGATGAAAATCAAAAAGATACGTATTTTATTGTAAGAGTGGATATGGAAAATTCTACTTTTAGAATAGAAGAATTACATAATTCTGTTGATGATATTAAACAAATTGATTTAGCAACGAATTTAAAACAAATCCAAGAAAATGAAAAAAATGCTTTCGAATTTATTAACATGAGAGATGAGGATACTTGTAGGATGTATTTAAGGCATTTTACGCAAATGGAATTAGAAAATCCTAAAGAAGCTTATTCAAAAATAGAAGAAGAATATAGAAAAGAAAGATTTCCTACTTTTGATGAATACCAAGAGTATATAGAAAAATGTAAACAAATAATAGAAGAAGGGATATTAGCTAAATATTTAGTAAATTATCATGACGATTATGTGGAGTATATTTTAGTAGACAATTATGATAATTATTATACTTTTAAAGCAAGTGCTGTATTGGATTATACTGTTATGCTAGATAATTATACCATTAAATTAGAAAATTATGAGGAAAATTATAAGAAATTAACAAACGAAAAGAAAGTACAAGCAAATGTCTACCTATTCTTAAAAATGATTAATACAAAAGATGATAGACATGCCTATGAATTGTTAAACGAAGTCTTTAAAAGCAATAACTTTGCAACTTTAGAAGAATTTAAAGAGTTTATACAAAATAATTTCTTTTCCTATAATTTAGATACACAAGAGGCTAATATTAGAGAAGAAGGAAATTACTATATTTATGAAACAACCATAAAAGAAAGTAGTAGTAGCGCAGCAGAAAGTAAAAAATTAACCGTTATTATGCAATTAAAAGAAGGAACAGACTTTGTTATGTCATTTAATATAGAATAAAAAAGAAGGGATTACTTTTTTAATAAAGGTAATCCCTTGCATATTTTTAGGTAATTTAATATAATAAGGCTACAGATAGGAGGCACTTATGATAGAAATAAAAAATGTATCCAAAGCATATTCCAAAGGAAAAAAGGCAGTGGATGGAGTTAATTTAGAAATAAAAGATGGAGAAATTTTTGGATTTTTAGGACCTAATGGAGCGGGGAAAACCACTACCATTAAAATGATAGTAGGTATTTTAGATATTGATGAAGGCGAAATCTTAATTGATGGGAAAAGCATTAATAAAGAACCAATACAAGCTAAAAAGCAAATAGGATTTGTATCAGATAATCCTGATATGTTTTTAAAACTGAAAGGAATTGAATACTTAAATTTAGTAGCAGACATTTATGAAATAGAAAAGGAAATAAGAGAAAAAAGAATAATCGAATTAAGTAAAGAATTTGAAATATATGACGTTTTAAATGATAAAATCCAAAGTTATTCACATGGGATGAGACAAAAAATAATTATGGTTTCAGTTCTATTACATAACCCTAAAAATTGGATTTTAGATGAACCATTAACAGGATTAGACCCTAAAGCCGCTTTTTATGTAAAGAATAAAATGAAAAAACATGCCAAAGAGAATAATGTTGTATTCTTTTCTACACATATCTTAGAAGTTGCGGAAAAGCTATGTGATAGAATTGCCATCATTAATCAAGGGAAAATAGTATTTGTCGGAACACAAGAAGAGATTAGAAAAGAAATGAAACAAAATGCTTCTTTAGAAGAATTATTTATGGAGATAACGAAAAAAAATGAAGAAAATAATTAGTTTAACAAAAGTTTTTATTAAAGAATTTTACCAGAACTTACCTGTTTTTAGTAAACAAAAAAAAGGAAATAGTAAAAAGTCAATATTCTTTTGGCTGATTGCTATTATAGTAATTGCCGTTACTTATGTAAGCCATCAGGTTATTGTTTTTTTAGTAGATGCGAGACAGCCAGAAATATTTTTAAATATATACTTTTCCATTTTGGCAGTAGTGTTATTGTTTCAAACCATATTAGTATGTAATAATTTATTTTTTTTCTCAAAGGATATTGAAAAAATTCTACATATGCCACTAAAACCAGTAGAATTATTGCTAGCTAAATTTAACACCTTATTATTTATGTTGTATTTAACAGAAGGTATCTTAGGAATTATTCCATTTACTTTATATGGTATGTTAACAAATGTCCATTTTTCATTTTTTTTATGGGAAATAATTATATTAATGATATTTCCAATTTTTATTGCAACCTTGATAAGTACCATTATGTTTTTAATAATGAGGGTAGGAAAATATATTAAGAATAAAGAAATTTTTCAATTTTTTATTACTACAATTCTAATTATGTTACTTTTAACAGTAGAATTTAGAGTAGTTAACAATCTATTTGGAATAACCAATGACCAACAAGCTTTAGAACAATTTAGTAACTTTAGCCAAAAAGCCCAGCAGGCTAATCAATATTTTTTAATTATTAATCCAAGTGTTACAATTTTAACCAATCCTACTGAGATAACAGCAATGTTATCAGTAATGAAATTGTTGGGATATAATATAATAAGTGGATTTATCTTTATTGCTATAGGAAAAAGAACCTATATTAAGGATATATTAAAGAATATGTTAAGCAATTCCAATAAGAAAACAAAGGAAATACACAATGAAAAAGATATTAAGAGACGTAACATAAGAAATTCTTATATCCAAAAAGAAATAAAATTATTAATAAGAGAACCTATTTTTTTCATGCAATGTGTTCTTCCCGTAATATCTATTATCATTACTTGTTTAACAATTATGGTAATTTTAGTACCAACGATACAAGAAATGATGAGGCAAGAAGAAACCATACAAAATGCTTTTCAGAATTTATCTTTTAATATGGAAGCGGCATGTGATATATTAATTATTCTGCAAGTATTATTTTCCTTATCGAGTATTTCTTTGACAGCAATATCGAGAGAAGGAAAAAATGCAGTATTTATTAAATATATTCCAATAGAGTTACATAAACAATTTTTTTATAAGAGTATTCCTCAGATAGTATTAAATTTTCTAGTAACAATAGTAGTTTTTGCCATGGTTTCTTATCTATTACCAAATAGCAATTGGTTATATCTAGGAATAACTTTTATGATAGCAACAATCATGAATGGTATCAATAGTTATCTAATGTTAATTGTTGATTTAGTAAGGCCTAATTTAGATTGGGATACAGCGTATTCTGTTGTGAAGAAAAGTGATAATAAAGTATTTCAATATGCTTTTATGATTATTCATATTTTATTTTTAATGTATCTTGCTAAAATTTTTAAAAATGTAGATATAATAGTAGCTTTAATGGGAGAAACCATTATTTATGTAATTTTATTATTTATAATAGTAAAAGCCGTCAAAAAATGGCAAAAGAAGTTATTTCGAAAAATAATATGAAAATAAAGAGGTTACTTAATTTTTTAGATTAGTTAACCTCTTTATGAATTAAAGAACATAGAAAGCAATTGATTTTCTTGTAATATATTTAGAAAAAAGTTTTGAATAAAAGGTATTTGCCATAATAGGAATAAAATGACAATTGTAAAAAATAAAGTCATAAATCCTTTTATGTAATCTTTAAAGGTTTTCTTATAATGTATCTTATAACCACGATTCTTTAAATCTTGGATATAAGCATCATGATAAGCCTTTTGTCTTGCTTGTTGTATTTGGTTTTGATAAGCTAATTCCTGCTGGTACAAATATTCTAGTTGTTGTTTTTGAAGTAAAGCTTGCTGTTTTTTTCGTTCTTCTTCTAAAATGGTAGATAAATTCGTAGAAGAAATATCTTCTTTTCTAGGAGGCGTTCTTGAAATCATTTCTTCTTCTAAAAGCGAAGCATCATATTTTTGTTTCTTTTCAGGAATAGATAAAACTTCATAAGCTTCATTTATCTCTTTTAATATTTCTTCAGATTGCTTTTTGTTTTCCTCTGTTTGTAAATCAGGATGGTACTTTTTTGCTAATGTTTTATAAGCTTTTTCAATAATTTCAGGAGAAGCATTTTTATTTACTTGTAAAATCTCATAATAATTTTTATTCATAATTCAAATAAATCCCTTCTTAAAAATAATAACATAAAAAGAAGAACCTTTCAATATTTTTTTAATAATATGAGTAATAGGTGATGAAGATGAAAGAAAAAATAGGTCTATGTTTAGCTGGCGGAGGCGTAAAGGGAGCAGCTCATATTGGAGCCATTAAAGCATTAGAAGAAGAAGGTATTAAATTTGATTATGTAGGAGGTACGTCTTCACGGTAGTATTGTAGCAACTCTATATGCCATGGGATTTTCAGCAGACGAAATGTACAAAATTTTTAGAAAGTATTGTAGAAAAATAAAATATGTCGATATTGGAGCTATTTTTAAATTAATATTTGGACTTATTTTCACAGGACAAATCCACGTAGATGGACTAAATAGTGGAAAACAAATTGAAAAATTAATCAATCAAATAGGAAAGACAAAAAGAATTACTAATATTTCAGATATTAAAATGCCATTAGTAATACCAAGTGTTACTTTATGTAAAGGAAATGTTCTTTGTTTTACTTCTTGTCAAGTAAGAAATTCTTTTTCAGATACTGTCGAATTTATCAAGGATATCAATATTGGAAAAGCAGTAAGAGCTAGTTGTAGTTATCCTGTTGTATTTTCTCCTTGTCCTTATAAAGATACCAAATTAATCGATGGAGGAATACGTGAAAATGTACCGTGGAAAGAAGTAAAGTTATTGGGAGCTAAAAAGGTTTTAAGTATCCTTTTTGATGAGAAAAAAGAACAAAATTGTGATAAGAATTTGATAGAAGTAGCAGGTCGCGCTATTAGTTTGTTAGGTAGAGAACTTTCTAATTATGAGATGGAGGGAGCAGATTGTATTCTAAAAATTAAAAGTGAAAAAGTTGGCTTGCTTGATATGACAAAAATAAAGGAATTATATGAATTAGGCTATGAACAAACCAAAAAATCAATTGATAAAATTTTACAGATATGTTGAAAATGATAAGTAAATATAGTATAATGACATTGCCTTCACAAAGGAGGTGATATCATGAAGGAAATTACAACATTATTAAAACTTATTTTGTTGCTTAAGATTTTAAACTACATAGAAAAGGAATAAGTGAAAAAGCAGAGAACGGCAATTCTCTGCTTTTTCATATACATGAAGGATAACAACATTATTTTATCCATATAAAGTATACTACATATTTAAGACAATGTCAAGATTTTGTAAAATATTCCTAATAAGGTAATACTAGAATTATGATTTTTTAATTTCTGTATTTAGGATTATGTCATTTTCTTTATCCAAAGCTTGTATATGTTTTTGTTTCATTTCCAAATTATCTTTAGCAACAGTCATTAATAACTTAATACGATTGGCTTGGTTAGCTTCACTAGCACCAGGGTCATAATCAATAGGAGAAATGTTAGCTTCTGGATATTTTTCTCGGATTGTCTTTATGACACCTTTTCCAACAACGTGATTTGGAAGGCAAGCAAAGGGTTGTACACATACGATATTTGGAATATCATTTTCGATATATTCAATCATTTCAGCCGTTAAAAACCAGCCTTCACCAGTTTGATTTCCAATGGATAAAACGTCTTTGACTTTTTCTTCTAAGTGCCAAATATCGCAGGGTGGTAAATATCCTTTTTTAGAATTCGCTAATGCAATTTTAACGTCTTTTTCTAAAATATCAATTAATTGAATAGCTGCTTTCATTAATTTAGAAGAAGTTTTATTAATATTTAGTAAATTGTTGAAGGTAATTTTATGAGTACACATGAATTTTGCAAATCCCATAAAATCAGGTAAAATAACTTCGGCTCCTTCCTTTTCTAAAAGGTCAACAACAAAATTATTTCCAAAAGGATGGTACTTAATTAAAACTTCACCAACAATACCGACACGTGGCTTTTTAATAGACATGTCTAATTCGATTTTTTCAAAATCATTTACCATGTCATAGATACTTTGTTTGAATTCTTTATTCGTTGCTTTGGCTAATAATTGTTTACATTTTTCCATCCAGTAATCGAATAATTTTTGAGTTTCACCTTTATGTACTTCATAAGCTCTATTTTTGGTTAACATTTTTTGTAATAAATCAGCATAAACTAGCATCCTTAATAACTTTTCCATAAGAGGAACGGTTAGTTTAAAGCCTGGCATTTTTTCCATACCAACAATGTTGAAAGAGATAACAGGGATATCCTCAAAACCAGCATCTTTTAACGCTTTACGAATAAACCCAATATAGTTCGTTGCTCTACAACCTCCACCAGTTTGTGACATAATTAAAGCGGTTTTATTTAAGTCATATTTGCCAGATTGAAGAGCTTCTATCATTTGGCCTGTTACTAAAATAGAGGGATAACAAGCATCGTTGTTAACATATTTTAGTCCAGTTTCTACTGTTTTTTGTGTACATGTTCTTAAGAGTTCTACATGATAACCAGAAGAACGAACAGCAGCTTCTAATAGTTCAAAGTGAATAGGTGCCATTTGAGGAATTAAAATCGTATAATCTTTTCTCATTTCTTTGGTAAAAATTTTTTTCTTAACACCATAATTGCCATCTAAAGTTTCTTGATTTCCTTCTTGCTCACGTTTTTTCATACTAGCTAACAAAGAACGAATACGAATTCTAACGGCTCCTAAATTATTCACTTCATCTATTTTGATTAAAGTATACATTTTATTGAAAGATTTTAATATTTCTTCTACTTGGTCAGTTGTTACGGCATCCACGCCACAACCAAACGAATTTAGTTGTACTAATTCTAAGCAATCATGTTTTCCGACAAAATCAGCAGCAGCATAAAGTCTTGCATGATATACCCATTGGTCGACAACTCGAATTGGTCTTTTTGCTTCTGTTTTATCAGAGATACTATCTTCGGTTAAAACGCTAAGACCTAAAGAAGTAATTAAAGTATCAATACCATGGTTAATTTCAGGGTCTACATGATAAGGACGACCGGCTAAGACAATACCTTTTAGATGATTTTCTTCTAAATATCTAACGGTTTGAGTACCTTTGTTTTGAATATCTTTTTTACATTTTTGATATTCTTTTTCAGCTTTTTCAGCAGCTTCTAGTAGTTCTGTTTTTGTAAAATTATATTCTTTAAATTCGTCTAATTCCATGATTTTTTTCACTAAGTTTTTCTTGTCGAAAGGTAAAAAGGGATTCAAGAATTTTATGTCATCTTTTTTTAATCCTTCTACGTTATTTTTTAATACTTCCGAATAAGAAATAACAATAGGACAGTTGTAGTGATTATCTGCTTTTTCATATTCTTTTCTAGAATATGGCATACAAGGATAAAAGATAGTTTTAATTCCTTGTTCTAGTAAGCTTTCGATATGACCATGAGAAAGTTTGGCTGGATAGCAAACAGATTCAGATGGCATAGATTCCATTCCTTTTTCGTAGGTTTTTCGAGTACTTTTTTCAGAAAGAATAACACGAAAGCCTAAAGAAGTTAAGAAAGTAAACCAAAATGGATAATCTTCATACATATTTAATACTCTAGGAATACCAATTATACCTCTTGGAGCAAATTGTTCTTCTAAAGGTTTGTAGTCAAATAATCTTTCTTGCTTGTACTGAATTAAATTTGGTAAGTCTTTTGTTTTTGTAATTTGGCCAGCGCCTTTTTCGCAACGATTGCCAGATACGTGAATTTGCCCATTGCTGAATTTATTAATGGTTAATTTACAATGATTTTCACAATTGTTGCAACGTGTATGTGTTATTTTTATTTCTAAAGTATCTAATTCTTCTGTTTTTAATATAGTTGATTTATATTCCATATCAAGATTTGCTTCGTATTGTTCTTTGGCTAAAAGAGCCATACCAAAAGCTCCCATTAGACCAGAGATATCAGGTCTAACAACATTTTTACCAACAATTAATTCAAAAGCGCGAAGAACAGCATCATTATAAAAAGTTCCACCTTGTACGACAATGTGCTTTCCAAGCGTTTCGACGTCTCTTACTTTCATCACTTTTTGGATGGCATTTTTGATTACGGAATAAGACAATCCGCTAGAAATATCCCCAACGGAATAGCCTTCTTTTTGGGCTTGTTTAATTTTGGAATTCATAAACACCGTGCAACGTGAACCTAAGTCAACGGGTCTTTTAGCGTTAATGGCTTCTTTTACGAAGTCTGCAACACTTAGGTTTAAGCTTTTAGCAAAGGTTTCAATAAAAGAACCACAACCAGAAGAACATGCTTCATTTAGCATAATATTATCAATGGAACCATTTTTCATACGAATATATTTCATATCTTGTCCACCAATATCAACAATCGCTGTTACATTTGGTTCAAATGTTTTAGCAGCAGTATAGTGAGCAATGGTTTCAATTTCATTTAAGTCTACATTTAGGGCTGTTTGAATTAATTTTTCTCCATAACCAGTAACGCCACTATATCTTAAAATTGCTTTTTTAGGTAATACTTCATATAGTTTTTTTAACATAGTCATAACACTTTTTAAAGGGTTTCCTTCATTATTTCCGTAAAGGGAATATAATAATTTTCCGTCTTTATCAATTAAGACTAATTTTGTAGTAGTAGAACCAGCATCTATACCAAGATAGCAGTCTCCTTCATAATCCTCTAAAGAAGCTTTTTCTACGGTTGCTTGGTTATGTCTGTTTTTAAATATTTCATAATCTTCTTTGTCTTTAAATAAAGGTGCTAAAGGATGAGTAGTATTATCTTGTGAGTTTTTTAAGGTTTCAATTTTTTTGTGTAAATCAGTAGTTGTGATAATATCAGAAGAGATAGAGTCTAGGGCAGCCCCTTTTGCCACTAAAAGATGGGCTTCTTCTGGAACAATAATTTCTTCTTCTTTTAAATTTAATGTTTCAATAAACCTAGTTCTTAATTCGGATAAATAATTCAAAGGGCCACCTAAGAAAGCCACATTGCCTCTAATGGGCCTTCCGCAAGCAAGTCCACTAATGGTTTGATTCACAACAGCTTGGAAAATGGAAGCAGCGATATCTTCTTTAGCAGCTCCTTCATTGATTAAAGGTTGAATATCGGTCTTAGCAAAAACACCACAACGAGAGGCGATAGGATAAATGGTAGAATAGTTTTTGGCTAATTCGTTTAGACCTGCTGTATCCGTATGTAATAAAGAAGCCATTTGATCTAAAAATGCTCCAGTTCCACCTGCACAAGTACCGTTCATACGCTGTTCGATAGATTGGTCAAAATAAATAATTTTAGCGTCCTCGCCACCAAGTTCTATTACAACATCTGTTTTTGGAATATATTTTTCAACAGAACGTTTACAAGAAACAACTTCTTGAATAAAGTTAACGCCTAAAAACTTAGCAGCTGACATAGCGCCTGAACCTGTAAGGGCCAATGTAAATGAATTGGTAGGGTATTTTTTCAATAAATCTTCTAAAACTTTACAAACGGTATTTTTAGTATCGGAAAAGTGTCTTTGATAATCTTTATATATCGTGTTTTTATTTTTATCCATAACAATAATCTTAACAGTGGTAGAACCAACGTCTAAACCAACATGTAAGACAGTATCTATATTTTCTATATTCTTCATAACGAAAACTTCCTTTCATGCTTATTTTATACGGAAAATAGCGTTTTGTCAAATGGGGAATATTGTAACGTACAAAAGGTACGACTGGATTTTTAATTTGCTGTTTTTGTTCGTTATAATTTTTGAAATACTAAAAATCAGAAATAAAGAAAAATTATAAGATAGGTTCTAAAAAGGACAAACACATAATAAAATGAGTAGTAAATAAAAGTACGAGGAGGAAGTCAATGAAAAACAAGAAGATAGGAATTATTTTTTTTACAGTGTTTGTCATTATATTAGTAGGAGGGTATTTTGCGATTTGCTATGTGAAAAATAAAGAAGCAGAAGCAGTAGTAGAAGAATATGTGCCAGAAGAAGAAATAACAGAAGAACAAGCAAGACAGACAATTGTTAGTTTATATTTTCCCAATAAAGAGACAAATGAATTAAATCCAGAGGCACGATTAATCGATATTAAAGAGATTATGAATAATGCACAGGATAGATTAGTTAATTTATTAATAGAAGGACCTAAAAATGAAAAAAATAAAAAAATAATTCCTGAAGCAACCAAACTAAATAAATCCTATTTTGAAGGAGATTGTATAGTATTAGATTTTTCAAGTGAATTTTTGAATTATGCAAAAGAAGAGGAAAAGGGAAAAGAAAATCTAGTAAATTGCATTGTAAATACTTTAACAGAACTAACAGAAGTCAATAGCGTAAAAATTTTAATTGATGGAAACGAAAATGAGGAATTTAAAGAAATTTATAGTAGAAAATAATTTAAGAATAAAAAAAGAAAAATAATCGCTTGATTTTTTCAAGCGATTTAATATATTTAGTTAATTATATCGAAAAATCTTCTAACTTTTATTTTTTTGTTTTGTAAATTTTCAAGATAGTAAATAAAATTTCTTGTGAAAAAGATAGCAAAGAAATAAAAAAGCAGTTTACATATTGTAAGATAAATGCTTTTTCGAAACCAAAAGTTCAAGAGAAGTTAAAAGAAAAAAGTAAAAGTTATAGAGTTTCAACAAAGGTTAAAACTAAGAAGTAGAAAGGGAAAGGAAAATGACAAGTAAAAAACGAATAAATCTTAGGAAAATAAGAGATTGAGACGAACAATTGAAAAAGAAAAAAGTCAAAAAACAGGAAACATAAAACAGAAAAATATTGTTTAATATCACTATATTTAATAAGATTAATAAAAGAAAAATCATTGAAGAGAAATAAGCGGAGTTTACAAAGAAAGTAAAAGTGATTTGAAAATACTAAAAGAAAAATAAAACAAATTTTAAAAAATAAAAAAAGTAAAGAACAACAAAAATTATTTTTTTAATATTTTAAATAATTTAAAATATTTCGAATAATGATGAAAATTATTTAAAAAATGTTCAACGTCATTAATTGAATTTATTGTATTATTTTTATACAAATTAAAATCAAAAGATTTTTTTTGAGAAGACTTTTTTTCTTCTCGATTGTTTTCGTTATTTTCATTTAAAAAAATTCTATCCATTTCTAATTCTCCTAAAAATATATTATGCAAAACTTTGTTATTTAATAATATGAACAGGACTAAAAATAGTTGACACATTTTTGCATAGTATTTTTAATAAGAAATAAAATAAGAAATAAAATAAGAAATAAAATAAGAAATAAAATAAGA
>CANPIU010000012.1 GCA_947574235.1 uncultured Clostridium sp. | reverse complement strand
ATTTTTAGGATGAATTATAAGGAAGGTGTAGAATTTGGAATAAAAGAACGGGATACAGAGTGGAATTCAAACAGGGATTGAAAGAGCAACACGTAATTTTATTATTCAAATGTTAAAGAACCAAATGAGCGAAAAGACAATTATTAAAATAACAAAAGTAAAGAAGCAAGAACTAGAAAAAATAAAAAGGGAAATCAATAGCTAAGGGGCTGGTAGATACTATGGTAATGGAAAATTTAAGGGATATTTTTAGGATGAATTATAAGGAAGGTGTGGAATTTGGAATAAAAGAACGGGATACAGAGTGGAATTGAAACAGCAACTCGAAACTTTGTGATTCAAATGTTGAAAAATAATATCAATGAAGCAACCATAAAGAAAATAACGAAAATAAAAGAAAAAGAATTACAAAAGTTAAAAAAGGAAATAAAAAATTAGAAATTCATCTTTTAAAATAGCTTTGGATTTAAAAATAAATTCAAGGCTATTTTTAGAAACTGATAAATAAGGAAAATCATATTAAAAGTATAGACTTTTTCATTTTTTTTCGATATAATAGGGGAAGAAAAAAGAAAGAGAAAAGAGGCTAGAAAATGGAAAAAGAAAATACCTTAAATAAGACCTTATATCATGTTTCAGAAAAAGTAGATATTCTACAAACAATTAGTATAGGACTAATTGCCTTTTTAGTTCCTACCTTTTTAGCACAATTAATTAAGGCTATCTTTGGAACGCAAAGTATTATAACAAGCTATTCACAAATTATCGTTGGCTCTGTTGTTAATACTGCTTTAATTGTCTCAGCTATCAATATTAAAGGATGGAAAAAAATAATAGGAATTATAACCATGCCAAGCATCTCTACCATCGTGAGTGGTTATGTATTCGGCACAGCCTCTGTCTATATGGTGTATATGATACCAGCGATTTGGTTAGGAAATTTTGCCTTGATTTATGCCTATAAATATATCCTACTAGGAAAAAATAAAAATTACTTTTTGGCTAGTGTAGTAGGAATTATAGTAAAAGTCTTAATTATCTTCGCAAGTTTTGAGTGCTTAAAGGTTTTTAAAATCTTTCCAGCAAAAATGGTAGATAATTTACAAACGGCAATGGGGATAACACAATTAATAACAGCTACCATTGGGATGATAATAGCTTTTGCCATATTCAAAGTGGAGAAAAGAAAAGTAACGAAAGAAAGTAAATAAGAAAGAAATGTAGAATTTTGGAGGTTGCATCAACATGTATGAAAGAAGTGCTATTGTTTTAGAGAAATATATGGAAAAAGTTTTAAAACTGAATAAGCAATACAATTTAAAAAAGAACAATGAAAATTATAGCGAACTAATCAATGAAATTGAAAACTATCAAAATGTAACAGAAAAAGAGCTAGAAGTCATACAGGAATTTGACGATACAGCAAAAGAAATAGAAAATTTGCAACAAGAGCAAGAAAAATTATATAAAGAAAATAAACAACTAGAGGAAGAAAGAGCACAACTATTTACAGAATTAGGCGAAGAAGCAGAAGTATTGGACATTAAGTTAAAGAAAATAGAAAATTTACTCGAAAAAAATAATGAAAAGTTAAAAGAAATCAGGTCAGAGTTTATCAAGAACTTAACGGATTTTTCTAAAAAACAAAAAAACAGAAATAAATGTGAAAAAGCAAGAAGAATTGGGGAAGCCAATCATATTAGTTATGTTGAAAGGATGCATACAGAATTTGACGAGTTAGATGTCAAAGACATTGTAAGCTTAAAAGATTTTATTAACTTTGAAAAAGAAAAAGTAAGACAAGAAGCTTTGGAAATTATGATAAGAAATGGGAAAAATGAAAAAGTTTCTTTTAATCAAGACGTACTAAAAAGAGCTATTAAAGTTAGGATTGATATTGCAGAAAGAGAAGCGGAGTGCTATATTTCTGTGTATGATAAAATGAAGAAATTGCTAGCTGAGCCAGATAGTGACGTGATACGTTTAAATAAATATCAAAAAACGCTAAGAGATACTAGCGTTAAGTTAGCGTTCCTAAACGCAGAAAGAGAATATATAGCAGGTTTTTTAGATTATGAGAGGATGGCAGCTATTAGTGGCCCACGAGTTCATAAAAAAATGATGATGGAAGCATGTAATAATTTTGAATTAGATATCATGCAAATCGAAAAACTGTATGAACTAATTATTCGAGAAACCATTAGCAAATCAACCAAAAAAGGATATAATCAATTATATAATAAAACCTATTTGAAAAACATTGAAGATAAAGAAAAGAACTTTGAACAAGAAGTCAACAATGTCAACATTAGTATGGGGACTGTTATTAACTCAAATTACTGGAGAATAGAAGGCATTAAAAATATTTACAATGTATTTCAAGAAGAAGTATCTCAAAAATTCAATCGAGATTTATCAGAATATAAAATAGAAGAAACAGTAGAAGTAGAAGAAACAGAAAAGATACCAGAATTAGCAGAAGTAAGAAGGACAAGCAAAAATGGTAGTAGTGTACCCAAAAAGAAAGAGGAGCCAATTCCTACCCTAAAATATGAAGATGATGAAGATGATGCATTAGAGGAAGAATTAGAAAAAGGAAAGCAAGAATATCATCAATACAAGTTAGAAGAATATTCAATGACAGAAGATGAGGAAGAAGAAAACCTTGAAGTAGATTTCGAAGACGATGAAGAAGAGGATGAAGAAATTTATGATGAGGAAGACTTTGAAGAAGAGGATGATTACGAAGAAGTAGAAGAAGAGATAGAAGAAGAAATTTACCAAGAAGATGATTTTGAAGAGGAAGAATATCAAGACTATCAACGTCAAAATCCTACTTATCAATATACACCAAAAGCCTATTTAGAAGAACAAGAAGAAATAGACGAAGAAGAATATGAAGAACCAGAACTAGAAGAAGACGATTATGAAGAGGACGACTACGAAGAACCCTATCGAAATAATTATGAAGAAGATGACCTATATGACGACGAATACGATGACGAAGATGATTATAGAGCCTATCATAAAAACTCCTATGTAGAAGACGACGAGGAAGATGACGACGAATACGAAAATATTTATGAATACAATTATGATGATGATGAAGAAGAATATCGCAAGCAAAAATTAAGAAATAAAACCGTTATTTCCTTTGATGATGAAGAAAGTATTGATATGATAATTGCCAATAGCCGAAAAAAATCAAGTAATCGAAAAAATAACAGTAAAGGACTATTTAACAAACTATTTAAGAAATAGAAGAGGAAGAAAGATACCAATGAAGGAATATTTTAAAAGAAGGGAATACCTATTTTTATATTTAAGCAAGTTTTTCTATGCATTTGCCAATGCTTTTGTAGAAATATTTGGAACCACTATGTTATACAAAAATGGTATGCCAATTACGATGATATTACTACTCTATGGTCTAAGATTTGGAATAATGGGGATAGCTTCCCCATTATTCTTGAAAATTTCACATAGATTTGGTGTAGCTAATTGTGCTCTTTTAGCAAACGTATTAAGAGTAATAGGAACTTATATGGTTTTGTATGGAGAATATCATCATTTCGTTTTATTCCTATTGGTAATGAGTATGCCAGGAGCCCTAGCCAATCCAATTGAGGATGCTATTTCTAATCAATATGTAGAAACAATTCATAGAGGACGCTATAATAGTGTGCGAGTAATCGCCAAAATTTTAGGTCAATTTTTAGCTAGTGTAGTAGTAGCATGGGGTGTTATTACCCAAAATAATTTATTATTGATTTTGGTAATTTCTATCTTTTTCTTACTAGACTATTTATGCACAGCTTTCGTTGATTACAAACCAGAAGTAGATGCTAAACAAGTATGGAAAAAAACAATGCATACCCTTAAGACAAGCAAGAACCCAGTAAAAGGAATTTATGCACTAAGAACAGCCCATATTATCGAAAGACAATTTATTCCATTATACCTATTTCTTGCTTTGCAAGATTTTAAAGCCTTTTCAATGGTTATGTCAGTATCGTTGTTATTACAAATCATAACGGTTATCCTAACAGGAAAATGGACAGACAAGAATAGCAAGAAAACCAATACCATAGTGTCTGCCATCAAAATAATAATCACAGCCATGTTTTTAGGGATTAGAAATAAATATGTCATATCCATCAATAAAGCTGTCAATGATAATTTTGAAAAAGTATATGAAACAGCGATACAAACTTCCATCCAAAATCAAATAAAAAAAGCAGACAAAGAAGAAGCTGTAATCTTATCAACAGTAGGTCAAATGAGTTTGTGCTTTACAGAAGTTATTGTCTTTTCAATACTTGCCTTGATAAGCCTATTGGTCAAAGAAAAGATTTTTTATGCTATCTTTATTTTGTCAATTGTAGCAACTATATTAATTAATAAAAAGTGCCAAACAGAGCCATAGGGGACTTAAGCTTTTGGCACAAAAAGGAGAAAAAAATGAAACAATATTATTTTTCATCTGAAAGTGTAACAGAAGGACACCCAGATAAATTATGTGATACGATATCGGATAGTATATTAGATAAGTGTTTAGAGCAAGACAAAAATGCGAGAGTAGCAGTAGAAACATTTGCTTCTAATAATAAAATAACTTTAGCAGGTCAAATTACTTTTAATGGGCAAATTGATTATGAAAAAATAGTAAGACAAACGATTAGAAATATAGGCTATGGAGATAGCAACATTGATATTGACCCAGATACTTGTAAAATTGATATAAACATTACCAAACAAAGTCCAGATATAGCTATGGGAGTAGACGTCGGCGGTGCTGGAGACCAAGGAATTATGTTTGGTTTTGCTTCTAATGAAACAGAAAGTTATATGCCATATGCTATTAGTATGGCTCATAAGTTAGCTAAAAAATTAACACAAGTAAGAAAAGATAAAATTCTTCCTTATTTAAGACCAGATGGAAAAACACAAGTAACCGTGGAATATGAAGATAACAAGCCAAAAAGAATTGAAACGATCTTAATCTCAACCCAACATGAAGCTAACATAGAGCAAGAACAACTAAAAAAGGATATCGTTGAAACCGTAATTAAACAAACCGTGCCAGAAAATATGATGGACGAAAAAACGAATATCTATATCAATCCAACGGGAAGATTTGTAATTGGTGGACCTTTAGGAGATACAGGGCTTACAGGAAGAAAAATTATCGTAGATACTTATGGTGGCTATGCTTGTCATGGAGGCGGAGCTTTTTCTGGAAAAGACCCAAGTAAAGTAGATAGAAGCGGTGCTTATATGATGAGACATATTGCCAAAAACCTTGTCGCCAATGGTTATGCACAAAAATGTGAAATACAAGTATCTTATGCCATTGGGATGGAAGAACCATTATCCATTTGTGTGAATACCTTTGGAACTGCAAAGACGACAGAGGAAGAATTGGTAAAACTGATTAAAGAAAAATTTGATTTAACACCAGATGGCATTATTCGCTATTTGAATTTAAAACAACCAATTTATTCTCAAACAACTAATTATGGCCATTTTGGAAAAGAAAATCTACCATGGGAAAAAATTATTGAAATGTAGTGTAAGAGAGGATTTATACAAAAATAATGAATTTACAAGATTTGAAAACTAAAATTCAAAATTACGAACCTTATAATGAGCAAGAGAAAAGAGATAAACAAGTTATGCTAAAATATATAGATACATTTGATGACATATTAACAAGGGATAATGAATTTGCTCATTTTACAGCTTCTATTTGGGCAGTTAACCCAGAAAGAAACAAAGTATTAATGGTATATCATAATATCTATAAGGCTTGGACGTGGACAGGAGGCCATAGCGATGGTGAGGCTGATTTATTGAAAGTAGCAATAAAAGAGTTAAAAGAAGAAACAGGAGTAAAAAAGGTAAAACCTGTAACAGAGGATATTTTTTCGTTAGAGTTATTGACAGTAGATGGCCATGTGAAAAAGGGAAACTATGTATCTTCTCATATTCACTTAAATCTTACCTATTTAATTGAGGTAGACGAAGGAGAAATCTTACATAACAAAGAAGATGAAAATAGTGCCGTGAAATGGGTTCCGATGCAAGAAATAGAGGAAGTTTCTACAGAGGTTTGGATAAAGGAACATATTTATTCGAAGCTAAATAAGAAGTTAGAAGAAAATTCTTAAAATCAAAAGAGGAGAAAAAATGTACAAAATTGATAAAGTTCAGAAAGAAAACCAAAGAATACAAGTAATAGAAAGAATGGTAAGTGCAATTCTTTATATTGTATTAATACCAATCATAATATTTAATCTTACCTTAATTGTTAAATCTTTTCTAAATCCAAACCAAACACCAGACTTTTTTGGTTATAAAAGTTTTGTGATTATGTCAGGAAGTATGGAGCCAACGATTAAAAAGGGAGATGCTATCTTAGTAAAAGAAGTACCAGAAAATGAGATTAGAATTCATGATATTATTTCTTTTACAACACAGAACAAAACGAACGTAACACATAGAATAATAGGAATTGCAGAAGAAAATGGAAAAAGAAAATATACAACCAAAGGAGATAATAACAATACCGAAGATAAAGAAAGAATAACCTATGAACAAATGGATGGAAAATATCAATTTAAGATGAGTCGATTTGGAGTGGTTATTAATATTCTAAAAAGTAAGTTTACACTAATGATATTGGTATTGATAATTATTTTGATTGCTTGTTATAAAAGTAGAATAAAAAAAAGAAAAGAAAAAAGAAAAGAAAAACGTAAAAAATACGAAGAGGGGCTATTAAAATGGGAGGATTAAGTGTGTTTTTATTATTAGGAACTATGACAGTATTTTTTTATTTTTTAATTATCATCTTTTTGGTAGTTATTGTTAGTATGATAGTTACCTATACCTTTGAAAGTATTGCTTTAATGAGGATGGGAAAAAATTTAGGATATAAAAAGCCTATCTTAGCATGGATACCCTTCTATAACAAATACCTACTTGGGAAAGTAGCTGGCAATAAACCTTTGGGAATTATTTTATGGATTGTAGATATGGGGATATTCATTAGTTTTATTGGTTACAGAACCGTTGCTACCTATCAAGAGATATTTTGGGGTACTTTTTTCTTGGGTGTTTTTGTGAGCTTTATTATGAATATCCTATTAAGCCACAAAATATACGCAAAATTCGTAGGAAAACGTGCTGATATTTATACAGTTTTAGGGGTTATAACCTTTGGCTTTTTAAGACCAATCTTTCTATTTATGATTAGGAATAAAAAGGAGAGTGAAGAAATTGAGTCAAATTTATGATTTTTTTATTGCAGGGAGAACAAGAAATAAAGAGAAGATTTTAAAAATCTGTGAAATTTTCGATAGCTTAAATATATCTTATTATTGTTTTCTAAAAAATGAGGAGTCTCACAAAGAGGCAGGCTTGGATATAAACGAAAGTCCTGAAGAATTGATGAGAAAATTTGAGAGTTTGGGATTAGACAGTGCTTCGGTTCAAACAATTTTTGAACATGATATAGAAGCAGAAAAAAATTCAAAAAATTTATTATTAGTATTACCAGCTGGAAAGTCTGCTCATATAGAAGCGGGAATTGCTTATGGTATGGGGAAAAAGTGCTATGCACTAGGAGAATATGAAGCAACTGACTCTTTGTATTTGATATTCGATAAAATTTTTGCTAATGAAACAGAGTTGACGGATTTTTTAAAAAATTATAAATCAGATGTGATAGAATAAACCGATGAAAGGACGAGACAAAGTCTAACCTTGTTAGAACTTGATATGCTTATTAAAAGTGATATCAAGTTTTTAATATTTTATTTAAGTAAAAGCATAATACAAACTTATTGACATAATTCCACCTTTTGATAAAATACAGTTATGATTAAAACAAAAGAAAGGATAGAAGAAAGATGGAGAAAAATTTAACAGGGAAAAAGAGAAATAACAAAGGTATTACTTTAATAGCATTAATAATTACTAGTATCATTTTATTGATTTTAGCGGGAATAAGTATTGCTAGTTTAACAGGAGAAAATGGAATATTAACAAAAGCAACTGTGTCAAAAGAGGAAAATGATAGAGAAAGTATTAAAGAGCAAATAAAAATACAAATAATGGGTAAGCAAAGTGAAAATGAGGGAAAAATAGAAGAAGCGTTATTGAAAGAAATATTGGGTAAATATGGGGATTTACAGGGAAGCGGAGAACTAAAAGAACAAACATTAGTAACAACAGAAGGGAGTTACAAAATTAAAGTTTCAGAGATATATAATGAAAAAATGGAAGAAAAAGAAGAAATAATAGAAAATGCCTCTTTGCTAGTTACTCAAATAGAAGTTGGGGATTTTGTGAATTATGAAGCAGGAGAGTGGGAAGAAACTGTAGAAGCAACTAAAAATAATGGAGCATTTGGAGGCTATACCAAAGGAAATAGTAAAAATAAGAGTATTGCTGCAGGTGATTATACTGGAGGTTGGCAAGTATTAAGTGTAGAAGATGATACAATTGAGCTCGTGCATGCTGGTTGCCCAGCAAGGTACTTTCGAAATGTAAGTTATTCACAAACGGAATCAATACGTCATTTAAACGAATTCTGTAAAAATTATTTTCTTAATAGTAAATTTGCAAGGGATGCAAGATGCGTAGAATATCATAAAGATTATTCGGCTCTTTCTAATTCGGCAATGCTGAATAATCTTAGGTATTTCTGGTTTGCTACCCAAGGCTCTCCGAATTTATGGGCTTGGTGTGAAGTTAGGGCTACTGATACAGCTGGAAGTGATTATTCGCCATGGAGTGTTCGACCTGTTGTCGTTTTAAAGTCTGGAATTAAGACAACAGGTAAAGCTGATAATGGTTATGGTCAAAGTGGTTGGGTATTAATTCCATAATTTTGGGGATTTATTATTGAAAAATTGTACGATTGACAAATAGAGTTAAATATAAATATAGTAAAGGACTAGGCAAAGCCTAATCCGTGTTGGGACTTGATATGCTTTTTAGATGGGGCTATATCAAGTTTTTTTGTTGTTTTTTTAATTGCTATTTTAATAAATTTATGATATTATGCAGTTATGATGAGACGTTAAAAAGGAAGGAAAAAAATGAACTACAAAATCGTAAATGGAGCCATATCTTATGGAGCCGAAACTATACTAGAAGAAATTAACTTTGAAATAAAAGAAAAAGAAAAAATAGCAATCGTAGGAAAAAACGGAAGTGGAAAAACAACCTTATTGAAGGCCATTTTAGAAAATGAAATGTTAGAAGAAGGAATAGGAGACGTAAGGTTTGGCGTTTATAAACAAGGAAATCCTATCATTGGACATCTAAAACAAATTGAATTCGAAAGCAGTAACAATACCTTTTTAGAAGAAATATTAAAATGCTATGAAGAATTAAGAAAGCTAGAAAATAAAATCAATCAATTACAAGAAAGCTTACAAGAAAAAACAAATGATGACTTAATCAAAGAGTATACACAAAGTTTAGAAAGATATAAACAGCAAGGTGGTTATACCTATCAAAAAGAAGTAGAAATAGCCATTAAGAAATTTGGCTTTACCGAAGAAGATAAAACGAAAAAAATCAATGAATTTTCAGGAGGACAAAAAACAAAAATTGCTTTCTTAAAATTGCTGTTAAGCAAGCCAGATATCTTATTATTAGATGAGCCTACGAACCACTTAGATATTACAACCATTGAGTGGCTAGAAAATTATTTAAAAAATTATCCTAAAGCAGTAGTCATTGTTTCTCATGATAGGATGTTTTTAGATAAAATTGTAGGAAAAGTATATGAGATTGAATATGCCTCTATTACAGCCTATTCAGGCAATTATACCTTTTTCGAAAAACAAAAACGAGTAAACTATGAAAAACAATTAAAAGATTATGAATATCAACAAAAAGAAATAAAAAGATTGCAAGCCATTGCTGACCGATTTCGTTATAAACCATCCAAAGCAAAGATGGCATTATCAAAATTGAAAAAAATTGAGCAAATGACGATAATAGAAGAACCAAATCAGTATGATTTAAAAACGTTTCATGCCAATTTCAAGCTACCAGTTGAAAGTGGAAAATTAGTAGTAGCAGCCAAAAAGTTAAAAATAGGATACGATACACCAGTAGCAGAAGTATCATTTGAGTTGTACAAAGGCGAAAAGTTGGCGATTATTGGCGAAAATGGAAAAGGAAAATCAACATTATTAAAGACTTTAATGGAGCAAATTCCTGCTTTGGGTGGCGAATATGAATATGGTTATCATGTAAAGAAAGAATATTTTGACCAACAAATGGAATTTTTAGATAAAGAAGTTACTATCTTTGATGATTTTAGTAAAGAGTTTCCAAAATTAACGACAACAGAAGTAAGAAAATCTTTAGGAGCTTTTCTCTTTTCAGGGGAGGACGTATTCAAACAAATAAAGGTACTATCAGGAGGAGAAAAAGTCCGTTTGCAACTATGTAAAATTTTTAAGAAAGAAGCAAATCTATTAGTATTAGATGAGCCCACTAACCATATGGATATTATGGGAAAAGAGAGTTTGGAGCATCTATTACAAGCTTATCAAGGAAGTTTGATTTTTGTTTCCCATGATAGATATTTTGTAAGCAAAATAGCCAATGCAATTCTTGCCTTTGAAGATGATAGAGTAGTCTATTTTAAAGGAGGCTATGAAGAATACAGGCAAAATAAAGAAGCAAGACAAATACAAGAAGACCAAGAAGAAAAGGTGAAAGAACCAAAAAAGAAAAATACCAATAATCTCTATTTACAAAATAAAGAAAAAGCTCGAAAGCAAAATAAAAGCAAGAAGTTAGAAGTGCAAATAGAGCAGATGGAAGAACAAATTAAAGGTTTAAGGCAAGAGATGGAACAAGAGGAGATAGTAACAGATTACATGAAACTAAAGGAGTTACAGGATGAAATTCAAAGGATAGAAAGCGAAATTGAACTTAAGATGCTAGAGTGGGAAGCTTTAAATGAAGAATAACATTTAAAAAGTCGTAAGTAAATGTGAGAATATGATAGAAGAATAGGAGAGATTGTAATGAAAAATAAAAAGAAAATAGGGAAAATAATATTTGGGGTTATCTGTGCAATTATAGTAGGTGTTTGTCTTATCATACAGCTGATATTTAACCAAAAAACAGAGAAATTAAAACAAGAAGGAGAAAAACTAGAAACCTTAGTAACGCAAACCAAAAGTGGAGAAACCATAGAAACAGAATATACGCATGTAGAAGATAATAAATTTTTTATTAAAGTACCAACTCAATTTCATCCATTAGATGCTCAAACCATAGCACAAAAATATAGTGGAGACATGCCAGATATCGTATTTTCAAATGAAGAAACCAACATTAATGTAGTTATTAGTATGACAGAAAATGAGATGAGCAATAGTCAAATTAATAGCTATCGAATTTATATGGAAGAGGTATTGAAAAATAATAGCGAAATCATTGAAAGCAATACTTATGAAGTGGACAATCATAAAGTTGGGCAGATAAAATTGATATCCAAAGCAACGGATACAGAAATCTATAATAACATGATTTGTTTTTCGTATCAAAACAAATTAGTGATTATTAGTTTTAATTGTACAAAAGAATTAAAAGAAGAGTGGCAAGAAGTAGGCGACTTTATCATTAATTCATTATTTTTTACAGAGTAAGGAGGAAAGAACAAATGAACATAGGAATTGATATAGATGGCGTATTAACAGATGTTAGAAAATTTACGATTGAGGAAGGACTAAAATATTGTGAAGAACACCAAAAAGGAAAATTGATAAATCCTGCTGCTTATGACTCTTGCCAAGTATTTGATTGGGATGAAAAAACAGATTTGGACTTTTGGAAGAAAAATATATTTATGTATGCCAAGAAAAATCCACCAATTGTAGGAGTAAAGGAAAATATAAAGAAACTAAAAGAAGATGGTCATAAATTGTATATTATAACAGCAAGATGGTTAGCGAGTCCGAAAACAGAAAAGCAATTTGGCGAAAGTGATTTATTAAGAGAAAAAATGAGAACAACGGTGAAGCAATGGCTTAAGGAAAATGATATCGTGTATGATGAAATTATATTTTCAGAAGAAGACAAATCAAGCTATATAAGGGAAAAGAATATTGATATCATGATAGAAGATTCGCCACAAAATTTAAAACAATTATCGAAGTTAACGAAAATGATATGTTACCATTGGGACTATAATAAAGGAATAGAAAATGAAAATATTTATCGTTGCAACAATTGGGATGACATATATGCTAAGATAAAAGAATTAGAAAATAAGGAAGTGCTAAGTTGAAAAAACAGATAAAAATTTTAATCATAATGTTAGCAATCGTAATCATTAGTGTTATTTTTTTAATGTTTAAAGAAAATAGCAAAGTACGTGTTTGCCTTGATGCAGGTCATGGAGGAGAAGAAGTTGGTGCTGTTTTAGGGAAACGATACGAAAAAGATGATACCTTAAAAATAACAAAATTAGTTGAAAAGAAGCTAAAGAAGAAAAATATTAAAGTGATTATGACAAGAAAAAAAGATAAAGAAGTGAGTCTTCAAGAAAGATGCATAATAGCTAATAAGAAAAAGGCCGATATTTTTGTATCTATCCATAGAAATAGTGCTACTGTGGGAAATGGAGTGGAAATATGGTGTAAAAGTGCAAAAGAAGAAAAAGATACAAAACTTGCCGATAATATCTTGGCAGGCTTAACACAAACTAAGATACAACAAAATAGAGGCATTAAGTATGGAACGATAGATGGAGAAAGTTCTGATTATTATGTTTTGAAAAATACAAATATGCCAAGTTGTTTGATTGAGTTAGGCTTTATTTCGAATGAAAAGGATAATCAATTGTTAGACGATAATTTAGACGAATATGCAGAAGCAATCGCAGAGGGAATTGTTAAAACGATAGAAAATGAGTTGTAAGGCTACTCATTTCTATCGTTTTTTAAATAATGAATTAAAGCTGTAAAGATTTCACTTTCAGCATATTTATTTTCATCGTAAGCAATAAATACGTCGGCTACACTTTTAGCACCTTTTGCAATGATTTCTTTAACTCTGGTATCATTTGAAATATTAGGCGATACAGAGGTAAGAGAACACCTTTTGGTATCAGAATATTGTTTGGCTTGTAAGTCACACTCTAGTTTATCGCAAAGATAGGCAAATTGTGCCTCTGGTGTTTTTCTGCTATTAAATTCATCGATTAGGTCAAGATAAAAATTCTTTTTGTTTAAATTCGATAAGGTTTTAGCAACTGCTACTTTTCCTAGTTGTAATTTTTCAACTTCACTGATATTGTCAAAAGGAGTTTTATCTCCCATATTGATTTCTTCTGTTTCGTGTAAGCTTAGCATAGTAATAACTTTAAAAATATCAAGCTTTAAATCAAATTCAGAGAAAATGGCCATGGCTAGTTGTTGCGTTCCATAAATATGTTCTGCAATAGATTCTATTCTTTTGTCACGAGAGACGTTCCAATATTGCCATCCAGTTCTTTCTACTTCTTTTAGGGAAGCGGCTTCATAATAATAATTAAGTATATTCATTAATTTTTGTTTATCCATTTAATAGTAATCTCCTTTGCATATATTATAGTAAAGAACACTTGAAATATCAAGTGTTCTTTATCGTTTGATTTAGATTTTTTGTCATATTTTTGCCAATGAAGTAGTTTACTAAATACATAGCAAGGAAGATAAGAGTATAAAGAATATAGAAATACTTAGGGGTACCATGGAACGTTTCAGAAATACTCCAAAACCTGTAAGTATAGCTATACATATATACATAAGGAATTAATAACATAACACCAAAGTAGCCAACAGCGATTTTAATAAAAGAATTTAATCGTTTACTCGTAATAACAAGATAAGCAATAGCAATGGAGAAGCCTAGTAAGATAGATAAGGTAAGATAGTTAGTTAAGGCATCACGAATTCCCATATTCATATAAGACCATACAGAAAAACCTAGAGGGTCATAATATTCTGCTAAAGAAGGATAAGTGTTATCTTCTAAGCTTTCCTTCATGACTTGTTCTGATAAGCCAACAAAATGGCCGATTTCTTGTATTTTATCAGGGTCAAGATAGGCTAACAAATCATTAGAGTGGTCTACGATACTAATTTGATTTTCATGGCACCAACCAATAAAAGAAGATATCGTAAAGATTAGATAAATAATAAGGCTAGAGGCGATAAATAAGCAGATAGTTTTTAACAGTTTTTTTACAATGTTCATTTTAAATTCCCCCTTTCACGTAATAATTTAATAATTTTAGAAACATTACGTTTCGAAACCACTTCTTGCGTGTGGTCTTTGAGTTTAACTAAAACGGTACCTAAAATGCTAGTATCAAAGCACTCAACTTGACCGAATATTAATCAAGCAAGAATTAGAAATACGAATAAAATCTTTTGATTTGAGTGTTTCTTCTAGTTCATAAAGTTTATATTTAATTTTGTAAGTTCCTTTCGCAGTCCTTGCATAATTGTACTTATCTTTACTAAAAAAGCAAATAACATTTTCTAAATCGATAAAGTAGATTTGATTATTTACATTGCCTACAATTTGGGTAGGGGTAGTATTGATATTAGAAACATAATCAATTACATTTTGAATTTCAGTAGATAAGGTAGGTGCTTGTATCGTAATAGATGGTTCTTGGAATTCATTCGATATATTGGTAATTATTTTAATATTCATAGCGTTCCTCCTTATATTGATTATAACATATAGAAGAGATATTTCTATTAGTTTAACCACTTTTTTAGATAAATGTTAACATTTTTAGGATAAATGTGTTATAATGTAACTATCTTTTTTGAGAAATTTAGGTCTTGTGCTACCCTAAAAGCATATAGTAAAAACAGGAGGGAATATGTTACAAATAAAAAATATACACAAACAATACAAAACAGGAGGCTTAGTACAAAAAGCCTTAGATGACGTAAGTTTAAACCTAAGAGACAATGAATTTGTGGCTATTTTAGGACCAAGTGGTTCTGGAAAAACGACACTCTTAAATATCATTGGTGGACTAGACCGATATGATAAGGGAGACTTAATCATCAACCAGATATCCACTAAAAATTACAAAGATAGAGATTGGGATTCGTATCGTAATCATACCGTTGGATTTGTATTTCAAAGTTATAACTTAATACCACACCAAACTATTTTAGCTAATGTAGAACTAGCTTTAACCATTTCTGGCGTAACGAGAAGTAAACGTAAGCAAATGGCAATGAAGGCACTAAAAGAAGTGAATTTAGCAGAGCATGCTCATAAAAAACCAAACCAATTATCAGGAGGTCAAATGCAAAGGGTGGCCATTGCAAGAGCCTTAGTCAACAATCCAGATATTGTACTAGCAGATGAGCCAACAGGAGCATTAGATACCAAAACAAGTGTGCAAGTAATGGAATTATTAAAGGAGGTTGCCAAAGATAGATTAGTGGTTATGGTAACCCATAACCCAGAATTAGCAGAAGAATATGCGACTCGTATTGTTGATTTAAAAGATGGGAAAATTCGTTCTGATACAAACCCATACTTAGTAGAGAACCAAGAGGAAGAAAAGCCAAAACACAAAAATATGGGAAAAACGTCCATGTCTTTTCTAACTTCTTTAATCCTAAGCTTTAACAATCTAAAAACCAAAAAAGGAAGAACCTTTTTAACCTCCTTTGCAGGGTCTATTGGAATTATAGGAATTGCCCTTATTCTTTCCTTATCCAATGGGGTAAATAGTTACATTAAATCAGTGGAAGAAGATACCTTATCCGAATATCCAATTCAAATTCAAAGTACAGGATTTGATATTAGTTCTTTAATGGGCGGAAGCAATGACGACACCAATCAAGAAAAAGAAAATAGCAAGGAAGTGCAAGTAGCAACTAGAATTACGAATATGTTTTCTAAAATAGGTTCTAATGATTTAGTAGCTTTAAAACAATATTTAGAAGAAGAGAATTCGAATATTAAAGATTATAGTAAAGCGATAGAATATACTTATAACGTTAATCCAAGAATTTATAATACCAATACAGAAAAATTAAGACAACTAAATCCAGATACGACTTTTTCAAGTTTAGGGATGGGGTCAGGAGTTAGTTCTAATAGCATGATGTCTACGATGATGAGCACAGACGTATTTTTCCAAATGCCGAAAGATACTAGACTATTTGAAGAACAATATGATATTAAGACAGGAAAATGGCCAACAAACTACAATGAGTGTGTCTTAGTGCTAACACCACAAGGAAATATCCATGACCTGTTACTCTATACATTAGGCTTAAGAGATTATGATGAACTAGACAAGATTGTCAATCAATTTTTAGTAGGAGAGAAAGTACAAGAGCCAGATTATACAGAGACATTTGATTATGAGGAATTATTAGGAAAAGCTTTTAAATTAGTCAATAGTAGTGACTGCTATGAATACGATGCAGAATATAAAATTTGGCGTGATAAGTCAGAAAATACAGAATATATTAAAGCACTTGTTGAAAAAGCAGAAGACCTTAAAATAGTTGGTGTCATACAACCAAAAGAAGGGATGACAGCTTCTATGCTTCAACAGGGAATCGCGTATCCATCTTCTTTAACGCATCATGTGATTGAAAAAGCGGCTGAAAGTCAAATTGTAAAAGACCAATTACAAAGGCCAGACGTCAATGTATTTACGGGTAAAAGATTTGACGAAACAGATGAAGGAAACGACTTTGATATGAATTCCTTAGTAGAAGTAGATGGAAAAGCAATTCAAAAAGCCTTTAAAATAGACCAGTCCAAAATAAAAATGGATTTTGGAAATCTAAATAAGGTAGCAAGTAAAGCACAATTGCCAGCCTTAGATTTAAACGAAGTATTAAGTAGTTTGCAATTCTCTATTTCCAACTATGATGTACAAATTATGATAAATGAACTATTGAAGGGATATCAAGAATATGTAACGAAAAATCCAGATGCAGATTTAAATAAAATCAATCAACAGTTATCCGATTACTTAAAATCGCCAGAAGCAGAAGCGTTAATTCGAAAGGAAATTGAAGACGCTATCAAAGAAAATGGTGGACTTACCATTACAGGGGAGCAAATGCAAAAGATTATGGTAAAAGTCTTAGAAGGGTATCAAGAATATGTGGAAAAAAACAATTTACAAGGCGTAGCAGATTTTGAAAAATACCTAACAGACTATTTACAATCAGAGGAAGCAAAAAAGATTATTACGAATAATTTAACGAAAATAATGCAACAACAGAACTTAGATAAACAAATTTCACAAATGATGCAAAGATATGTAGCAGCTTCTATGACTTCTTTAAGCAAGGCCTTAGAAACAGAGATGGCATCAGCGATAACGACTTTAAGTAAATCAATGGCAAATGCGATTAGCTTTGATGAAAAAGCTTTTATGGGTGCTTTTAAGATGAAAATGACAGAGGAGGATTTAGCAGAATTAATGACTCAACTTATGTCAAAAGAAAAGAATACCTATGAAAATAATCTAAAGAAGCTAAATTATGCAGATTTTGAAGAGCCAGCTAGTATTAACATTTATCCCAAAGATTTTGAAGGAAATGAAGCCATTACTAAAATTTTAAGTGATTATAATACTAAAATGAAAGAAGAAGGAAGCGAAGATAAAGTTATTTCTTATACCGATATGGTAGGAACATTAATGAATTCGGTTACCATTATTATTGACGTTATTAGTTATGTATTAATTGCTTTTGTCGGAATTTCGTTATTTGTTTCTTCTATCATGATAGGTGTTATTACGTATATCAGTGTGTTAGAACGTAAAAAGGAAATTGGTATTTTAAGAGCGATTGGAGCTTCTAAACATAATATTGCTCAAGTGTTTAATGCAGAGACTTTTATGATTGGCTTGCTTGCAGGGGTTCTTGGAATTGTAATTACTTTATTGTTACTAATACCAACGAATCAAATTATTTATGCTGTTTCCAATGGGGCTAATGTAAAAGCTTTGTTACCACCGATGGCAGGTATCATTTTAATTATATTAAGTACCGTTTTAACTTTAATTGGAGGAATTATTCCTTCGAAAAAGGCCGCCAAAGAAGACCCAGTGCTTGCACTAAGGTCTGAATAGAGCCACAGAGCCAGAGGGGACGGACCTTTTTGGCACACATTTTGGTTTTTAAATCAAAATCATTGATTATTCTAGGAGAATATGATAATATTAATATAGATAGGCAATAAAAATAGATAATTCAATAACTATGCCTAGCATAAAAAAAGTGGTGAATCCAGCCATAAAGTGGAACTTAAAAAAGCGGTGAATCCAGCCATAAATGGAACTTAAAAAAGAAGGTTAGAGACTAAACTCTAATCTTTTATTTTTGAGAAAAATTGCCAACAGGGTTGATTTTTAGTAAAGAGTAATGTATAATTGGGATATCAAGGAGGTTGATAAAATGCATCAAAGTTTAAAGATAGTTAGAGTTAATACGAAATATTGTGATTATTTGAGAAAATTTGATCATAAAGTACCTTACAATAAAAATGAAAAAGAATTAAGACCTTTCCTAGGATACTATTTGAAATAGATACTTGTAAATATTTTGCGCCATTATCTAGTCCAAAAATAAAACATAAAAAAATGAAAAATACAGTGGACTTTTTTAAAATAAAAAATGGAGAGTTAGGAGCTGTTAATTTTAATAATATGATACCAGTAGGCAAGAATAATTATGCATTAATCGATTTAGGCAAAGAAGCATTGACTTTAGAAGAATTAAAATATCAGAAATTATTGAAAAACCAAGTACAGTGGCTAAATGCAAATAATAATCAAGTAAAAAATAAGTCCTCTAAATTGTATCAATTATACAATGAAGGGAAATTATCTAGCAACATAAAACAAAGATGTTGTAATTTTAAAATGCTAGAACAGAAATGTTTCGAATATAATGAAATAAATAGAAAAAAGAAGGAGGAAATGATGGATAAGAAATTACAAATTATAACAGAAAAATGTCCTCAAAATCATAAGTGTCCTGCTGTCAGTGTTTGCCCAGTAGGAGCCTTAACCCAAAAAGATTTTGAAGCACCACAAATAGACCATGATAAATGCATTAAATGTGGTAAGTGTTCTAACTTTTGTCCGAAAAAAGCATTGGTATTATAAGAAAGTGACCTGAGATTTCTAATCTTGGGTTTACTTTTTTTTGAAAAGTATTGACAAGCAAAACAAAAAAGAGTATTATTGTATTATGCAAGTAATACAATAATAAAGAAAGGAAAGAAAAGTGGAGTATATTTTCAATAATGAAAGACCAATTTATCTACAATTAGTAGAAAAATTAAAAATGCAAATTGTATCAGGAGAACTAAAAGAAGGGGAGAGAATTCCATCGGTAAGAGAATTGGCTCTTGTTGCTAGAGTAAATCCCAATACCATGCAAAAAGCATTAGCAGAATTAGAAAGCCAAGGGTTGGTTTATACAGAACGCACCAATGGGAAATTTGTAACCAAAAATCAAGCATTAATCAACCAAACGAAAAAAGAATTGGCCAAAGAAAAAGTACAAAAATACTTAGAAGATATGAAAAATATAGGCATCACTTACGAAGAAGCAAGAAACTACTTGCAAGAGTTAGGAGGAAAAGAAGATGGAACTACTAGAATGTAAGCACTTAGGCAAGGAATTTGACAAAAAACAAGTTTTAAAAGACATTAACTTAACAATACCAAGAGGAAAAATAATCGGTTTGCTTGGAAAAAATGGCATGGGAAAAACAACCTTAATCAAATTAATCAATGACCTATTAACACCAACGAGTGGAGAAGTATTAATCAATGGCAATAAGCCAGGAGTAGCCTCTAAAAAAGTAATTTCTTATTTGCCAGAGAGAACCTATTTAGATAAAAGTATGACAATAGAGCAAGCCTTTCACTATTTTGAAGAGTTTTATGATAATTTTAACAAAGAAAAAGCCATCAAGCTTTTAAAAGTCTTAAATTTAGAGCTAGATAAAAAAATAGCACAAATGTCAAAAGGGATGCAAGAAAAATTACAACTAATATTAGTAATGAGTCGAGAAGCAGAGCTTTATATTTTAGATGAGCCACTCGGAGGAGTTGACCCAGCAACGAGAGATTATATTTTAGACACCATACTTTCTAATTTTAAAGAAGGGGCTAGTGTTATTATTTCGACTCATTTGATTGCTGATATTGAAAGAATATTAGATGAAGTTATCTTTATCGATAAGGGAGAAATTAAATTACAAGCTTCGGCTGATGAGTTAAGAAGTAAGGAAAAGGCAAGTATCGATGAAATATTTAGGAGGTCTTTTAAATGTTAGGAAAATTATTAAAATATGATTTAAAATGGATTTATAAATTAGTGATTGTATTCTATGCTTTATCCATTATATTTGCAATTATCACAAGATTATGCTCTATGGTAGATAATTCTATGTTGTTTTCTATTCTTACACAAATAAGTGCAGGTTTTACCATTGCTATGGTTGTTAATTGCTTAATTAATGGTATTATGAGGTCATGGGTAAGATTTAGAGAGAACCTATACAAAGACGAAGCTTATTTGACACATACGTTGCCAGCCAATAAAAAAACAATATATTTAGCGAAAGTTTTAGCAGCTATTCTATGTTCTTTTGCATCTGTTTTAGTTGCCATAGCTAGCTTGTTTATTTGTTATTATTCAAAAGAAAATATAGAGTTTTTAAAACAAGCTTTAGAATTAGCAGCCAATACCTATGATACAACTGTAATTAACATGTTATTAATTATTTCCTTTATTCTATTCTTAGAAATTGTGTTTATTATCTTAATAGGATATGTTGGAATCATAATAGGTCATAAAGCTAATCGAAACAAAGTGCTAAAATCAGTTATCATTGGCTTTGGCTTATACATGGGAAGCAATGCTTTTACGTTGGCTATGGTTGGCATAGTGGGAGCATTTAATCCAGAAATTAAGAACGTAATTGAAACAAATGGATTAATAGAAACAGACGTAATAAAAGTGTTGTTAATAGCTGCTAGTTTTGTCTATCTAATATATAATCTTTTCTATTATTGGTTAGGAAAGAAACAATTTGAAAAGGGTGTTAATGTAGATTAGAATTTAAGAAAAGTTAACTTTTAAAGAGTTGGCTTTTTTTTTGAATAAAAAATGAATAATAAATATTGACAAATAAGTAAAATAAACATATAATATGTAAAAATTAACTATAAAGACAAACGGACAACGAAAATAAAATTAGAAAGGACGTGTTATTATGAAAGAAAAGAACAATGAGATTATTTTGTTTGAAAATCAAGGTGTGAAATTGGAGGTGAATTTAAAAGATGAAACAGTCTGGCTAACACAAGCACAGATGGGGGAATTATTTGGAAAAGCTAAGTCAACAATTAATGAGCATATTAAAAATATTTATAAAGAAGGAGAACTAATAGAAAATGAAACAATGACTAAATTCGGAAATACCGAATTTGCTGATAAGCCTACAAATTACTATAATCTTGATATGATTATATCAGTAGGATATCGTGTAAAGTCACAAAATGGTATTTTATTTAGAAGATGGGCGACAAAAATATTAAAAGACTATATGTTAGAAGGTTATGCAGTAAATCAACAAAGGCTAGAATACCTAGAAAAAACCATCCAATTAATTGACATTGCAAATCGTATGGAAGAAAAGCTAGAAAATAGCGATGCAAAAGGAATATTAAGAGTAATAGGAGAATATTCAAAAGCATTAAATTTATTAGATGACTATGACCATAGAACCTTAAAAAAAGTAGAAGGAAAGCTAGACGAAAGAAGAATTGAATACGGTAAATGTATCGAAATCATTAATCAATTAAGATTTAAGGAAGAAAGCACACTATTTGCCGTAGAAAGAGACAGAGGTTTAGAAGCTATTATTGGAAACATTTATCAAGGTTTTGGTGGAGAAGATATCTACAAAAGTATAGAAGAAAAAGGAGCCAATTTCTTATATCTAATTGTAAAAAATCATGTTTTTGCAGACGGAAATAAAAGAATAGCAGCCACCTTATTTATTTACTTTTTAAATTTCTATGGTATTTTATATAAAGAGGGAAAGCAGACAATAGATAACAATACATTAACGGCATTAACTTTATTAATGGCAGAATCCAATCCAAAGGAAAAGGAAGTGATTATAGACTTAGTCATGAACTTTTTAAATAACGAGTAATACATAAAGAGCAAAGAATTAGCCTTGCTAATTACTTGCTCTTATGTTATGATAAGAACGTATTAAACTTAAGTTAGGGAGGAATAAAGATGGCAACAACCAATGAATATATTGAATATGTATGTGAACAAATAAGAGGAATAGGAGAAATACGATACAAGAAAATGTTTGGAGAATTTATGGTATATCTAAATGACAAGCCAGTCATAATTGTATGCGATAATGTACCCTATGTAAAAAAATTAGAGTGTATCGAAGAAAAAATGAAAGAAGCAGGCACGGGTTATCCTTATAAAGGAGCCAAAGAGCACTATATATTAGACATTGATAACGTAGAATTTTGTAAAGAAATAGTAGCTAAAGTAGAAGAAGTAACGCCTGTTCCAAAACCAAGAAAAAAGAAGGAAAAATAGTAGGAGGGAAAATGTCGTTAATTAAGGTAAACAACTTGACTTTTGGCTATGAAGGAAGCCTAGAAAATGTATTTGAAAAGGTATCCTTTAATATTGACACTGACTGGAAATTGGGATTAATTGGAAGAAACGGTAAAGGAAAAACCACCTTTTTGAAATTGCTGTTAGGAAAATTAAAATATCAAGGAACGATAACCAAAAACATAGAATTTGATTATTTCCCATTGGAAGTACCAAACAAAGAAAAAATGACAATCGAAATCATGAACGAAATAGCTCCTCAAGTGGAAGATTGGGAAATCTTAAAAGAATTAAATTTGCTAAACGCTAACAGTGAAATTCTTTATCGAGGATTTAATACTTTAAGTGGTGGAGAACAAATTAAAATTCTTTTGGTTAGTCTGCAATCATTTTCTATTAATTGATGAGCCAACCAATCATTTAGATAAAGAAACACGAGATAATTTAGTAGACTATCTAAATAAAAAGAAGGGATTTATCCTAGTATCACATGATAGAAAATTTTTAGATAAAGTAGTAGACCATATCCTTGCGATTAATAACACAAACATCGAAATTCAAAAAGGTAACTTTTCTACTTGGCAAGAAAACAAACAAGCACAAGATAGTTTTGAATTAACCCAAAATGAGAAATTAAAAAAGGATATTCATAAATTAGAAATAGCATCTAAAAATACAGCTAATTGGTCAAACCAAATAGAAAAATCAAAGTACAATACCACGAACTCAGGCTCTAGTATCGACAGAGGTTATGTAGGTCATCAATCTGCTAAAATGATGAAAAAATCTAAAGTTATGGAACGTAGAATTGAAAAAGCGATGGAAGAAAAGGCTAGCTTATTGAACAATATAGATAGAAAGGATGCTTTAAAGATAACGCCATTAGAAACTAGGAAAAATCCGCTCATCGTAGCAAAAGATTTGCAAATAAAATATGACAAGAAAGCAATCCTATCAAAGTTATCTTTTGAAGTAAAAAAGGGAGATAGAATTGCCATTACTGGGAAAAATGGTGCAGGAAAATCAAGCCTATTAAAGCTACTTTTAGGAGATAATATTCTCTATGAAGGAATACTAAAAATAGCAAATGACTTAGGTGTATCTTATGTACCACAAGGAACAGAAATGTTAAAAGGAACCTTAAAACAACTAGCCAAAGAAAGCAAAGTAGAGGAAAGCATTTTTAAAGCTATGTTATCTAAAATGGGAGTTTCAAAAGAAGAATTTGAAAAAGATATGACTAAAATGAGTGAGGGACAGAAAAAGAAAGTGTTACTTGCTAGAAGTATTTCACAAAGTGCTAATCTTTATATTTGGGATGAACCATTAAATTATATTGATATTCTAACGAGAATACAAATTGAGGAGGCTATTTTAAAGTATGAACCAACTCTTATTTTTGTAGAACATGATGATACGTTTGTGCAAAAGGTAGCTACTAAAGAAGTTAAATTAAATCATTAAGATTTCCTTAAAGCTATTTAGGAATACCTAAATATATGGTACGATAGAAATAGAAAGTTTTTAAGGAGGTAAGTTTATGCATAGGTTAGAAGCTTATATAAGGTTAGCCATAATATTTATGATAATCATTAGTATTTTGTATTTACCAATTTTAATCCTGTTAAAGAAAAAAGGAAAAAGTGTATTAAGGCAGTTAAGTTACATTGGCTTAATTGGTTCGGTATTTTTAATTATATTTGCAACTGTGCTATTTGTACCGATTACCTTTCAGCCAGAAGCACACTTTTTAAATCTTCGACCCTTTAATTGGATAGGAAATGCAAATATGGATAGCTTTGAACAATTAGTAGTGGAGAAAGTACCCAATATTATATTATTTATCCCTTTTGGATTTTTTCTGCCAATTGTATGGAAAAGTAAAAGAAAATTATACAAAACAGCCTTTGTTTCATTTTGTTTAACCTTTAGTATCGAGTTTTTCCAATATTTTATTGGCCGATTTTCTGATATTGATGACGTTTTAACCAATCTTTTAGGAGCACTCTTTGGCTATGGTATTTTTAAAGTGTTTGATTATTATTGGAAGGATAAAAAATGGTGGAAAGAATTGAAGGGATGAAAAAACACATATCCTACAATAATTTTTAGTTGTGGGATATGTTTTTTTTATTGCGATAAAGATTTTTTAAAAATCAGCCCAAACCATTGAAAATACAGCAATGTTAATTTTAGTTGCTAAATTTCCAACCCAAATTGATAGAACGCAACCAAAAAAAGAGATATAATTTAAAAACAGAAAAGGAGGAAAAATCAAATGAATTTAGGAGAAAAATTATTTGAACTAAGAAAATCAAAAAATCTAACGCAAGATGACGTGGCTGAAAGATTGGAGGTAACAAGACAAACTATCTCAAAATGGGAAACCAACCAAAGTACGCCAGATTTTGATAAAATAGTTCCACTATGTAATTTATACGAAATTACCCCTAATGAATTACTAGGGCAAGATGAACAAAAAGAAAATAGCGAAAACAAGGAAGAAATTAGTTGGGAAGAAGCTAAAAAACATTTATTTACACGAGGAAAAGATGAAGAGAGTTATCAAGATATGACAAAAACACAGATTAAGCAAAAATCGGCTCAAATTGTAAGTACCTCTGTCTTTATTTATATTGCAGCCGTTGCTTTTCTCATGATAGCAATTCCCGTACAACATGCTAATCCTATAATAGCATCAGCTGTATTCTTATTATTGGCAGGTTGGTCAACAACAAGGTTGATTAGACATTACATGTCTATCCCAAAATTTGAAAAAACAGTAGAAGAAAAAAAGGAAAAAAACTTGATAAAGCAAATTAATGAAGTTATCACATTAATGTGTGTTGTCATTTATTTTATTGTAAGCTTTATCACGTTTGCTTGGCATGTAACTTGGATTATCTTTATCATTTCAGGTTTATTGTGCCAAGCCGTCAAATTAATATTTATGTTAAAAGGAGAGGAAAAAGATGAAGAATAAAATGCCAATCATTATGTTATTAATCTTAATTGCTGTCATAGTAATTTGCTTAGTAGCATTTTTAGTAGTATATTTAGTAAGAGGAGGAAATAACATGCTAAGTGTAGGCAGCGTTAGCGATAAAGTAGTGTTAGAAAAAACTTTTGAATTAGAAGCAATAGAAGAAATAGAAGTAATGCAAGACTATGGAGATATAACTTTTGAGGAAAATTCAGAGGATAGGCTTAAGGTAGTCATCTATGGGAAAGATACAGGAAATGCTAGTGCTAGCCTAAATAATAAGAAACTAAAAATAGAATACCAGACTAAAAATAGCTTTATGTTTTTTAATTTTGGCTTAAGAAAAAGTGGAATTACAGTCTATGTTCCTTCTACCTATGAAGGAAAAATAAAAACAAAAGTAGATTGTGGAGATACAAAGATAAATAGCTTAGAAAAGGCGACCTTAAGTGCAGAAAGTAATGCAGGAAATGTACAATTAGAAAAAATAAAAAATGCCAATATTAAATGTGACTTAGGAGATGTGAAAGCAGAAGAAGTATTCAATAAATGTGATATCGAATTAGATGCTGGAAATGTAAGAATAGAAAAATTGGCATTACAAGAGGCTTCCCAAATAAAGGTAGACTTAGGAGACGTAAAAGTAAAAGAAACCAATGATATCTACATAGAAGCCAATACCGATTTAGGAGATACCAAGATTAATAAAAATATTAGAACTTCAAATATAACTTTAAAAATAAACGTTGATTGTGGAAATATTAAGGTAGAAAATTAAGGAGAATCGATATGGAAAAATGGCTAAAATGGGCAATCGAAATACAAAGTTTAGCACAAGTAGGACTTACCTATACCAATAATGTTTATGACATAGAAAGATATGAAAGATTAAGAGAAATAGCAGCAGAAATGGTAGAAGAAAAAAGTAAGATAAACTTAAGTAAAGTAAAAGATTTATTTTGTCATGAAACAGGTTATGCAACACCTAAAATAGATACTAGAGCGGCAGCCTTTAAAGAGAATAAAATTTTATTGGTCCACGAAAATAACGACACTTGGTCACTACCAGGTGGTTGGTGTGATACGTTGGAGACGATTAAAACGAATACAGAAAAAGAAGTAAAAGAGGAAGCAGGGCTAGACGTAAAAGCCACAAAAATAATTGCATTACAAGATAGAAATAAGCATAATAAACCTGTGTATGCCTATGGGGTATGTAAAGTATTTGTGTTATGTGATATTATGGGAGGAAACTTCATAGAAAATATGGAAACAACAGAAATTGGCTATCTTTCATTAGAGGAAATACCGAGCAATTTAGCAGAGGAAAAATCAACAAAAGAACAAATAGAAATGTGTTTTAAAGCTTTTTATGATGAAAATTGGCAAACACAATTTGATTAGAAAAAATAAAAATTAGATTAGGTTGAAAAAATAGGCTAATCTAATTTTTTTAAAATATTTCAAAAAAAGTATTGACTTAGAGTAAACTCTAAGTTATATATTGAAGTAGAAAAAATTAAAAAGGAGGTAACTAGAAAATGGAGAAACAAACAGCAGGTAGAGATAACTTAGGAAAACTAGCCCCCAAATTTGCAGAGTTAAATGATGATATACTATTTGGCGAAGTTTGGAGTAGAGAAAAGGAATTATCACTAAGAGATAGAAGTATGATAACCATAGCAGCTTTAATGAGTTTAGGGTTATTTCCACAATTGAAATCACATTTTGTTATGGGAAAGAAACATGGAATTACAAAAGCTGAAGCAGTAGAAGTTGTCACACAATTAGCCTTTTATAGTGGATGGGCGAAAGCTTGGAGTGCCTTTGCCTTAATCGAAGAAGTATATGAAGAAGAAAACGAGAAAAAAGAAGAACATGGAGGTATCTTTGGAATAGGAGAACCCAATGTAAAGTTTGCTAAGTATTTTATGGGAAATTCGTACTTAAAACCATTAACCAATCCAGAGAAAACAAATGTATTGATTGCTAATGTGACTTTTGAGCCAAAGTGCAGAAACAATTGGCATATTCATCATGCAACTAAGGGGGTGGACAAATATTAATATGTGTAGAAGGGGAAGGCTGGTATCAAGAAGAAGGAAAAGAAGCACAAAGCTTAAAAGTAGGAGATATCGTGACCATACCAGCTAATGTAAAACATTGGCATGGGGCGAAAAGAAACAGTTGGTTTTCTCATTTAGCAGTAGAAGTACCAGGAGAAGATACAAGCAACCAATGGTGTGAAGAAGTAACAGAAGAAGAATATAACAAGTTATAAGAAAGTAAGTGGAGGAAAAAAATGACAATAGCAGAAGTAGGGAAAAAATATAACTTAACGCCAGATACCCTAAGATATTATGAAAGAATTGGTTTACTATCGAAGGTTCCAAGAACCGATAATGGAATTAGAAATTATGATGACAAAACTTGCCAAAGAATTGAATTCGTTAAATGCATGAGAAATGCAGGGGTAGAAATTGAAATCTTAATCGAATATATGCATTTGATGGAAAAAGGAAAAAGTACCGTAAAGGCAAGAAAACAATTATTAGAAGAGCAAAAGAAAAAATTAGTAGAAAAACAAAAAAATATCAATGAAACCATTGATAGACTAAATTATAAGTTAAAACTTTATGAGGAAATAATAGCAGGAAAAAGAAAAGATTTTACAGAAGAGTAGAAGGATAATTTTTAGGAGGTTTTAAAAGATGAAAATTTTAAATAAAATAGATGGGCCACAAGATTTAAAAGGCTTATCAATCGAAGATTTGAACGTATTAGCCGAAGAAATAAGAGAAGGCTTATTTAACAGATTGACCAAAATAGGAGGTCACTTTGGACCCAATTTTGGTTTTGTAGAAGCAACCATAGCTATGCATTATGTATTTAATTCTCCAATAGACAAATTTGTATTTGACGTATCCCATCAAACCTATCCACACAAAATGTTAACTGGTAGAAAACAAGGTTATATTGATGAAAAACGTTTTGGAGAAGTTTCTGGTTATTCCAATCCAGAAGAATCAGAACACGACCACTTTGTTATTGGTCATACGTCTACTTCTATTTCACTAGCTAGTGGGTTAGCCAAAGCAAGAGACTTAAAGGGCGAAAATTATAATGTAGTTGCTGTGATTGGCGATGGGTCATTAAGTGGAGGAGAAGCTTTAGAAGGACTTGATTTTGCTGGGCCTGAATTAGCCTCTAATTTTATCATTGTTGTTAATGACAACCAAATGTCGATTGCGGAAAATCATGGAGGACTGTATCAAAACTTAAAAGCTTTGCGAGAAAGTAATGGTGCTTGTGAGTGTAACTTCTTTAAAGCAATGGGCTTGGATTATATCTATGAAGCGGAAGGTAACAACATTGAAAAATTAATTAAAGTATTCCAAAAAGTAAAAGATATTCAGCATCCAATAGTGGTTCATATCAATACACAAAAGGGAAAAGGCTATGAATTAGCCGAAAAGAATAAAGAAAATTGGCATTGGTCTTTACCTTTTAACCAAGAAACAGGGAATACAACGGTAGACTTAGGAGAAGGCGAAGATTATGGAAGTTTAACAGCTAATCTTTTATTAAGTAAAATGGAAAAGGATAAATCTGTTGTAGCAGTAGCAGCAGGTGTGCCATCAAGTTTTGGCTTTACAGAAGAAAAAAGAAAAAAAGCAGGAAAACAATTTATCGATGTTGGGATTGCAGAAGAACATGCTGTTGCTCTTATCTCTGGGATTGCGAAAAATGGTGGAAAACCAGTATTTGGAACGAATAGTACCTTTATCCAAAGAACCTATGACCAAATATCACAAGATTTATGCATCAATAAAAATCCAGCTACCATTGTATTAAATAGTACCTCTGTTAGAAAATCAAAGGACGTTACCCACTTAGGAATTTTTACGATATCCGCTTTTAAGAACATACCAAACCTAGTAATATTAGCACCTACCAACCGACAAGAATATGTGTCAATGCTTACGTGGTCAATCGAACAAAATGAGCATCCAGTTATGATATTAATTCCCGGAAATGGTGTTATTTGTGACAATCGAGAAACAGAAGAAAATTATTCAAACAGTATCAATCAGTATAAAATAGAGCAAGAAGGAGAAAAGGTAGCAATTATTGCTTGTGGAGATTTCTATCAAATGGGAGAAGAAGCGGCCAAACAAATAGAGGAAAAATTAGGGTTTAAACCGACTTTAATCAATCCAAGATTTTTAACCGGAGTGGATAAAGAAGTTTTAGAAAGCTTAAAAGAAAATCATGAATTAATCATTACCTTAGAAGATGGAATTCTAAGTGGAGGATTTGGAGAAATGATTGCAAGTTTCTATGGAACAAGCAATATTAAAGTAAAGAATTTGGGACTAGAAAAAGAATTTTATGATAGATATGACCCAAGAGAATTATTAGAAAGTTTAGGTTTAAAACCAGAAAAGATAGTGGAAATGGTAGAACAACTATTAAAATAAGAAAAAAGAAATACCGATGATGATTTGAAGATTATCGGTATTTTATGTTATAATCTAATTCGGGGGAAAAATATGATTGTAAAAGAAAAAGAAGTAAAAGATTATGTAACCAAATCCAAAATAGGAGAATATGCCATTAATCCTTATGTTGGTTGCCCACATAAGTGCAGATATTGTTATGCCTCTTTTATGAAGAGATTTACCAACCACCCAGAAGAGTGGGGAGAATTTATAGATATTAAGTTAAGCGATAAGCCAATTGATATTCAAAAAATAGAGGGAAAAAATGTTTTTATGTCGAGTGTTACAGACTGTTATAATCCCTATGAGGCTAAATACAAAATCACTCAAGAAATACTAAAACAGTTAGTACAAGCCAATTGTACTTTGCAGATATCAACCAAAAACAAATTAATTCTAAGAGATTTAGATTTATTAAGAAAAATGAAAAATGTAAGTGTTGCTATGTCTGTTAATACACTAGATGAGAATTTTAGAAAAGATATGGATAGAGCAAGTTCTATCCAAGAAAGATTGGAAACCTTAAAGACTCTATATGAAAATGGGATTTATACGATTTTATTTATGTCGCCAATATTTATTGGCATTACAGATTGGAAGGCAATCATAGAGGAAACCAAAGAATATATTTGTGAATATTGGTTTGAAGATTTAAATTTAAGAGGAGCCTATAAATATGATATTTTAAAATATATCGCCAAAAATTATCCTAAAGTATATCCTACTTTTGAAAGAATTTATGTGAAAGGTGATAAGCAAGAATTAATCGATATGGATAATGAAATAAGAGATTATTGTAATAAAAATAAAATTAATTATTCAGATTATTTTCATCATGAAGAGGTTATGAGTAATCGTGAGAATAAAAAATTAGGAAAAAATTTAATAGAAGGAAACGCAATAAACAACTAAATTCATACCAAAAGGTAAGTAGGTTACAAAAAAGTGCATACTTACCTTTTTAATAATTCCCTTGTATAATATTGCTAGAATAAAAATAAGGAGGTACTTTTATGGAAAGTAAAAAAGTGAATTTAGGAAAAGGAGTTATTGAAATTTATGATTTTGGAGACATGAAACTTCATGCTTATCAAACAAAAGATTTAATGGAAGATGAGTGTTTTGTATTAGAAAATGATACCGATATTTTGTTAATAGAATTTCCAGCCTTTCGTTCCAATTTAGGAGAGTTTGAAAAATATGTTAAAGGCTTACAGAAAAAAATAGTAGGTAAAGTATTTTCAGACCATCCAAATGGGGGAGGCTCTATCTTAACAGGAGTTCCTACTTTTGCAAGTGAAGGTACAATAAAAAGTATGACAGAAGGAACTATAAGGCATCTAAATGATGGTTTTATACCAACTTTTGGAGAAGATTTTGATGAGAAATTGCCAGAAATAACGAATGTATTGACAGAAAACAAGGTAACGATTGGTAGTTTTGTCTTAAATATAACTTATCATGAAGAAAATATTGAAATTGAATTCCCACAAATTCATGTAATGTATACCCATATGTTAGGGCATGACTGTCATTCGATAGTAGCAGGAATAGAACATGCAGATGCTATGGTTGAACAATTCAATCAATATATTGAAAGAGGGTATAAATTAGTGCTATCAAGCCATCATACACCTGAAACAATCCAAGACGTAAAAATTAAAATTGCTTATTTAGAAGATTTAAAAGAACTAGCCAAAACAAGCAAAAACGCAGAAGAATTTAAAGAAAAAGTAAGGCAAAGATATCCTAATTATAGCGGTTTAAATTATTTAGCTATGACAGCAGGTTATTTCTTTCGTTAAACTAAGTGCTTCCTATTTAGAGGATAGAGTGATATAATCTAATAGGAAGTAATTTTTAATAAGGAGAAGGAAAACACATGTCAAAAACATTTACCAATTGTCCAGTGGAATATACAGCCTCTATGATATCTAATAAATGGAAAATTATAATACTAAGAGACTTATTAAACCGGAACCAAGAGATATAATGAACTTAATAGGTCAGTAGTTCGGTATATCAGCTAAAGTATTAACACAAAATCTAAGAGATTTAGAAAAAGATGGTATTATCCAAAGAACGGTATATCCAGAGGTTCCACCAAAAGTAGAGTATCAATTAACAGAAAAAGGATGGGAACTAAAAGGAATATTAGATTTAATGAAAGAGTTTGGCAATAAATACAAAGATAAGTAAATAGTTTAATAGGAAAATACTTTTTTATTCAATATTTTTAATAAAAAAGTATTGACTTTTTTATTTTAACTGTATATACTGTATATGTACAGAGAAAAAGGAGGGAGGATTTATGAATATTATTATCAGCAATTCGAGTAATCAACCTATTTATGAACAAATCAAAGAACAAATTAAAAATAAAATTGTAGTAAATGAACTAAAAATGGGAGAGTTACTTCCCTCAATAAGAAGTCTAGCTAGGGACTTAAGAATTAGTGTGATTACAACTAAAAATGCGTATGAAGAACTAGAAAGAGAAGGTTATGTAGAAACCATACCAGGCAAAGGAACGTATGTAGCCAATAAAAATGTAGAATTAATCAAAGAAGAACAGTTACAAAAGATAGAAAAATTAATCGATACAGCGGTATCGATTGCTAAAATTACTAAAATTTCAAAAGAAGAGATGCAAAACATATTAGATATCTATTATGAGGAGGAATAAAGAAAATGGAAAACATATTAAGTGTGAAGGGTTTGAGCAAAAAATATGATAACTTTGAATTAAATAATATAAATATTGAATTACCAAAAGGGATGATAATGGGCTTAATTGGAGAAAATGGGGCAGGCAAGAGTACAACAATTAAAGCTATTTTAAATTTAATTCATACCGAAGAAGGAAAAATCGAAATATTTGGTCTCGATAATAAAAAAGAGGAAAGAAAAATAAAAGAAGATTTGGGAGTTGTCCTAGACGATAGCTTTTTATCGGAATATTTAAATGCCACCGATATTCATAAAATCATGAAAAATATGTATAAAAATTGGGATGAAAAGTTGTATTTTAGTTACTTAGAAAACTTCAAATTACCCAAAAATAAAAGGCTAAAAGAATATTCAAGTGGGATGAAAATGAAGTTAAAAATAATGGTGGCACTCTCTCATCATCCTAAATTATTAATCTTAGATGAGCCAACTTCAGGTTTAGACCCGATTGCTAGAAATGAAATATTGGATTTATTGCAAGAGTTTATACAAGATGAGAATCATGGGATTTTGGTATCGAGTCACATAACTTCAGATTTAGAACACATAGCAGATTATATTACCTTTATCCATAATGGCGAAAAGATATTTAGTAAAACCAGAGATGAGCTACTAGAAAATTATGCAATGGTAAAATGTTCAGAAGAAGAATTTAAAAAGATAGATAAAAAAGATTTTGTAAAGTATAAGAAAAATAGATATGAATACGAAGTTTTAGTAGAAAACAGATATCAATTTAAGCAGAAATATCAGGGGCTAATAATGGATAAGTCAAGCCTAGAAGATATCATGTTAATTTATAGTAAGGGGGAAAAGTAAAATGAAGGCGATGAAGGGGTTAATTATTAAAGATTTACTACAATTAAAAAGTTATAGAAAGACGTTACTGATATTTTTGGTGATTTTTTCACTTTCATCCATAACACAAGGGATGGAAAGTGAAATGGGTAACATGCTAGTTGTGATGATTACCTTAGAGTTTGGTATGTGTTCTTTAGCAACGTTTAGTTATGATGAAATGGCGAAAGCGGACCGATATATTTTAACTTTGCCACTGACTAAAAAGCAAATAGTTCGTGCTAAATATATCTTAAGTTTAGGAGCAACGATAATAGGAAGTGTCATAGGGATTTTGCTAACGATTAGTATTAGTTTTATTATGACGAAAGGTATTCCTGATATCCAACAGTTACTCATGTTAGCTTTAGGAGGAATATTGGGGATTGGATTAGTAGAAGCGATACAAATTCCCTGTATTTATAAGGTAGGAGTAGAAAAAGGAAGAATACAGATGATTATCATAGCTATGCTAGTGGCTCTTGTAGTTGGCGGAATCGTTTATTTAGGAGAAAAGGTAAGTATTAATTTAGATAGTCATTACATTTTAGGTGTGTTAAATAGATTTTTGCCACTTGTATTGGTTTTGGGGATAGCTTTTGTTTATGGGATTTCTTATAAAGTGGCCTATGAAATTTATAGTAAAAAGGAGGTTTAAATTAAAATTTACACAAAAATATATACAAAATTAGAAGAGTATGCTACAATATTTAAGAAAAAAGCGAGAAGAAGGAGGAATTCATATGTCAGGACACAGTAAATGGCATAATATAATTTCCTCAAACCTCAGAGCCACAAGGGCAGGGGTAATTTGTAAAATCAGTTTTGGAGCAATTTTGGTGCAATCATTTCTACTAATTTAAACAAATTTGGGTAAAATAGATAAAAAATGAGAAAAAAACAGTCAATTTTAGAGTGAAAAATAATCCACTATTGACTATTTTTATATGCTAAAAATTGTAAAAATAAATTCAAAAAGATGGCAAATATAATCTTAAATATTATTGAAAAATCAATGAGTTTAGGAAGTTTATATACTAATCACAGTTGTATGAAATGATGATTACATAAAACAAAAAACAAGTTTATTTTACATACAAAAATTTGTACAATCAACTGCTGTTAAAGAAATAATTTATACAAGTACAACTTGTTATATTTAATAAAAATTAGTGTAAAAAATTAATAATTTTAACAAAAAAGCTAAAAACAAGTATGTCTTGTGTATTTTACAAGTAAAAAGTTGACAAACAGTAGTACTAAATGCAATGCTAAATTTAGTGCTTTTGAAATGAGTGAAAATGCGACAAATCTTTATCTTATATATGTTATATGGATTTTATGAATTTAAAAGTAGTAGTTGAAAATAGAGTAATCTTCTCATATTACAAAGAAAATTTAACTCAAAAAATAAAAATAACCTCAAAGGCTAGATTTTATCATACATATGTAATATAATAACTAAAGAAATAATATTTATAATATTATTAAAAAGGTTACCCTTGCCTAATATTTTAAAAAATATTTAAGTAGGATATGTTGAAGAGGAAACCCCTTGCCTAATACTTGAGAGAGTATTTTAAAGAGGTATCCCTATAGCCTTATATAAGGGAGAAAAGCGAAGGTTTTTAAAAGCTTCGCTTTTGTACACAATAATTTTAAAATAATCTTTTATATAGATTATTCTAAGGATTAGTTTTAGGGAAGATTTACCGATATGGTAGACAAAATTGGTATGATAGTCAAAGAAAATAATAAAAATGATACTGTAAGTGATACGGTAAATGATACTGTAAAAATCAAATAAATCAGATACAAGGAATATATTTGATATATTATTTTTTATTCTAAATACTACATTTTTACGCAAATTTCAAAAATAACATTTACAAATATGCAACAAAATAATGGAATTATAGTGCATTTGTAATGGTAAGTAACAATGTAAAATATTTGATGAATGAAAAAAATAAAGTCATATTGTAATAAATAGAGTGGTTCATTTATAAATAATGAATTAAATGTCGGAAAAAACTTGATTTTATCCGACATTTAAGTGTATATAACCTTCCGGCTGTGCCGGTAGTGATGCTAGCTTAAGCTTTGTAGCAAAGCAACTCCCTTCATGATATAATATCAATATGTTTCGACGCATGATTGATAAAAATAAAATGAAGGGAGTTGCGTATCATGAATAGTATATTCAGTAAAAAACTAAAGATGAAAGCACTACGTATGATACAATGTCAAGTTTATCACATACAAAGTGGAATTGTAAATATCATATAGTGTTCACACCTAAATATAGGAGAAAAATTTTTTATGGTCAGAAAAGAATGGAAATAGGAAAGATATTGAGGGAACTTTGTGATTGGAATGAAGTGAAAATTATAGAGGCAGAAGTTTGCCCAGACCATGTGCATATGTTCGTATCAATACCACCAAAATTATCAGTATCAAAATTTATGGGAATATTAAAGGGCAAAAGCAGCCTCATAATTTTCCAGAGGTGGTCAAATTTGAAATACAAATTTGGCCAACGAAGCTTTTGGTGCCGTGGCTACTATGTAGACACGGTTGGTAAAAATGCAAAAAGAATAGCAGAATATGTAAGAAATCAATTACAAGAAGATATGATGTATGATCAAATATCAATAAAAGAATATAAAGACCCGTTTAACGGGTCATAAGAGACGCATGCGTCGGAACAACTATGAGCCTTGAGGCTCTGCTTGTAAAAGAGCCTTTTAGGCGTACAAGTAAAAAGCCCCCGGCTAAGCAGGGGGCTTTTTACTTAAAGCTTTTAATAAAGCTATAGAAAAAGGAGAATTATATAAGATTGTATACTAAACGAAGTTATTTATATTTAGAAATAAAATGTGGACGAAATAAAACGAAAACAAATTAAAAAAACATTAAAATATCAACATTTTTACTTTGCTATAAATTGACATCGTGATAAAATGTGGACGAAACAAAACGAATATGGTCAAAATTATTGATAAATAATTTAAAAATTGATATAATAACAATAAAAAAGGAAGAGGTGTTTTTTTGATAACAGAGAATAATAATTTAGAATTTAAGAGAGAGTTAACAGATTCAATTGTTAAAGAAATAATTGCTTTTTGTAATACAACTGGTGGAACGATTATTTTAGGATATGATGATAATGGTAAAGTTGTAGGACTTAAAAATGCAAAAGAAGATTTAGATAGATTAAGTAGCAAAATAAATGATAGTATAGAACCATCAGTAAATTTTTTAGTTTCAAGTAGAATTGAAACAGAAGAAAACAAAGAAATAATAGTAATAGAGGTTTTAAGAGGAACTAATAAACCATATTATATAAAGTCAAAAGGAATGACTATAGATGGAGTTTTTGTTAGATTAGGAGCAACTGTACAACATGCTACAAGGGAATCAATAAGAGAAATGATAATAGATACATCAGGAATTTCATTTGAAAAGAATATTAGTATTAATCAAGATTTAACTTTTACTTATGCTAACAAAATATTTAAAAAGAAAAATATTGCTTTTGGAGATATAGAAAAGAAAAATTTGGGACTAATTAATGTAGATAATAAATATACAAATTTAGCATTACTAATATCAGATCAATGTCCATACTCTATAAAAGCGGCTATATATAAAGATAATACTAAATCAGAATTTTTAGATAGTAAAGAATTTTCTGAAGAAAGCATATTAAGCCAATTAGAAAATGCATATGAATATTTAATGTTAAACAATCGTATGAGTAGCAAAATAGATGGAATGGAAAGAATAGACAAATATGAATATCCCAAAAATAGTTTAAGAGAGCTATTATGTAACATTATTACGCATAGAGATTATGAAATAAATGGAAGCAATTTAATTCATATATTCAAAGAAAAAATAGAATTTTTAAGTTTGGGCGGATTAGTTAGTGGATTAACTATTGAGGATATAAAACTTGGAAGCTCATCATCTAGAAATCCAAATCTCGTAAATATATTCCATAGATTGAACTTTGTCGAAGCATATGGAACAGGAATACCAAGAATGTATGAAGAATATAAAACATCAATAATAAGTCCAGAAATAAAAGTTGCACCTAATAGTTTCCTTGTTATATTACCAAAACTAAACCTAAAAAATGAATATGTATTAATTATAGATTACTTAAAACAAAATGCTGAAGGGACAAGAGAGAATTTTGAAAATATATTGAATTTAGGGAAAAGTGCTACAATTAATGTATTAAATGAAATGTTGAAAAAAGATATAATTGAAAAGATAGGTTTTTCAAAGAATGTAGTATATAAACTAAAATAGTACTAAAAATAGATCAAAAAAACAGATAGAATAAAGAGAAATAAGAGGATAATATGTATATTAAAGAGGTAAGAATTAAAAATTTTAGAAATTTTAAAGATTTAACAATCCCACTAAATAGATTTACTATTTTAATTGGAGAAAATGATATAGGAAAATCGAATTTAATAAAAGCTATAAAGTTAGTATTAAACAACAATACATTTGAATATTCAAGTAAAACATTAGGAAATACAGATTTTAATAGTGAAAAAATGCAAGAATTTAAAACTATTGTAAGTAGCCAAAAAGAGAAAATTGAAGAAGCAATAGAGAATAAAGATGATAAATATATAAATGAGGTAAATCCAATTATTGAAATAGAAGTAACTTTTGTAGAAGCAAAAGATTACTATCAAAAAGCTTTACTAAGTGATTGGCTTAATGAAGACAAAGAAGGAGAATGTTATAAAGTAAAATATATTTTTGAACCTAAAGATAAAATTAAATTTTTAAATGAAGTATTAGAAATTTCCAAATTAGGAAAAGAATACATGATACCATTAGACATGTATGAGTATAAAATAATATCTACTAATAATGGAAAAGGTGTAAGGTTTGACAAATTTCAAAATTTTAATATTAGTTACATTGGGGCTGAAAGAGATAATTTTTCTGAAAATGATAAACAAAATTCGTATAAATTAATAAGTTCACTTTTAGAAAAGAATTTAGAGCTTAAAGATAGATATCAAGCAAATAAGGCATATGATGAATTCTTTGATAAATTAAAAGAATTAAAATCTTTTAAAAAGGTATTTGAGAAATTTGAAGATTCAGATTTTGATAATTGGAGAGATATAGTTGATGATTTAGAATTAGGACCTAATTCACCAAATTTGAAGAGTATTTTTTCTAATATTAATATGGTATATGGAAATGAATTTTTATATCAAAAAGGATTAGGAAAAAGAAATTTATTATTAATTATTTTATTATTTACAAATTATATTAATGATGATAGAAGATTTAATTTTATAGCTATTGAAGAACCAGAAGCACATATGTGCGTAAATAATTTAAATATAGCGATAGACTTTATTAGTAAAAGTGTAGAAAAACTAAGTAATAATAGCTTTAACCAGATTCTGATTACTACACATAACTATGGTATAATTAATAAATTAAAATTTGAGAATGTTGTATTATTAAAAGAAACGAAGGCTATAAATTTTAGTGAACATAAAAAAGCTAGTAAATATCTAGCTAAAAGACCTAATTTTGATATTTTAAAAATTTTACTTGCTAAAAGAGTTATTTTAGTTGAGGGACCTACAGAGGAAATGCTTATAAATACATATTTGCAAAAAAATAAAGATAATTTAAATATGGCAGAAGTAATTGTTACTGGTAAAGGCTATAAAACATTTTTAGATATTTGGAAATTGATTAATAAAGATACAGATAAAAAAATTGGAATAGTTAGGGATTATGACAATCAACCAAAAGCTAAAAAGGAGCATCAAGAATATGATAATAATATAAATATTTTTGTAAGAACAACAGAAGGTTATACTCTTGAAGATGACTTAGTGCAACAAGGTAAAAATAAAAGTGAATTAGAAAAAATTTTTAAAGAAGAAATAAATGATGATGAAATAACACATTATTTAAAGACCAATAAAACGGAAGCAATGTATAAAATATGTGATAAAATATTAGATGGTAGTACCAATATTGAATTACCAAAACATATAAAGGAGATTATAGATAAAGTATGCGAAAAAGCCAAGTGCAAATTGCAGGAGCAGGAGCAGGAAAAACATATGGATTAGCAGAATTGATATGTAATAGTGAAATAGAATATGGAAAAAACATATACGCAATAACTTATACTAATTATGCTAAAAGAAATATCGAAGAAAAAGTATTAGAACAAAAGGGATATATTCCTGATAATATAAAAATATCTACAATACATACTTTTCTATTGAATGAAATTATTTATCCATATAGTAGTTACATATTAAATAAAAAGATAAATAAGGCATCTTCAGTTTTTCTGCCTGATGATAAAAAAAGAAGAAACAGTAAAATGTCACAATTAGAAAAACAAGGAATAGTTCATAATGAGAAAGTTTTTAATATAGCAAAACAAATTATTGTAGGTAATAAACAGCAAACTAAAAAAGAAAAATATAGAAGAAGTTTAATAATAAATCACTTTATAGCTTCGATTGATTCTATTTATATTGGTGAAGCCCAAGATTTAGATAATGACATTGTTGAAATTATAAAATTAATAGCACTAAATAATATCTATATTTATATGGTTGGTGATCCAAAACAAGCACCTAGAAATACAAAAGTTTTTCTAGATTTTGTAGATGAGGTAAAAGTGAAAAAATAGAAAATATGAAAATTCTACCTAATAATAACACAACAAGAAGATTGCCAAAGGAAATTGTTAAAATCACAAATTTATACTGTATAGATAATCAACAGCAAGATTCAATATCAGATATAAAAGGTAATATATCTTACATATATGTAGAGGATAATAATTTTGAGAAGGTTTTTTATAATATAAAAGATAAAAATGGACTTATTTATACTAGAAAAAAAGAAGGCGAATTTAATACTAAAAAAGAAAGAAATATTATGACATCAGAATTAAAAAAAATATTGTTAGAAAAACGAGAAGAAAAAGATGATGAAGATGCATTTTTATATGAAAAAGAGAAAGAGTTAGAGGATATATTAAATAATAATAAGCATTTAAAATCAAGTTTTTTAGATAAATATGGAATAAGACTACCTAAGGATGAATTTTATAATCTTTTAAATCAAAATGATAATATTACAAAGTATAAAGTAGAATCAATAGATAAAGTTAAAGGGTTAGAAAATGAAAATTGTATGTTTATAATAAATGATTCAATGCTTAAATATTTATTAAAGAAAAAAATTGAAAGAAATAAGGAATTAAATTATTTATATGTGGCTTTAACAAGAACTAAGTGCAATCTTATTTTAGGAATTTACACAAAAGAAGATAAGAAAGTAATAGACAGACAGTTACAAGAATTAGGAATATGTAAATATAAGGAGCTTATAGATAATGAATAAAAAGTTTATCATGAACAAGAAAAATCTAAAGTTAATTTTAGCAGTATTAATAGTTATATTGATTTTAATATTCTTAGTATGTATAGAAATAAATACAAATAAAGAATATGGAAATATTGAAATAGATAATTCAAAACTAAATATATTTTTCTTTAATGTAGGACAAGCTGAAAGTATATTAATAACTAATAATAACAAAAATATGCTAATAGATTGTGGAAATGGCTCGGATGGAAAATATATTTCAAAATTTTTAAAAGAACAAGGCATAGATGAATTAGATTATTTAATAGGGACACATATAGATGAAGATCATATTGGTGGAATGCAAGAAATTCTAACAAATATAAAAGTTGGAACATTATATATGCCATATAGTACATATGAAGGGAAACAATTTTATACACAATTAGAAAAATATATAAAAGAAAATAATATTAATCAGCAACAAATAGAAAAGTCACTAGAAAAAGAATACAGGTTAGAAAACGCAACATGGAAATGTTTAAATGTAGATAATTCTAATCCAAGTGACAAAAATAAGTTTAATGATACATCAATAGTTATTGAGCTTGAGTATGGAAGTACAAAATATCTATTTGCAGGAGATTTAACAGATAATATAGATAGTAAGATACAAGGCTTGGAAAAAGTAGATGTACTAAAAGTAGCACATCATGGAGCAAAAGAATCATCATCGAGTGAATTTTTAAGTATAGTAAAACCAACTTATGCAATTATATCTGCGGGAAATAACAAGAATTATAATCATCCAGACCAAAGTGTTATAGAAAGGCTAAAAGATGTAGAAGTAGAAAAGGATAACATATTTATGACAAGAGAACAAGGAACTATATGGATAAAAAGTGATGGTAGTAGTATAGTAATTGAAAAATTACAAGAATTAAATTTAGATGGAGCAAGTAAGATAAGTTATGGGAGCATATTTGATATATGTTCTTATTTTTTTATTAAATTTAGTTGGAATTTTTTTGGTAAGGATTAGAAACGGCAGTATATTTTGTGCCATCAAATTGGATATAATCAGACTTAAGTGCAGATTCATCAAGTAATTCTGAAGGAATATGATATTTCTCTGAATGTTTTTGAGAAGTATCTAAACAAGAAGCAAATCCATCTTCAATATAATCGACTTCAAATATAGTATTTTTAGGCAATTTACTATAATCATAATCAAGATTTTGCCTTAACATATATCTTTGTAAGTCATGAATAAAATCATCTATAAAAGAATCTTTTAAAGTACTTTTGTGAATAGCGTTATCTAAGCTATTTATAATTGGTTCAAATAAATTCAAAACTATTAAGTGACCTCCTTTGATTAGATTTTATATATTTTTAATTGGAAAACAAAAGAAAAATATATAAGAGATAATGAAAATACTATAGCACAAAAAGGGAAATAACTCAATAAGTTTTGCATAATTTGTTAAAATTACGAAAATTAGGTTAAAACAAATAAATTGTATTATAAACAAAAGAAAGTGAAGTGCATAATTGAACCTGATGATGAATACTACTATTTTAATATCTTTGAGATAACAGATTAATTATTATCAAAGTCTTTAGATAATGTAGAAGACAATCTTTTAAAAAATTGTTTATTTGCCTTTATAAAATCTCTAAAAATCTCTAATTGTTCATCAGATATTTCTTCACCTTCTTCAATAATCCCAAGTCTAACAAATTCTTTTTGTAAAAAAGTAGCATCATTATTAACATATTCTTCAGGATCCTTTATGCTACTTAATCCTCTTAAATAGTCAATAGTACAAGAAAAATAGTTAGCAATAGCTTCTTCAACAATAGAATCTAAATTGGTACTAAATCCAGTCTCATAATTACTAATAGTTTGCTGAGAACAGCCTACTATTTTAGCAAGATCAGATTGCTTTAAACCTACTGCTAATCTCAATTCCTTTAATCTGTTTTTTGTTTCTTTTTCATTTTTCACACTAATCACACTCCAAAGATAA
>CANPIU010000011.1 GCA_947574235.1 uncultured Clostridium sp. | reverse complement strand
GATTTTTTAAGATTTTAAGTTTTTGAAATGATAAAATTCTTGAAATAAATTTTGTCTTATTCAATGTTTTGGCAATTTTAAAAATAATTGCTTTTTTAATTATAGCACTTTTTCTACTTTTTTCAATACTTTTTAGCTACTTTTCATCGCAATATTCGACATTTTTCCCAATACATAAAAGGACGAAATTAAAAAATCCCATCCTTTTTATGTATTAAACATATCGATTAATGCTTTTCTATAAATCTCTTTTACGGTCCCATAACTACCCTCTACTACTTTTGTAAAAAGTTCAGCACAAATACCAGCATTTGCCTCCATAACATATAGTTTTCCCTCTACTGTTTGGATAATATCAATGGTTGCAAAATTCATATTTAGGGCTTTTCCTGCTCGAATTGATAAATTCTTTATTTTGTCATAAAGTTCTCCTTTTTCTAGTACCTCTGGAATAGAACCACCACTCAAATTATGCTTCCAAGAAATTTCAACCCTTTCTCCTTTTTCTGGTACATAAGTCATATCTAATGCACTTAAGTTATCTCTTGCTGCCTTTCTATTCGGAAAATTCATATTGGTAAGCAATTCTTCCATCGTTGCTTGTCCATCTCCAATTACAATTGGCTTATTCTTCCCATAAATCAGATGCACTTCTCCCTTTAAATAAAATGTTCTATACTCTGTTTCGATATGGTAATATGGACATATACTAATGGATAAACAGGTTTGAAACAACTTCTCAATGGCTTTTTCCACTTCTTTTTTGGTATGACAAAGTTCGATTCCTTCTCCTTCATAACCTTGATTTGGCTTTACCACCAAGCACTTATGTTTCGAAAATTCCTCTTCTACAGTAGACCATATCCCTTCATCCGTAACATATCGACTCATTTTTGCAGGATTGAATAAAATGGTATGTTCAATCACTGGTACTTCTTGGGATTTTAGCACCTCATAAGTAGCATATTTGTCATCTGCAATTTCACTACTAGAGTGAGGATTGATATCAAAATGATTTCTTGTAATATGTCTTATTTTTCCATCTTTTGAAAGTTGCAATATCCAATCATTAGATAGTTTTTCTAGCTTAATATCCATTTCTTCGCATAACTCTCTTATGATACCATCTAAAAATCTCTCTTTTTTTTCCTCCATTTTTAAGCTTCCTTCTCCATTCTTTGTTCATTTTTAATAATGGTTTCAATGATTTGCACCGTTTTTTCTAAATCATCATTTTTTAGTACATAATCATATAAATTTGTTTTTGACTCTTCATAATCAAATCGATTTAATCTAAGCACTACCTCTGCCGGACTTGGCTTATCAATTCTTGCTTCTAATCTCTTTTTCAATTCTTCTTTTGGTACTCTTAAAAAAATAGTCACTACTCTAGTGTCTTCTTTCAATAATTCTTTTAAATGCTCGGTTCCATTTACGTCGATATCTTTTACAATTACTTTTCCACTTTTGATTTTTTCATTTAGCAGTTTTCTTGAAGTTCCATAATATTGATTATGATGAATATCATATTCGTAAAACTCTTCTCCGTTTTATCATTTCTTCAAATTCTTCTTTACTTACAAAGTTATAGGTTTGTCCTTCTATATCGCCTTCACGCATAGGACGAGAAGTAAAAGATGGAAGTGATTCCACCTTTTCCATCCTCTTAATTAGTTCTTTTTTTATCGTATCTTTTCCTGCTCCTGCAACGCCTGATAGTATTACTAACATACAATACTTACCTTCCCTTCTGCTATTTCATTAGCAGCTAGTGTGACTGGTGATTCTTCTTTTACTTTTGTTTTTGCTTCGTCTCCTGCTGCTATTTGTCTTGCTCTTCTTGCTGTCGCAATGACTAGTTCATATCTGTTTTGTGCTTTGGTTAATAACTCTCCTACTGTTGGTTTTACAATCATTTTTAACCCTTCCTTTCTATTTTTCAAAATCTTGTGAAATGGATTTATCAATTCTTCCTCCTACTGTTTCTGGTTGAACAGCAGATAAAATAATGTGACCTGAATCCATAATTAAGACGGCTCTTGTTCTTCTTCCATAGGTTGCATCCACTGCCGTTTTGTTATCTTTTGCTTCTTGTACCATCCTTTTAATTGGTGCCGACTCTGGACTTACGATGGCAACAATTCGGTCTGATGATACAATATTTCCAAATCCAATATTGACTAATTGCATTGGCTTCCCTCTCTTTCTTTATTCGATGTTTTGTATTTGCTCACGTATATTCTCTAGTTCTGTTTTAATATCAATCACGTCATTTGTAATTCCTAAATGATTTGCCTTAGATCCAATGGTATTGGTTTCTCGATTCATCTCTTGTATGATAAAATCTAATTTTTTCCCAATCGGCTCATCTGTTTTTAAGAGTTTTTCAAATTGTGAAATATGACTCTTTAATCTTGTTACTTCTTCTTCCACAGAGCATTTGTCTGCATATATCACAACTTCTTGGGCTAATCTTGCTTCTTCTACTTCTTGGTCTTTTAATATTTCCTTTATTCTACCCTCTAATTTTACTACATATTCTTCAATAAGTCCAGTAGAAAGTGAAGATATTTCTTTTACTTTTTCTTGGATGCCTTGTATTCTTACCAATAAGTCCTCTGCTATTTTATTTCCTTCTATTTGTCTCATTTGCACTAATTTATCCGTTGCTTGGCTAACGGTTCTTAATAACTCTATTTTAATCGTTTCGTCTTCTTGGTTGTTTTGAATACTCAAAACGTCTGGTAATTTAGAGATTTCGGTCACTTCAATATTGGCTGAAATTTCTTCTTGTTTGGCTAACTTTTTTAGTTCTTCAATATAGAGTTTGGCAATTTCTGTATTAATTCTGATTTCTTTTCCTTCACTTGCATTATTTTCAAAGGTAATAAAAACGTCAATTTTTCCTCTTTTTACTTTTGTGGCAATTTCTCTTTTTACGTCTTCTTCTAAATAACTTAAAACCCTTGGTATTTTTACCGAAATATCTAAATATCTATGGTTTACGCTTTTAATTTCTACTTGATATTCTTTTTGGTCTTGACTTAAATTCGCTTTTCCATATCCAGTCATACTTTTAATCATTTTCTTTTCCCTCTTTTTTTGGATTTTTTGTGTTTCTGGTTTTTTTCTACCTCTTTTGTTTGTTCCCTATTCTCTTGTCCTTCTATTTCTTCTGTTTCTTCATTTCTTTTTCTTGCTTCTTTTTTGATTGGTTCCTCTTTTTTAACAATTTCTGAAATATCACTTAAACTCTTTAAATAAGCTCTTTTTTCTTTGGTATATAGTAGGATTGCTTTTAACACATAATAAATAGAAAAAACATAAGAAGAGGTTAGTAAATAAAATCTAAAATCATAGTTAAATCTAGCTATCACATGCATTATTGATAAACTGTGTAAGGATAAAACTAAAAATTCAATTCCTGTTATGGCAATACTTCCACTATCTTTTTTATAGGCTCTTTCTAAAAAGTAAATCCCAACTACTAAAAAAGCTCCTGCAAATACTTCGATATCTCCTACTAATCTTTCTTGCTTCATGGCAGATTGGGCAAGATTTAGTATTAAAAAATAGAACATAATTCCTATGGCTCTTAGGATATTGTTAACTATTTTCTTTAAAATTTCTTGTGATATTTCTTTGGGGATTTTTTTCTTATTCCCCTTTTTTTCTTTTTCTACTAAATCTGTTACCATTATTTTTCAATCTCCTTTATTCAAACTCATACATAATAACACTAAGCATCTGCAAGGCTACTGTTTCGGTTCTTAAAATTCGCTTACCTAAGGTGATGACTTTTGCTCTATTTTCTTTTAAAAGTTTTATTTCTGTATCATCTATTCCACCTTCTGGACCAATTATAATAGCAATTTTTAAATGATGGTTCTTTTCCATTACTTTTAATTTTTCTAATTCATATCTTAGTTTATTTTGTTCTTCCTTTTCATAGGCTACCAATACTATATCATATTTTTGACCTAAATGACAAATATTTTTAATCGAAATGATATCATTTATTGGAGGAATTTGATTTCTACCACTTTGTTTGGCTGCTACTTCTGCTATTTTTTGCCATCTTTCTTGTTTTTTTCTTTTCTCTTTATCATTTAATTTGACAACACAACGTTTCATTTCGACAGGGTTAATATCATGCACACCTAGCTCTACTGCCTTTTGGATAACAAGCTCCATTTTATCGGCTTTGGGTAAACCTTGAAAGATACTTACTTCTACTTTGGCTTCTGTATTACTTTCTAATTCTTCTATGATATTTGTTAGGATAACATTTTCTTCTATTTTTGTAATTTTACATAGATAATCTTTAGCGGTATCGGTATTACATATGACGATTTCATCTGCTAGCTTTTTTCTTAGTACATTTTTAATATGGTTTACGTCATTTCCTTTTATTTCTATCTGTTGATTTTGTATTGCTTCATTTTCCACAAAAAATTTTGGCATGGTTTTCTCCTTTTCTCTCCTGTTTGTCGTATTATTATATCACAAATACAAAAAATGTGAAGCAAATTTCTATGTTTTTTTGAATTTGTTTCACATTTCTTATTTATTAATAATTCTCTGCTTTTATCTCAAAATAAGCCTTTGGATGAGCGCATACTGGGCAAATCTCTGGTGCTTGTTTTCCAATTACAATATGACCACAATTTCTACACTTCCAAATTTTATCTCCATCACGGCTGAATACTAATCCATCTTCCACATTTTCTAACAACTTTTTATATCTTTCTTCATGCTCCTTCTCTATTTTTGCTACTTCTGCAAATAAAAAGGCAATATGGTCAAATCCTTCTTCTTTTGCTTCTCTTGCCATCCTGTCATACATATCTGTCCACTCATAGTTTTCCCCTTCTGCTGCTGCCTTCAAATTTTCTGCTGTTCCCTTAATTTCTCCTCCTTGTAATAATTTGAACCAGATTTTAGCATGTTCTTTTTCATTATCAGCTGTTTCTTGAAAAATCGCTGCAATTTGTTCATATCCTTCTTTTTTAGCTTTGCTAGCAAAATAAGTATATTTATTTCTTGCTTGTGATTCTCCAGCAAAAGCCTCCATCAAATTTTGCTCTGTTTTACTTCCTTTTAATTCCATTTTTATCACATTCCTTTCCTTTTAATATTTTGGTATTTTTCTTTTAAATTATGCGATAAATTTTCCAAAAAGTCAAGAGTTTTTCACATTTTTAGCGATGCTTTAAAAATCACACAACTTTTTGGCTCTCCACTTTGAAAGATTAAAATCTCTAAAGTCTACCTTTTCTTCGCTAAGCTTTTTATATAGCTTGTTTGCATATTCTCTTACTTCATCTTTTACTTCTTGTTCCCCGTTTTCCAAATCCAAAATACTAAGTATTGGCTCTATTCCATCTGCACCTGTTTCATATTTTAAGTAGCTTAAATCGATTTTTCCAGTAATAGCATATCGTTCAACATTTCTTTTGGCAATCACATAGTTAAAATTAGCAAAATTCATCCCTACATAAATTACAATCATAATGCAAAAATACACTTTTGGCAAGTTAATTTTTCTATTCAAAATAGAAAGAATCGTTGGTATTAGCAATATCCCTTCTGTCAATAGCACACAGTAAACTAGCAATCTCAAAAGTGTATAACCATAAGCACTTTCATAAAAATACATACGAACTGCTGCTGAAAGTAATAAGATAAAGGTAAAAGCAATCATAACAATACTCATAGCTTGAATATATTTACTTTTCTTATCTTGCTTTTTAGCAATTAAAATTGTCACTAGATTAATCACTGACACTATCATTAGTTGGAAAAATCCCTGTCTTGCATAATGAGCATAATGGATAGATGAGTCTTCCATAAAAAATGATTTTATTTGTATGATACAAAATACAAAATAAATAACGTTTAGTACCCCTAGTATCATTTTAATAGTGAAACTATCTTTTTGGGCTTCTTTACTTTTCGTAGTCGCCTCGTGCTTTTCATATCTACTAATAATAAAATCAAAGAAACACAAGAAATACACAAAAGTGCATACCATTAATATTAACCTTATCACAATATTAGCTATTTTTATTTTTCCCACTAATCTCATCAAATCAAGTACAAAACCGCATAAACATATTACCAAATACTTCATCTGCTGAAACCAAAAGACCTAGAATTACCAAAGCAATGGGAAACGTTATTAAGACTGCTTTTATTACCTTTTTAAAGCTTGTTCCTCTTTTGTTAGCCCTAGTAATTTTTAGTTTATTTTCTATCAACTGTCTTATTTTTTCAAAAATTTCTCCGATAAAGCTTAAGGGTTCAAAAATCATTTCTATGATTTCATTTATCCAATTCCATCCCTTATTGGTATTTTCGTTCCTAGAAGCAATTACCATGATGACGACTAAAATAGGAATAACAACAATATTAATACGATTGAAAAATGGATTGTCAAATAACACATAAGTTAAGGATAGTAATAAAATTGGAAGAATTAATAATTTGGCTTTTTTATTTTTTAGTTTTTGATTTTTGCTGATTAAATCCAATAGAAAATATGTGATAGGCAACACAAACAAAAACATTGATAAACCTATCTCTTTTCCCAAAAATAAGGTTACACCCCATATACTAAAAATAATGGCTGCTATTATAATGGCTATCATTTTTTTAATCCCCTTCCTTATATTCTAAAATGTCTCCTGGCGTACATTTTAAAATTTCACAAATTTTATCTAAGGTCGAAAATCTTATGGCTTTTCCTTTGTTAGTTTTTAAAATAGATAAATTGGCTGGTGTAATGCCAATTTTGTCGGCTAATTCAAAAGAACTGATTTTTCTTCTTGCCATCATAACATCTAAATTTACGATTATCATTTTTCTTCTCCTTGCTAAATGGTTAATTCATTTTCTTTTTTATATTGTGTAGCTTCTTTAAAAAGTTCTGCTAATACGTATAGGGCTATGGAAACACCTAAAAACAGAATACTTAGGAAACACACAACCAAAATAACTAAGATATCATATGATTTTACTAGTATCATTTCAATTAATAAATCCAATAACCACAAAAGACTTTCAATTAAAGCTACTTTTCCTGTGTTCCTTAATATAGTAACATTTTCTCTACTAAATGGTACATTGTTTTTTAAGGAGTCAAATAATTTTATGAATTGCCTAACAATAATTAGTAATACTAGCCCATTTGGATAAATGATAAACATACTGGCATTTAAGTGTGTTCCAAATGCTTGTAAAATAAATGGTAGGATTGCTAAGAGGATAATTCCTCCATAAAATGCTATTTGTAGCATTATTCTTAGAATATTTCCTATTCCTTTTTTTCCCGTTATTTGCATAAAAAATACCTCCATAATTTTTATTATGAAGATATTGTATCTCTTTTGTTTTTGTTTGTCAATATTTTTTTATCGTTTTTCGATATTTTGTCGCCTTAGTGAGAAATATCTTGCACAAAAGCACTCTATTATCTGTTTCAAAATCAGTGATAAATGTTATTTATTTTTTAAACTTCTCCTATTTTCTTTTTCTAATTGTTTTAAACTCTTTTGAGGTGTTGATAACTCTTCTGGCATAACTCCGTCCTGCTTCTTTTATTGCTTTTCTAACTATTTTTCCAATTTTATTATGAGTATCGCAAGCTTTCTTTTCAGTATTAACTTTATCTCTTTTTAATCTTGATTCTGTTTGCGTTATGCGAAATAAATTAGCTGCAAGTTCTTCACTTCCCATATTATCTAAAATATCTTCTCTATATCTTAATCCTTTTCTTTTGGCAATATCATCAGCCGTTTCCCCATTGTATAAACCTTTATACCCAGCATTATGAAATTTATCAAAATTCTTAACTCCTGCATTTTTAGCTGTTTGATTAAGTGAATAATTACCTTTTTTTGTTAAGTTTCTTTGGTAAAATCTCTTTTCATCTTCTGTCAATGAACTATATTCTTTTTCAGTAATTTCTTGTTTTCTAGTTTGAACTGCAAAATATGTTTGAGCAAGGGCAATTACCTTTTTTCTGCTATCTCCATTTTGTGCTATTAAATAACAAGCATAACGATTTAATTTATAATCTTCTATAAGTTCTTCTTTTCCTTTTCCAGAAATTATTGGCTTCCTGACGTCAGGAAAGCAATCCTTTGCTGAAATTCCGCTATTTTCACAAGCAATCATTGCTTTTTCAATTACTTTTTTAAAATTTTCCCATTTTGAGTATTGTAGAATAGGCATAAGTTCTCTAGCATACCAAAATTCAATGCCATTTTCATCAATATGTTTAATATCTTCAAATGATTTATTATTTTTATCTATTTCCTTCAATAGTATCATCTCCGTTTCATAATTAATTATTTACTTCTCTTAGCATTATAAAACAATTGTTTGTAAAAGTCAATAAATTTTTCTTTTTATTTTATAAATATAGTACAATTTACTTTTGTAGTTTTAAGAATATTTATTAAATGTATTCGTAGCATGGGACTTTGACATTGTCACAGTTCCTAACCCCCTATATGTTATGACGTACTATCATAACATAGGTGCTCTGCGAGGCAATAAAATTTATTTTCATTTGTTATTTAATATCTTCTTCAATGAATTTTAATGATTTTACACCTACTGAAAAGGGATGACATTTTTGCAATAAAAAAATACCATCCTTTTCAGAATGATATTTTATCTATCTGCTCTGTTAGTTCGAACAGATACGTCGTTGGTACCGATGGTGGGACTCGAACCCACATGGTTTCCCGCTGGATTTTGAATCCAGTGCGTCTACCAATTCCGCCACATCGGCATGTATTAATTTAAAATTATCGATTTCATTGATAAATTATATATGACAAATAAAAATATGTACTTTATTATCTTAGCACATATTTTTTTTTTTGTCTATATTTTTAATAAAATTCTTACTTGCAACTTATCTATCCATCCCATTTTCTAATTCTTGCAAATGTAAAATTTTCTCATGTAATTGATTTAAATACTCTTTATTATCTCTATTTTCATTTACCTTTCCTATTAATGCCTCCATCTTATCCCATTGTGAAATTCCTTTTGCTTGTACTTTATAATTACTTGATTGCATATTAACATAGATAGAACGTCTCTTGTCCTCTAAATATTTAATAATTCCATGAAAATGGCCTGCCTCTTTTTCTTTATTCTCCATTATAGTAACAACTGGTTCTGGACTTACTTCTACTTTCATGCTCTCCTTAAAGTCATTTTTTTCTTCTATTTTATTTTTCACTTCTTCTGGTTGTTGTTCTTTTTCTTTATTTTCTTTTTTCCATTTATAAATAGTTGAACTACTAACACCTGTCTCTTTACTAATCTCTGCTACCTTTTCCCCTTTTTTTCTAATCTTTGCTTTACTTTATCCTTGTTTCTTTTAAATACGTCATTTTTAACATCCCTTTCTCTCTTTTATGTCGCTATTGTATCATTTATTTTTTGTATTTTCAAGAAAAATTTGAAACTTCCCCAATCAAACCCGGAACCAATGGGGACAATTTAGACCTTAAGCATTTGGCCTGGGTAAATTAAGTTCGGATTTCTGATTCCATTTAGACGAACCAAATATTGGGTAGAAATGCCATATCTTCTGGCAATTCCGGATAAGGTATCTCCTGTTTGTACGGTATAGAAATTGTTTTGGATAACCGGATTTAAGTTGGTATTTGTACTTTCTGTAATTCTTAGTTTTTGACCTGGATAGATTAAGTTCGGATTGGCTATGTTATTAATTTCTACTATGTGACTAACGCTAACACCATATGTACTTGCAATTTGTGATAAGGTGTTTCCTCGTTGTACAGTATAAATAATACTTCCGGTTCCTCGTGTTTCTGAACCATGTACAGTAGAATTCGTTGCAATTCTTAATACTTCTCCTGGGTAAATTAAATTTGGATTGCTTAAGCCATTCATATCTACTAATTCTTGTACTGTGGTTCCATATCGGCTAGCAATACTAGATAAAGTGTCTCCACTTTGTACGGTATAGCTGATTGTTTCTGTGTTGATAGTGCCATTTGGATTTTCGTTGTTTGGCACTTCACTGGTGTCGGATAAAAAAATGTTTTCGGTATATAAATCTCTGTCTACATTTCCTCGTATTCCTGGTACATAGCCTCTATCCGTATATTGCACCCCAATCCATCTTTGCCATCTTGTTTCAATATTTCTTAAGTTGTTATAATCTCCATAATAAGCAATCCATAATTCATAGTTGTCTGCAATCTGACTTCCAAATCGGTCCCTAGCATTTGACAAGTCACTATATACAATAACTTCTTTATTGGTTAGCCTCTTAACCGTTTCTAAAAAGACTTGTGCAATGTTATTGGATGCTTCGATACTTACCCCACCAAACACTTCATAGTCCATTACTAATTTACAGTCTGGTTGTTTACCAGCAATGACAGAAGCAAAAAATCTAGCTTCTTGCTCTGCTTCCTCCGTATTGGTTGCTGTCAAGAAATGATAAAATCCTACTTTTAGTCCATTTGCTTTTGCCTTTTCATAATTAATGTCAAAATAGGCATCTTTAATATTGCTTCCTTGGCTAGATTTAATATAAACTACTTCAATTCCACTTTCTTTAACTTGCCTATAATCTATGTACCCTTGCCAGTTACTTACGTCAATCCCTTCATATCTTGGGTCACTACTTGGTGTTAAGGCATAAGTAATGTTTATGTCTGCAAATACTAAAAATGTTAAAATCATAAATAGGATGATAAATCGTTTTCCTGTTTTCACACAAAAAACCTCCTTTACATACCATTACTATATGCAAAAGAGATTTTTTTGTTATTTTGATTAACCTCCATACTCAAAAACACGTATAGTTTTGATGGTTATGGTTGAAAAGTCATTTCCTTTTTCTAAATCAACCATTTTAAACGAAGTTTTCTTCTTCAAATCCATTGGTAATCTAGCAACATCTACTAAAATTTTAGTAGATAAGTCTTGACCAATTGGTAGTGTTTTATTCAAATTGTCATAAAAAATGTTATTCGTAAAGCTAATGGCATTGGCGCCTCGTTTTAAGTTGATTTTATAGAAACTAATCTTGGATTTTCCTTGGGTAATAGCTTCTCTCATTTCCGCTTCTGGATTAATATCAAATACATTAATTTGTTTTTCGTCTAATAAATCCTCTTGAATGGCTTTATAAACTGGTAAATCCTCGGAAATAGTCACTTTTTGCAAAGCTTTTTTTACATTTTCGATTACTTGCTCTAAGGCTAATTTGTAGCCAATTTGCTTAGCCCCTTTATTAATATCCAATATCGCAAATTTATCTTTTGGCATCTCTCTATGTTTCTTATTTTTAATTTTAGATACCTTTGACCTATCTTGTGCCATCCCTCCAAATATGTCAAACTCATCTTTTTCCATCAAGGCTTTTTCTTCTACAGCTTCTTTTTTAAGTTCTCTCAAACTTGCTGTTATATCTTTTGGCATAACTTCATTATTTTTGACACGATTTAGAATATCAATTAAATTGGTAGAAGTAATATAAACACTATCGGTCTCCTGTTTTGTCAAAACTTTTCTTTGTATCTTATCCATCATCTTTCCGAATTTCTCTAAATCTTCTTCATAATCAAATACTTTGGTAATCTTTCTTGTGATATTGACTTCCTCTTCTTCTCCTTCTGGAAGGCTTGCCATCGCATCTTTATTACTGTATTTCCAAAATTCAAAAATACTTCTTTTATGGCTATCGATTTCTTCAATGAACAAGGTAGCATTTTCGATTTTCTTTGCCATGTTTTTCCTTTTTAATTTCAAACTATTCAAATCCATCATGATATTTTTGATGATATATTCTAACTTTTCAAATTCTTTATAGATATCAATTAATTCTTCAATCGTGTAATTTTCTTTTTCGCCTATTTCTTTTCTCTTTCTTCTCTTTACAATTTCGTTTTTAACCGTTACTTTCGCTAAATCATTAAGTTCTTCTTCCACAGCATTCTGAGTTAGTGGTTGTTCTGGCTTATTTTTCTTTTTACTATATTTAAAATAATATTTAAATTTACCAAAAAAAGTTTTTTTACACTCTAAAAAAGTTGTAATTTGCTTTTCTTTTGCTAAATATTCGATTTCTTGCAAAGCTACTTCTTCTTTTAAAATCTCTAGTTTTCTTTTGCTATTTTTAATGACTTCTCTTACTTCTTGTATTCTATTTTTTCCTATTTTGCATGCTTCGTTTATCCACTCTGGGATAGTACTGTATTCTATTTTTTGGTCCTCAAAACAAAATTCGATTTCTCCTGTTTTTCCAATATTGGTTTGAAACGTAAAATAATGTGGCAATTCTGTTTGCAGAATAAACATAGCTTTTATTAGTTTATAAAATTGTGTAGCTTCTTCTTGGTTGGTTAATTTAATTCGGTAGGGACTTTTTATTCTTTCATAAACCTCGGTTTCTCCTACAATTTGTATGCTCAGTTCGTTGTTCTTGTCATATACTTCATAGAGCAATGGCCAATCTTTGGTAAATAGCCACAAGAAATTTTCGATATCTTCAAATTGTGACTTTTTTAAATATTCTTGACTATATCCCACGTTTCGAATTGGTACGAAGATTTTCCCTGTTCTTCTTTTTTCTAATTGTTTTTTTAACAAATAGAAAAAGGTCGCATAATTAGCATCTTCGGTTGGTACTAGCATAAAATATTTGTCAGTAGTTTCGGAATAGTAGATTTGCCACAAGTAATTCCCTTCAAATTTGACTTTGAACGGAATTCGCTTTCCTAAATTAGCTTGTTCTTGTTCTATTCTTTCGATTTCCTCTATTTTTACTTTTTTTAGCATATTCAGAAAGGTTGTATATTTTAAGATATTTTTTTCACTTTTGCTATCTAAGTAATCTGCTAACGGACTTGCTTTTTTATACTTTTCCCCGATTTCGTCTAAGCGATTGGTTGGCGACAATAAAATTTGTATGTCTTTAATGGGAATATAGCGATATTGTCGATATTGTTTTTCGTCATAAAATTTAGGAATTCGAAAGTCTAAAGGTTCTACTTTTTTTAAGCTTGTTGGTATTTTTCCTAAATCTAGTCCTAAATATTCTAATTTTTCTTCTATGCTTACATTTTTCTCTATTTTCTTAGGCAAGGTTCTCGCTCCTTCTATTTCATGATTTCATAAAAATTTTTAAATTCATAGCCATTTTCTCTTAGCCAAGAAATAATTTGTGGCAAAGCCTCTGCAGTTACTGCTTTTGCTTGGGCATCATGCATTAAAATAACTACACTAGTTTTATTGTTTACCGTTTCTTGTATCCTTTGCATTTCGAATTCAACAGTTGGATTGGCTGTTTCGGCATCCCCTGTTAAGGCATTCCAATCAATGTTTACAATGTCATTTTGTGATAATAATTCTCTTGCTTGTCTTTTAATCTCTGCATATTTTCCACCTGGTAGACCTCCTGGAAAGCGAAATAAGTGGGAATGATATTCTGTCATTCCAATTGCATTTCTTACGGCTTCATTACACTGACTAAATTCGTCTAGCACCGCTTGTGGCGAAGCATAAATAGCCGAATAAGAATGTGAGTATCCATGGTTTGCTAAGTAATGCCCCTCCTCATAAATTCTTTTTGTCATTTCTGGCATAGCCTTTACCCTGGAACCCAATACAAAAAAACTTGCCTTTATGTTTTCTTGTTTTAATACGTCTAAAATGGTTGGTGTTACTGTTGATGGTCCATCATCAAAGGTTAGAAAAGCCCTTTTATTTTCTGCCTGATAAATGGTTTCTATCTTTTTTCTTGCTTCCTCTGTTAATTGTGGCATTTGAGGTGTGTTTTCTTGTACTACTTCTTCTTGTTGTTTCAATTCTTCTTGTTTAGCAAGAGTGGCTAGTTGTGCTTCATATTGTTTGTATACTTTATGCTGTTTTATCATGTCTATTGTATTTCTGGCTACTAGAATAAGACCTATTGCTACGATAATTAATAAGATTAATATGGCTATTTTTTTTGTGTTAATTTGTTTTTCGGATATTGTAATTCCATAGATTTTATCTTTTACCATTAATTTTACATCCCTTTTGTGATTTTTTTCTATTATATACTATTTTAAAAGTTTTTTGTAGTCCTTTACCTAAAAAATGATAAACTTTTTAAAAAGCTTATCATTTTTAATATTTTTAATTAGCAATTCCTCTTAAATAGAAAACATATGCTATAATGGCTATACAAAAAATTGCTCCTACGATTAACACTCGAAATATAATGTCTCCAATGGTTGCCTTTTCTTTATGTTTTCCTTTTTTTGCTTTTTTATTTTCTTTTGTTTCTCCCATATCTATTCTCCCTTCATTACTTTTTTTAGAAAATCTACTTCTTCTTCTGCGTTTAATCTCATAAAAATAGGTTCTCCTTTTGGGATTACTTTTGTTTTTTCTATTGTATCATAAGTTTTCAAATTTTTCCAGTTTTTCATGTCGATTTTTTCAATTCCTAGTTGTCTAAAAATATTATTGGCTGTTTCTTCCATAAAAGGACTGATTAAAATCGCTATTTTCCTTAGGTTTTCAACTAAGTGATACATACAAGATTGTAATTTTTTGGTTTGTTCTTCTTTGGCTAAGGCCCATGGCATAGTCTCATCGATATATTTGTTGGTTCTAGCAATTAAGTTCCAAATTTCTTGGATGCTATTGGCTATTTCATAGTTGTTCCATTTTTCTTCAAAGGCTTCTATTTGTGCTAGTGCATATTCTTCTAGTTCTTTGTCTACTTCGTTTGGGGTTCCATTATAAGCTGGAATATTTCCCTCAAAATATTTGTTTACCATAGATATGGTTCGATTTAATAGATTACTTAAGTCATTACATAGGTCAAAATTATATCTTTCGACAAAGGCTTCTGGTGAAAAAATTCCGTCTTGTGAGACTGGCATTTCTCTTAGTAAGAAATAGCGAACACTGTCTAAGCCATAACGCTCGATTAAAGTTTCAGGGTAAATTACATTTCCTTTTGATTTTGACATTTTTCCATCTTTCATCATAATCCAGTTATGCACTAAAATGGTTTTTGGTAATGGCAAGTCCAAGGCCATTAGAAAAATTGGCCAATAGATTAAGTGAAATCTGGCAATGTCTTTTCCTACGATTTGTAAGTCTGCTGGCCAGTATTTTTGAAATCGTGTTTCATCTTCTGATAAATAACCTAAGGCTGTAATATAATTGGTTAGCGCATCTAGCCATACATATACAACATGTTTTGGGTCTTTGGTTACGGGAATCCCCCAATCAAAAGATGTTCTACTTACACATAAATCTTCTAGTCCTGGCTTAATAAAGTTGTTAATCATCTCATTTTTTCTGTATTCTGGTTTAATAAAATTGGGATGGTCTTCGTAATATTTTAGCAGTCTATTAGCATATTTCTTCATGTTAAAGAAATAAGATTCCTCTTTCATTAATTCTACTTCTCTACCACAATCTGGGCACTTTCCATCGACCAATTGCGTTTCGGTAAAAAAGGTCTCACAAGGAATACAATACCAACCTTCATATTGGCCTTTATAGATATCACCTTGTTGTAAAAATCGGTCAAATATTTTTTGTACGACTTCCTCATGCCTTTTGTCTGTGGTTCGAATAAAATCGTCATAATCAATCTTCATGTTAGCCCACAATTCTTTTGCCATAACTGCCATTTCATCGACATATTCTTGTGGCGTTTTTCCTGCCTCTTTTGCCTTTTTTTCAATTTTCTGTCCGTGTTCATCGGCTCCTGTTAACATGTAACAATCTTTTCCTTTTAATTTGTGGTAACGCTTCATACTGTCTGCAAGTACTGTTGTATAAGCCGTTCCTATATGATATCTCCCACTTGGGTAGTAGATTGGTGTTGTTACATAAAATTTATCACTCATTTTCTCACTCTCCTATGTGCATCGAGGTGCATCAGGGATTTCTTAGCTGTAGCATTTTTAATGCGTACAGATAAGTTATACCTTTAGGTACGTTTCCTTTTGCACAAAAATGTGCAAAAGGGACATATCTCTTGTTTTAGTTTTCCCTCTTTCTTGCATTATATTACCATATCTATATGAAAATAGCAACTAAATTTCGTTTAATATCCCACTTTATTCATCCTTCGCTGTATTAATCTTAAATAACTTAAACAACTCTACAATCACAAGTGGTGCTAAAATTAGACCTATTAATTCAAGTACATTTTCTGTTGGAAGTAATGGTATGCTAAAGATATTTCTTAATGCTGGAACCGCAAGAATTACAAACATTAAGGCTGCTGACGCAAGTATCGCCCAAACCAACTTGCTATTATTAAATACTTTCGTTTTAAATACTGACTGTTTATTATTTCTTACATTAAATACATGAACTAATTCTGATAAAGCTAGCGTAACAAATGCCATCGTTTGGCCTACTTCTATTTTGGACTCATCCAATGTCAAACCATCAATTGGCTCATTGGTAGTAGCCAATCCTATTATAAATGCTGCTAAGGTTAGTAATCCTATCATAGCCCCCTGGTATATAACACGCCATGTCATCCCTTTCGTAAACACACCTTTACCTGGCTTGGTTGGCTTTCTTTTCATGATATCTGCATTGGCTGGGTCAAAGGCTAATGCTAAGGCTGGAAGGGAATCTGTTACTAAGTTTATCCATAAAATATGGATGGGTAGTAAAATTTCCAAACGAGAAATATCGGTTATGCCAAACCAATTAGCAAACAATGGGGTACAAAGAGTGGCTAAAAATAATACTACAATTTCTCCTACATTGCTAGATAATAGAAATTGAATTACTTTTAAAATATTATCGTAAATTCTTCTTCCCTCTTCTACGGCTGATACAATAGTAGCAAAATTATCATCGGTTAAAATAACGTCTGCTGCCTCTTTGGCTACATCTGTTCCAACCATCCCCATCGCACAACCAATGTCTGAAGTTTTAAGAGCTGGACTATCATTAACGCCATCTCCTGTCATGGCAACTACTTCTCCATTTTTTTGCCAAGCTTTTACAATTCTAACTTTATGCTCTGGTGATACTCTGGCATAAACAGAAAATTGCCTAACTCTTTTTTCCAATTCTTCGTCTGACATTTTTTCAAGTTCTAACCCTGTAATAGCTTCGTCTTCTTTTTCTAAAATTCCTAACTTCTTAGCAATCGCTGTTGCTGTGATTTTATGGTCTCCTGTAATCATTACCGTTTTAATGCCTGCTGTTTTACACTTTTCTACTGCAACTTTTGCTTCCTCTCTTGGTGGGTCAATCATCCCTACCATCCCAATAAATATTAAGTCACTCTCTATCTTTTTCATTTCTTCATCCGTTGGTTTATGGTCGATTTCTTTATAAGCACATGCTAAGACTCTTAGTGCTTCTTTTGCCATTGCTTCATTGTTCTCTCTAATAGTAACAGCATAATTTTCTAAGTCTTGTTTGATTTCTCCATGACTCAAATAAGCTCGGCAGTTTTTCAATAATTCATCTACACCACCTTTGGTATAAACAATATATTTGCCATTTTGCTCGTTGACCGTTGTCATTAATTTTCTGTCTGAGTCGAAAGGAACTTCGTTTAAACGTGGTGTTCTATCATAAATACTTGGGTCAAAATCCAACTTAAAAGCCATATCCACTAATGCCGTTTCTGTTGGGTCTCCTGTTAGGCTCCCGTCCTTTGCAATTTTGGTATCATTACATAACATATTGGCATAGACCAATTTATTGATATCTTCGCTAATTTCCTTTACGTTTTCTAAATCTTTGGTTTCACTATTAATAAATATTTTTTCTACTGTCATTTTATTTTGGGTTAATGTTCCTGTTTTGTCAGAACAAATAACGGTACTACTACCTAAAGTTTCCACTGCTGGCAATCTTTTTACAATGGCATTTTTCTTGACCATTTTTTGCACACCAATGGCTAATACGATAGTGGATACGGCTACTAATCCTTCTGGTATGGCTGCAACAGCAAGGCTTACTGCTGTCATAAACATATGGATTGGTTCTTTTCCTTGTATTAAACCGATTACAAAGATAAAAGCACAAATAGCAAGTGCTGCCATCCCTAATGTTTTTCCTAATTTATTTAATTTTTGTTGCAAAGGGGTTTCTTGTTTTTCGGTACTATTTATCATACCTGCTATCTTTCCAACCTCTGTTGTCATACCAGTTTCCACTACAATTCCTTTTCCTCTACCATAGGTAACTAAGCTTGAGGAAAATAGCATATTAACTCTATCGCCGATTCCAACTTCCTCGCCTTCAATTTTGTTCGTCACTTTTTCTACTGGTACAGATTCCCCTGTTAAAGAAGCCTCTTGTGATTTTAAGTTAACGGCTTCGATTATTCTTAAGTCTGCTGGAATATAGTCTCCTGTATCTAATACTACAATGTCTCCTAGGACTAATTCTTTAGCAGGAACCACAGTAATTTCTCCATTTCGCATTACTTTGGCTGCATGGTCTGTTAGTTTTTGCAAAGCCTCCAATGATTTTTCTGCTTTGGCTTCTTGGGTTACTCCTATGATAGCATTGACAAGTACAACAATTAAAATGATAATCGTATCTGTTATTCCTTCTCCTTCTGCAATTCCAACGGCTCCTGATACAACAGCTGCTATGATTAATACAATAATAGAAAAGTCTTTAAATTGGTCTGCAAATCTTTGGATTAAACTTTTCTTCTTTCCAGTCTCTAATTGATTTAGTCCATATTTTTCTTGTCTTTTTTGAACTTCCTTAGTTGTCAATCCTTTCTCTTGATTGGTTTGTAATTCCTTTTCTACTTCTTCGCTTTCATAATTGTACCATTTTTTGTGTTCCATTTTTAACCACTCCTTTTTTAATATTCTTAACATTTTTTGTATTTTAATAACAAAAAGACTTCTAAAAGGAATATTTTTCTATTCCTCTTAAAAGTCTCGCTTGACTAGTTTAGCCTTACTAACCAGATATTTAATAATATCGCGACTGTTGATTAGTAATAAAAAGCTACTCCCTTTTAAACTTTATCAATTCCAAATATACAATACTTGTATAAGAATTCTTCTATTTTCTTGCTTTGATTGGTATCATAATAATTTGTTAACAATTCACTAAACTCTTTTAAATATTTGTCCTGTACCATTAAAATTCCTTTTCCCTTTTGAATTAAAATTTTATTAGCACAAATTAAGCTAGTTCGTTTATTTCCATCCCAAAATAATTGGCTTCTCATACCATAAAGCATATATTGAATTGCTCTTGTTGTTACATTTTCAATTGCTAAAATCTCTTTTATGTGTTTTTTCACCTCTTCTTGCCTTGGTATATCTGGTACATATTCTGTTCCAGATATTAGTACCTTTCCTGTTCTTAATGCTCCCCATTGCAGAGACTCGTTCCTAGCAACATATTCATTAATTTTACAGATATATTCTAAATTAAATTCGTTTTCAACTGTTGTTATTAAATATTTCCATGCATCTCTTAAATTTAAAATACATTGTATATCCTCTAATGTTACATTTGGCACATTTACTCCATTTAATATGGTTTCTGTTTCCGGAAAAGTGACATTGCAACCTTCTATCTTAGCATTACTATAGATATTGTTTACTAACATTTTTTTGGCTAAAAATATGTTTTCTTCTTGTGTTAGTTCGTATTTATCTTGCATTTTTTCACCTATCTTTCAATTTTACATTGAAATTCTGGTGACCCCTACGGGAATCGAACCCATGATTCCACCTTGAGAGGGTGGCGTCTTAACCGCTTGACCAAGGGGCCTTGTTGACTACTCTTTAGTTATATCATCTTTTTGCCATTTCGTCAACCGCTAACGCTAAAATTTCTTTCAATCTCTTTGTTTTCTTCGTTAAATACAAATAACCTATCAAAGCCTCAAAAGCTGTTGCATATCGATATTCTTGTACATTTGCATTTTTAGGCAAATGATGACTTTCCGCATTTCTTCCACGTCTTACAATATCCTTTTCTTCTTCTGTTAAATTCTCATAAATTTTCTCTAATAACTTTGCTTGACTTCTAGCTTTCACATATTTAATCGTTTCGATATGTAATTTATGTGGCTTTAAATTCGTTTGATTTACCAAATTCGTTCTGATATACAATTCATAAACACAATCTCCTACATACGCCCACGTTAGTGGCGATAGTAGATTAATTTCTTCTTCTGGTCTGTTTAACCCAATCCAATCTTCCATTTTCTACTTTCCTCTTTATCATGTCCTATTTAGAACCATCCCTACCAGGACATTCGATTGTTATCTTTCCCATGACACCATTTTTAAATTCGTCTAAAAGTATTCGTGCTGTTTTTTCTTCATCCACGTTTCCTCCTGAAATAATGCAACCTCTCTTTTTTCCGATTTCTAGCATGATTTCATAAATATTTTCATTTTCTGCTTGCTCTTGTTTTAATTTTTCTTCTATCATTTCTTTGGTTATTTTGTATCTTTCGCATAATTTTTCTGGATTATTTCTTACTAAAAATTTTGTAAGGTAATAGGCAATGTCTACTCTTTCTAAGATATCTTCTTTAATGGTTCCTGTAAAAGCAAGATTTAAGGCTACTTCTTGACTTTCAAATTTTGGCCATAGTACCCCTGGTGTATCTAATAACTCGATTTTGTCATTAATACGTATCCATTGTTTTTGTTTGGTTACTCCTGGCTTGTTTCCTACACCTGCCGTCGTTCTTTTGGAAATTCGGTTGATGAAAGAAGATTTTCCAATATTGGGTATTCCGAAGTATCATGGCTCTGATTTTTCTTCCAATTCTTCCTTTATTAGCTTGGTTTTGTAAATCTTCACTCATCATGCTTTCTATTTTTCGGATGCATTGGTCGATTCCCTTTCCCGAATTTGAATCTGTTAATACAGCTGGTATTCCTTTGTTTTCAAAAAATTGTATCCATTGCTGATTTTTCTTTTCATCTGCTAAATCACATTTGTTTAATACGATAATTTTTTTCTTTCCTCTCGTTATGTTAGCAATATCTGGATTTTGACTTGAAATTGGTATTCTAGCATCTAGTAATTCAATCACTATGTCAACAATTTTTAAGTCTTGTTCTATTTGCCTTCTAGTCTTTGCCATGTGACCCGGATACCAATTGATATTGATTTGTGTTGTATTTTGTTCCTTATTCATTTTCTTCACCTACTTCATATTACCTAGTTTCTCTATTAAACCTCTATCAGCTGGCAACCAATCCACTGTATCAAGCTCATTTTTAGATAGCCATTTTGCAGCTTCATGCTCTTTTAGTACAATTTCTCCTGTTGTTATGTGACACAAGAAACAATTCATTGATAAATGAAAGTTAGGATAATCATATTCTACAGTATCAAATAGTTCCTCTACTTTAATATCAATATCTAATTCTTCTTTTATCTCTCTTATAATTGCTTCCTCTGGTCCTTCTCCTTCTTCTATTTTCCCACCAGGAAATTCCCAACCATCTTTAAATTCTCCATAACCTCGTTGTGTTGCAAAAATTTTATCATCCTTTATGATAATTGCTGCTACTACTTTAATTACTTTCATTTTTCCTCCACTATCCCTTTACAATATATTCATAAATATCTTCCCTTATTGGTGTTTCTAAAACCCATTCTATTTCTACTGCTGTTTTATTGGTATTTGTCATCGTAAATTCCTTCAAATCCCCTGTTGCTTTCATTCTTCCTAAATAATAAAATTCTTTCGAGCTTTTATCATCCTTATTTTTTCTCACAAATAATTCAACGGTAATTCCTCTTTCTTCTGCTTTCACAAAATTCTGAACATCTTCTGAATTCTTACTTCTCCTACTTTTTGATATAGCTATTAATTTATCATTGCTAACAAAATGATCTTTATACTTTATCGTATCTTGGATCCTTTCACTTTTGTCATAATTAATAAAAACTGGTAAAGTTTTAGTATCCTTATCAAATTTATAGCCTCCGATATTGAGTGGCACTTCATTATTTTTCCAATTTAACAATTTACATACATCTTCATAAGTATATTTTTGATATAACGCAAAATTAGTATCTTTATATCGATTATGATAATTTTGTTTATATCTGTGAATACCAAATTCAAGTAATTCTTCTACCATATCTTTAAATTCTTTATTTCCTAATGCTTCTTCAAAATCTTTAGCAATATGATATTCTTCCCTTTTACTATCTTTTTCTAGTAATATACATTCTTTATAAGTATTCTTACTTGTACCAGATAAAAAATTATTGGTTAGAACATTACTTACACTATCTATTTCTAACTGTGTAATTTCTATTCCATAATTCCTTTTCATTCGCTTCCTTAATTTTTCAATTATATTTGTTTTGTTGGTTAACGCTATTTTTAGCGCTTCTAACTCATGCACTCTTTTTCCGTTCGCTAATTTTTTAGAAATGAATTCTATTATCTTTTCTTGTTTTTCCGACAATTCAATGTTATAGTTCTTCTCATATTTCTGTAAAAATTTATAATAGGAACCTAAACTTTTGTTATCAAATATTCTAATTACATCCAGTTCTCCATATTTATCAAAATCTGACAAGGCAGGAATATGTCCTATTTTACTCTTTAAATTTTGGTAATTCTCTTTGATTAATTTAATATCTGTAAAATCAGCACTATCAATTGCTTCAAATATTTTCTTTTTAGCTATTTCATCAAAATGAATTGTTGAAGCGCCTGGAATAATGCGTCCTCCTTCTAAGACATATCTACGTAAATTATCCTTGCTATAACTACGGTCTCCTGACAAAGCAATCGGAATCATAAAGTTATTTTTATAGTTTCCTATGAAATCTAATACCACAACATATTCTTTTTCTTCTGTTTTTCGTAGTCCTCTTCCTAATTGTTGAACAAATACAATTGGCGATTCAGTTGGTCTTAGCATAATTACCTGGTTAATTTCTGGTATATCTATTCCTTCATTAAAAATATCTACTGTAAAAATATAATCTATTTTTTCTTCATCCTCGTTAGTTACTAATCGGTTAATTGCTTCTTCTCTTTTTTGTTGTGAATCTTTTCCAGTAAGTGCAATGGTGGTATATCCCTTTTGATTAAATTTTTCACTTAATTTTTCAGCTTCTTTTTTGGAACTACAAAACACCAATCCTTTTACCCTGTCTCCTGAATAACCATAATACTTAATTTGTTCTATGATATAATTAACCCTCTCTTCAGAAGTTAAAAGGTTAAAATCTTTTAATCGATTTTCTTCATTTTGTGTATTTCCATCTATATCAATATCCGTAATTCCAAAATAATGAAAAGGACAAATAAAATTCTCCTCTAAAGCTTGTTGCAAACGTATTTCACAAGCTATATTATGATCAAATTCTTGGTAAACGTCAAATCCATCCGTTCTTTCTGGAGAAGCTGTCATTCCTATTAATAGTTTTGGCATGAAATGTTCTATAATTCTTTGATAGCTAGTAGCTCCTACTCTATGTGCTTCATCAATTACAATTACCTCAAATTCATCCTTTGCAAATTTTTTCAATACTTCTGGTTTGGCCATTGTTTGCATCGTAGAAAATAAATATTCGGCATCATAGTTTTTTGAATTTCCTGAAAGTAATCCAAATTTTTTCGTATCTCTAAACACTACCTTGTAACTTTCCATAGCTCTTCTGGCAATTTGTTCCCTATGTACTAAAAACAATGCCTTTTTTGTTTTTGTTTCACGCAAAGCAAAAGCAGAAGCATAAGTTTTTCCTGTTCCTGTAGCCGAAATTAATAAAGCTTTATTCTCTCCTGCTTCACAAAGTTTTTTAATATTATTAATAAAGTCCATCTGCATGGGATTTGGCTCTAATTTCTCCTTGTTTGATAAAACTTCAATAACAGGGTTTGCCTTTTTTTCTGCTTTTACTCTTTCGTAATAGGCTTCATAGTCATCTATAAAGTCTTTAAAATCTAAACTATAAGGTGAATTCCATAAGCTTTTGAATTCTCCTACTATCTCTCTTGCATATTCTCCTTGATTGGTTGATACTATTTTAGTATTCCATTCTTTATTTACTGATAAGGCTCTTTGCGTCATATTAGAACTTCCTGTGATAATTTTATAAATGTTCTCCTTTTCAAATAAGTATCCTTTCGTATGAAATCCTTCTATTGTTCCTTTAGTTTGATACATTTTTATGGTAATATTTTTAAATTGGGATAATCTTTTTAAAGCTTTTGGCTCTGTAAATGCTAGATAGTCACTGGTTAAAATCCTTCCTTTTATATTTCGTTTTTCTAAAATCTTCAAAGTTTGTAACAATGGTGCTATGCCACTATCTGTTATAAAGGCCACACTAAAATGAAAAGCTTGGCAATCTAATAGTTCTGTTTCTATATTAGATAGTACTTTTCTTCCCTCTTTATAATTATTATCTATAAATTGTAATCTATAATTTATATTTGATTTATAATTAAAATTTATTAACGCTGTTTCAATTCCTTCATATATTAGCTCTTTACTGTTCATTTATTATCCCTTCATCTATTTATCTTTACATTGTCCTATAATTATTCTTATCAGCTCTATCATCCATTTTTCTATCAAATTGCTCATTTTTATAAAACCAATCTGTTTTCTTATCCTTTGGGTTGGCTTTTCTGTTTTTATCTAGCAATAAATCAAACAATACCGCTAGTGGCAAAGCAATTCCAATTAAAGATACAATCGTTCCTAAGTACAATCCCATACTAGTTGGTGTAATTTCAGCCGTTGATGACATTATGGTGGTAATGCCTGTCATTAAATCCGTTCCAAAATACATACCATAGGCTAATAAATAAATAAGAGCCCCTATCATTTTTCTTTTAATAACTAATAACATACATAGTAAAACCACAAATAACAAAATAATTTCCATCGTTTGATTAAATGGCTCAATGCCACCAAAGCTTCCTCCCACTTCATAAGTAAAAGCTATGATAATTCTTAGCACCCAAAACATAGCCATAAACATAACTAGCATCCAAGTTGAAAAATTCTTCATTTGTTTTTCCTCCTCTTTCTAACAAAGGTAAAGGACGTTCGTTAAAATTCCTTCTTCAAGGAAGGATTGTCCCCTAAATCCCTGAAAAAGGGATTTTAAGGAACGTCCCCCTAATCCCTGCCTTCTTTTATCTTAATCTACAAAATCAAAATCATCTTTAAATTTTTCTTTGAATATTTCAAATACTTTATTTAAAATCTCTTCATCTTCGATACTTACATAAGATTCTTCATCTGCATCTTCGTCTGTATCTTCTACCTTTAGTATTACTACCTCTCCTTCTTCCTCTTCTCCTTCTTCTGTTACTGGTAATAATACTACATATTCCTCTTCGTCTAATTCTACTAAATCTAAAAATTCAAATTTTACTTCATTTCCCTCTTCGTCATTTAATACTACAATGTTATCTAATTCTTCTCCTTCAAAGTTTTCTTCCATCTTTTTTCTCCTTTCAATTTTTAATTCATATATTAAATCTTTAATATTAATAACCTATTTTTAATGATTTGTCAATGAATTTTTGAACTTTATTAAATAAGTTTCTAAAATATATTCCGCAGATATAGTATCTACGATATCTTTCTTTTTATTCTTGTTGACGTCTAAAAAATTCATCGTTTTATGAGCTTCAACGGTTGTTAGTCTTTCATCTATCGTTTCTATCTTCATTTTATTATATTTACATTTTAATTTATGGATAAATTCTTCTGTTATTTTTGCTCGTTCTGACATAGTTCCGTTCATATTAAGAGGCATCCCTACTACCATAGTATCTACCTCGTACTTCTTTAATATGTCATCTAATCTTCGCAAAATCACTTTATCTGAAGCCTTTCTTTGTATGGTTTCTAACCCTTGTACTGTTATATTCAGTGCATCGGTTATGGCTATTCCTACACGTGCTTCTCCATAATCAATCCCTAACATCCTCATATTATTTATCTTCTAATCCTATATAATCTTTTACCATTTTTTCTAAAAGTTCATCTCTTTCAATGGCTCTTATTTTATTTCTAGCATCATTATGACTGGTAATATAAGTTGGGTCTCCTGATAAAATATAACCAACAATTTGATTGATTGGATTGTATCCTTTCTCTACTAATGCCTCATATACTTCCTTTAGTATTTCACGACATTTTAGATTTTCTTCTCTTTCCACTTCAAAATGCATTGTCTTGTCAAATTCCATTTACGTTTCCTCCTTTTATAGGTTTGTAATATCACTTTCTGAAATCGGTGCTTTGTCTAAATATTCTTCTAGTTTTTTCAATACCTCTTCTAGTCCCGTTCCTTTATAATAAGATGATATCGCAAAATTCAATTTTGGTTTGGCTGCTTCTTTGCACTCATTTCCTTTGGTCATTTTTCCTGGCAAGGCCTTTTCTAACTCTAAGGCTTGTATCTCTTCTTCGGTTAAAGCAATGGTGGTTGCCTCTATCTTTTCTTTTATTTCATTTAGAAAGTCTGCTACGCCATTTGTCTCTACCCCAGAAAAGGCAATGACAAATTTTGGTCCCATATATCTTACAAACACATAATCTTGTGAAATATTTTTTGCAATATATTCACTAATTTTAGTAATTACTTTATTTCCTAATTCTCGACAATATTTCTTATTAATTTCTTGTATATTCGTTATTTTAAACATACAAATGGTAGATATCGTGTATTGGTCAATGATTTTCTTTCCTTCTCCATATAAGTATTCTTCTGAATATAGACCTGTAAATAAGTCTTTTCTAACAATCGTCTCTAATGTTTTTTGATGCACTACGGTTTTTAAGACAGAAACGATATTTTCTTTAATGACTTCTAATACCGTAGTATCGACATTATCAAAATCATGTGGTGTTCCACTTTCGATAATCCAATAACCGATATAGACATTATCAATATAAAGAGGAAAGAATATGGCAGATTTAGCTCTTCCAAATTCCATTTCTTGATAAGGAAGTCTCTCATTTTCGTTATTTACGGTTACATATTTAGGAGTAGCTGCTTGTATACTGTCTTTGAACATATCAACATTTTGTAGTTTCTTTAAGGCTGTCCAATGCTTTTCATCTACATTAGAAGCTTTTACTTGATATTCTGCCCCATCAAATACCACTATCGTAGAATACTTAATTTCATATCTTTCGATTAGAATATCGTTGATTTTTCTAATTTTTTCTTCTACGGTTGAAGTTTCTCCTATGGCGTTCATAAAGTCTTGTACGACATATAGATTGGTAATTTTTTGGTTCATGTTTTTAAATTTTTGTATTTTTTTGTGTATGTTGACATTGTACACCACTAACCCTAATACAATTAAGACTAAGATTACTACGACTGCTATAATCAAAATTCATTTCCCTCCTCTTGGTTAGTCCTCTTTTTATGTTCTTAGAAATTTCTCATTTTGTCTAAGGTATCGTTCATACTATTTGAAAAATTTCCTCCTTGATTTCCTCTTGCTGTTGGTGGTTGATAGTTTTTATTATTTTTTGCCCCTGATGATACAATGGGATAAATCATATTTCCTAACTCTCTTAGTGTTTGTAAAAATACTTTCGAATATCCCTTTAGTGAAATTTCGCACTCAATAATTCCCTCTAAATATTTAATATAGGTTTCCTCCTCAAATGGCATAGAAACATATTTAATTCTATCTCTATCAAATAATTCTGTCATAAAAGACATCGCTGGGTCATTATAAAATGCCATCCCCCCAATGATAGTTGCTGCTTTAATTCCTCTAATTTTTACAACTTTATTTAACACAATTCTTAATTTTCTTTCATCTAAGATATTTTTTGATTTTAGTTCTTTTAAGAAAGCCGTTAGTGGTTGGATGGTTAAAATATCCATACTTTGTACTAAATAAGTCTCTTGTGATTGTTCAAAATAGCGAAGTGGTGTTTCAAAGTCAGTATCAATTAAAATCAAAGAGTGTTTTTGCAATAAAGTTTCTAAGATTTTATCAACATGATTGATTTTATCGTCATCATCTGGCAAAGAAGTATAAACAGTAAGATTTCGATTAACACTAATTCCACTAGCTACCCCTTTGGCTAAATTTTCAATACTATGGGTTGCTACTTCTCTTAAAGGTTCTTCATTTTTCGTATAGATATAATAAGAATTTCTATTTTGTGTGGTATCTAAAATAGCTACATTAATTCCTATGGATGCTAATAATTCGGCTACATTGTTCACAATAAAAGAAGTTCCATTTTTGCTAGTTCCCACAAAAGTAACAATTTTCTTGTCTGGTGTTAATAGGTTTGTTAAATCAATTACTTCGATTTCCTCTTGTGGCTCAAAATTTTCTTCTGCCTTAAAATTACTAAAGTTGTCCTGATACGTTTCTTCATAATTATGTGTTAGCACTGGCTCTGGTCTTGGCATGATTTCTTCTGGTTCTTCTTGCCTTTCTAAACCTGGCAATATAAGTTCTTCTTCCTCTGTTTCTTCTTCAAAACCTGGTAAAATAGCTTCTTCTGGAATAGTGGATGCGACTGGTGCTGGTTGTGCTACAGATGGCATTTCTATCTCATCTAACTCTTCAAAAATATCATCAAAACCTGGTAAAATAGCTTCTTCTTGAGGTTCTTGCCTAACTGGTTGTGGTACTGCCTGAGGAATTGGTTGTTGAACTTCTGGTTCAAAGCCTGGCAATACTGCATCTTCTATAACTTCTGGTTCTTTTTCTTGGCTTGGTTCTTCTACAGCAATTGGCTCTGGAACAGGATTTTTTCTAGGTCTTCCTCTTCCTCTTTTTGGTTTATTTGGGTCTTCTACTGGAATAGGATTTTTTCTAGGTCTTCCTCTTCCTCTTTTTACTGGTTGTACAGTTTCTGGTACAACTGGTATTTCGTCTAACCCTTCAATCATTGGTTCTTGTACTTCTTCCTCTTCTACTAAGCCTGGCATAATAGGCTCCGATGCTTGGATAGGTTCTGCTTTTGCTGGCTCTGGTACAAAGTCTTCAAAATCATCAAAGCCTTCTATCACTGGTGCTACCACTGGTTCTTGTTGTGGCATAGCTTCTTGCACAGGTTGTCTTACGACTGGTTGTGGACGAATTTGTGGTTCTGCTACTTCCTCAGTTACTTGTGGTTCTGGTTCCACCATTGGTTTTTGTCTTGCCAATTTTTTGCTTCCACTCATATTAACAGCAGATGGTATTACGACTGGCTTAGAAAGTACAGTATCTCTATTCTTAGACTTCAATAAAACTTGACTTGGTCCTTCGTCCTCATCCTCTTTATTTTTTCTTAAACTATCTGATACAGCATTGTTGAAAGACATGATTTGTTGGTATTTTGGAGACCTTTCCTCTAAAACAGCACGTACGTTTAAAGGTAAAAATTTTGTGATAATTCTTAATTGGGTATCATTGTATTGGGCTGCTATATTGTTAAAGCTATCAATATATCTATCTTCGTTTTTTCCCAGTCTTTTATAATGGGCAACAATATTTTGTATTTCCATTTCACTCACATCGTTTTCGTTTTCTGCTTGGTATCCCACGTCTTCTGTGTCGATTTTATAGTAAGCTTTTGCTTCTTTTTTAATACGTGGTCGATTGATTAAACGACAAACTTCATCTACACTTCTATCATTTCCAATGATAGCATTATAAATCCCAATACCAAATAATTTTACTAGCATAGGTTCTGATTTTGTTCTTCGGTCTGAACAAATTACAATAATTGGTGTATCATTTCCTTTTACATTAGATGCTTCATCACTAATACCATCTAATTTTTCAAAAATGAATTTATCAATTTGGTCATATTGGGTATGTGTAAAGGCTTCTAAGTCCTCACTAATAACCACTCTATCATAAGTTTTGTCTTTTTGTAATTCCTTTAATATTGCGTTAAAGTAATATACATTTTTATAGGAAATTATTTGTTTGTATTCCTTTTGATATTTTTTTACAATTGCTTCTGATATCTCTTCATTACTTACAGCAAATAAAACTTTCATTTGTTACCCCCTTCCAAATTTTACAAACACAGCAAACGCAAGTGGTAAAATTTGGCATATTATTAATAGTGTGACACAAGTTACAATAAAGGCCATCCCTCTTTCTAATGTGTCTAATTTTCTAATACCTATTACATATTGATGGATAGCACCAACAGCAATTCCTAAAAAGCATACTGGTATACTATAAATTCGAACCAAGTTTAAAATATAGGCTACTGTTCCATAGGTATCTGAGCCATATTTTTCTTTGTAATCCTCTAATGATTTAGCTGCATTGTCTTTGATTTCAACAATTCTACTTTCTGTTTTGTCATCAATTGCTTTATCCTCTGCATAACTGCTATTAGCCATTAAAAAGATTCCCATTACTAGCATCATAATGGTGACAATAATGATTCCTTTTTTCATATTTTTGCCCCTTTCCCAAGTCATTTTTTGGTATTTTTTTCCTTATCATTATTCTTGCTACTATATCATACAATAAATTGTAAAAAATAGCAAGAATTTTTTACAATTTATTGTATAAATATTGCATATGGTTATAAACACCTTTCGCCCAATTTTTATCACTAGCATATCTTGTGTTAATGCCACTTAAGGTTGGCCCATTATAATACGTTCCTTCTGCTTTTTCGCCACCGTAAATAACTGTTCCTTTTGGATTGATATAATATTTTACAAAGACTCTAGCAATTAAGTCAATACTTTCTGAATAATCCGAAAAACTGTAGGCTCCATTATATGGATTGGCATCATAAGCACCATAGCCAAATAAATTATTTTTATCTTTGGCAATTTTAGAACTTCCCCATGCACTCTCATGAATACCAACAGCTGCTACAAATACACCATTAATGTTGTATTGTTTTTCTATATAATAAAAATACTCGGCATTATTTTTAAAGATTTGATTGGTATCTTTATCATCTGAAAAAATTTTCCTAAATTGGTCTAGGCTTAAGCCACTAGGCTTGTTTAAAGGCATTTGAAAGCTTAGGTTTGCTGTTAATTGGCCTTTACTTTGGCTAGGCGTTTCTGATTTTTCTTCTTCTGGATTGCTGTCTAAATACGTCGTACTTTCTGCTTTGACATAACCAATTGTACTCCCACATGAAATTTTATACCAACTTCCTTCTATGCTTAATAATTTCAATTCATTTCCTTTCGTTAAAGTTGCTATTTTTTGTGCTTGTTCCATTGGCTCTACCATAACCGATAAACGGTCGGAAGTAACAAATAATTTGTCTCCTACTTTTACTTTGTAGTTGCTACTATAATTAGCCGTTCCAATTTCCACAATTTTATTAACAGAAGCTTTGGTTACTTTACTAGAAACATGTTCTTCTGCTATTAATTCATCCTTTTCGTAGGTTTTTTTGGTTGTAATTTGTTGTTTTCCTTCTCTTCCTTCTTGCACTACTTGCATTTGGCCTTTTGGTAAACGATTATTGTTTCTATATTTTGTGATATATTCCAAAACCGTTTCTTCTACGATATATTCTTCTTTTTTTCCTTCTTTGGCATTTTGTTCTATGATTTCTTCGAGATTAATTTTTTGAGCTTTACTGATAGAAATATTTTGTACTTCATAAGATAAGGCTTCTGATGCATAAACTTGATTTCTTCCGAAATAATAGTTATAAAAAATGACACAATATAATAAACTAATAAGAAAAGCCAAAAAGGTAATGATACTCTTTAGTGTAATTTTAATCTCTATTTTTTGCTTTTTCCTTACTTTATCTTTCGCTCCCATATTATCACCTAAAGACATTGTACCTTTTATTATTTCTTTTGTCAATGAATAAATTGTGGTAAATGGAAAACTTGATTTTATTTTCATTTTGTACTATGATATAGTTGTTTATCAAGGAGGATTTTTAAAAGATGGACAAGAAAAAAAAGATTTTAACAGTTATTGTCTTTTTATTATTTATCATTGTATTGGTACTTGCTTATTTGCTTTTTCAAAAATACGTGATGAAAAGCAATTTTGAAAGGGATATTTTGCCTTTTGCTAATAAAAATGATAAAACCGTTTTTCAAGTAGACAAGATGGTACTGTTTAGTAATTGCGATGCCAAAAATAAAACTGGATCTAGCACTAATTTTACGATAGAAAACTTATATCAATTTACAGACCTTGCTATTTTTATTAATAGTTCTTCTTTGGAAGAAAAAAATTTAGAAAATACTTTGAAAAAGGTAAAAATTCAAAATGTCCAATACATAACTTCTCCTGAACTTGGAGAACCCAAGCTATATTTTAAGGGTTTACCGCAATTTGCTAAAAGTAATTTGGTGGTTGAAAACGAAATACAAGATACCTTTGATTTTACCATCACTTCTGAAAACGAGGCTAATTTGGATAGTCCTATCTTGTATAATAACTTAGCCAATCCTATTACTCTTAGTTACACAAATCAGAACATAAAGACAGATTATACCATAACAGACACCTCTACTCCTATTACTTACGATGGCTCACTTTTAAAAAAATGTAATGTAGATTTAAGTACCATTTCTTGTAAACTGTCTTTTGATATATACCTTACCAATAATCTAGAGGAGGAATTTAAAACTACCGTTTTTATCGATATTCCTTTAGAAACACAAGAAAAATCTATTTACGATGGAACGCTTACTGTAACCCAAACCAATCCCTTTATTTTTTACCGTTATCAATAATATTAGAAGGAGGAACTATCATGAAACAAACCCTACCAATTGCTGAACAATTAAAAAAGAAATACCATAAAACAGAAGAAGTGACTAATTTTAAAGATATGTTATATCGTTCTTGTGACATTTATCGTGCCAGAACTGCTTTTAAAGGAAAAGATGAAAACGGAGCCATTACAACGATTACCTATGAACAATTTAAAAATGATATTGTTGCTTTAGGGACAAGCTTACTCGAAAAAGGCTTTTTAAAGAAACGTATTGCTGTTATTGGAAAAAACAGTTACGAGTGGTGTGTTTCTTATTTAGCGGCTAGTATTGTAGGGGTTGTCGTTCCGATTGATAAAGAACTTCATACCGATGACGTCATCAATTTTATGAACGTTTCTCAAACTGTTTGTATTCTAGGAGATAATAAAAATTTAGATAGCCTGTTAGCAAATATTGAAAAAGTAGAAAATCCATATACTGTCTTTGTTTCTTTTAATAAAAAAGAGGATACGAATTCTTTTGCTTCCTTTTTACTTGCTGGCAAGAAAGCTTATGAAAACGGTAATACTTCCTTTGATGCTATCCAAGTTGACCCTGACGAACTTCGTATTTTACTCTTTACTTCTGGTACAACAGGAAGTGCCAAAGGGGTTTGTTTATCCCAAAGAAATATCTGTTCTAATATTCTTTCTACCTATGGAATTGTAAAAGTGAAAAGAAGTGACTTATTCTTTTCTATTTTGCCTCTGCACCATACTTATGAGTGTACATTAGGCTTTTTGTTACCGATTTATAGTGGAGCTAGCATTGCCCACTGTGAGGGTTTACGTTATATTACTAAAAACTTAAGTGAATTTCATCCTTCTGTTATTTTGTGTGTGCCTTTGCTTCTTGAAAATGTACACAAAAATATTGTTAAAAATATGAACAAGTCTTTGCCAGAAAAATATAGAAAAAAAGATGAGAATCCTTTTTCTGAATTACCTCTTCTGTTCAAGAAAGTAGTAAGAAATAAAGTTAAGAATACGCTTGGTGGAAGGCTTCGTGTGTTTATTGTTGGGGCAGCTGCTGCTAATCCTGCTATTGTAGCTGACTTTAAAGCACTAAAGTTAAAGACTTTGCAAGGGTATGGTTTAACCGAGTGTGCTCCTTTAGTTGCTGGTAATACTGACTTTTTCCAAAAAGACGACGCGGCTGGACTTCCCATTCCTAATGTGGAATATAAAATTGATTCACCAAATAGTGAAGGGGTTGGTGAAATTTTAGTCAAAGGTCCTAATGTTATGCTTGGTTATTATGAAGATGAGGAAAAAACAAAGCAAACAATAGTAGATGGTTGGTTCCATACTGGTGATTTAGGTAGAATGGATGAAAATGGTTATTTATATATTACTGGCCGTTGTAAAAGTGTGATTGTTACGAAAAATGGTAAAAATATTTATCCTGAAGAAGTGGAATATTATTTAAATGACAATCCTTTGATTTCAGAAGCTTTGGTTTTAGGTATCCACAAAGAGGATGATGACGAGACGTATATTAATGCGCAAATTTATCCTAATATAGAGGCTATTACGGAGTATTTAAAAGGCTCTGTTCCTACGAAAGAAGAAATTTGGAAAATCATTTCTGACAGTGTTTCTGCTGTTAATAAGAAGCTTCCGAATTATAAGCATATTAAGAGTTTTGGAATTCGCGATAAAGAGTTTGAGAAAACAACAACACAAAAGATTAAACGCTATGGCGATAATATGAAGGTAGATAAATCATAACCAAGAGGGTGTTCAAAATAGAACACTCTTTTTTAGCTTATTTTTCTATTCTTTTTTGTTTCTTTTTCTAATTGCTTTAGGCTCTTTTTCGGGGTTGGTAAATCTTCTGGCATAGTTCCCCCTAGTTCTTTTATGGTGTTTCTTATTTTGGTTCCGACTTCATAATGCGTTTGATTGGCTTCTTTTTCTGTTTGTATTTCTTCCCTTTTTAGTTTCTGTTCTGTCTGAGAAATTCTAAATAAGTTGGCTATAAGTTCTTCACTTCCCATATTATCTAGAATTTCTTCTCGATATCTTAGCCCTTTTCTTTTAGCAATATCATCTGCTGTTTCTCCATTATACAGCCCTTTGTATCCAGAATTGTGAAATTGATTGAAATTTTTAACGCCTGCTTTTTTAGCGGTATGATTTAGTGAATAATTTCCCTTTTTGGTTAAATTTCTTTGGTATAATCTTTTTTCGTCTTCTGTTAACAAACTGTATTCTTTTTCTTGTATTTCTTGTTTTCTCGTTTGTATGGCAAAATAGGTTTGTGCTAATGCTATTACTTTTTTTCGACTGTCTCCATTTTGCGCTATTAAGTAACAGGCATAACGAGTTAGTTTGTAGTCTTTTTTTATTCTTCTTGCACCAGAGCCTATTTCTACCATTTTGTCGGAGCCGACAAAATGGTCAATCGCACTTATCTCGCTATTTTCACAAGATTTTTTTGCTTTTTCTATTACGGTTTCAAATTTTCTCCACTCTTTGTAATCTAAAACTGCTTGTAATTCTCTTGCATACCAATATTCCCTCCCTTCTTTATCTTTATGTTTAATGTCTTCAAAGCTTTTGTTGGCATTTTCACTTTGTTGTTTCATGAAAACCATCTCCTTTCTTATTGCTTGCCATTATAATATAATTCTAAGCAAATTGCAACACTTTTACGAAAAAATGTTTCGTTTTTCTTGGTGTAATATTTTATTCATAGCTTTCAATATATATAACTTTAGCAATATAAGGTATTACTTCTTTAAAATGATACCAACCTGAACTTTTACTATCATTTTCTCCTCCATTTGGGTTGGAAATATATACCATATCTTTATCATCAGCAGCTAGTAACGCCATATAATGTGATGAAGTGGTCCATTGATTATTCTGTGGTTTATTCCATACACAAATTAAGATAGGTCGATTGGTTTTTAAATGTTCTTGTATGTTTTCTTTGGATAAATGCTCCTTATCATAATAAAAATCTGTATTTTTAATATTAAACGTACTAGATAATTCTTTTGGCAATAAATCATAATCTAAAACAGGATAATATTTTTGCCTAAGTTCTTCTGGTGTATTATTTTTACCATAGCCGCTTAAAATGGTTGCCATTGCTGTGATACCACAACCGTTTTCAGCCATAGTACCTCCCCAATATTGCTTATTACTCCATGTAAAATTCCCATTTTGTTTATATTCTTTATAGGTTTTTTGATGACCTTCGACGGTAGTAAAGGTTGTAAAATAACCATCTTTATTTTTTGTTCTTTCTTGTCCTTTTCCTAAATAGTTATGATTGGTATCTTGTTTGATGGTTTGGTATTCTGTAGCATTAGCCATTTTAAAAACAAGTTTGCTACCTTCATTAGCTATTTGAGTAAAAAAATCACTTTTTAAGAATAAGTAAGTTCCTATGATTATGATTAGTATCATTATTTTTTTCTTCACTTTATTTTCCCTCCTAGTCTGTATTTTTATTATACAAGAAAAAGGAAAAATAAGTTTTAAGAAATGCTTAAATAAATCTTAAAATTTAATATACATGAATAACTTATAAATTTTTGCCCTAAAAAATGTTTAATAAATTGCTATCTTTTCAATTTTTTGCTATAATTTTAAGCAGTTTAGATAGATAAGGAGGAATTAGATGATGAAATGTGCTATGTGTGGAATACATGCTTGTAAAAATAATTTAGAGGGTGCACCTAAAAATTGCCCTAGTTTAGATGAAGAAATAGATAATATGAAGGAACTCTATTTAAATGAAGAAAATTATACAATTGCAAAAATCTCTTCTAAATTATCTACTCAATATGGAAGAACAAGAATTGAAGAAACGATGGATTTTGCCAAGCAATGTGGCTATCAAAAGATAGGACTTGCTTTTTGTAGTGCCTTAGCAAGTGAAGCAAAGGTTATTGATAAAGTTTTTACCTATAATGGCTTCCAAACCGAATCCATTATGTGTAAAGTTGGAGGATTATCAAAAGAGATTGTTGGTCTTGAAAAGTCTTCTAACCCTATGTGTAATCCTATTACACAAGCAGAGTTTCTAAATAAAGCAAAAACAGACCTTAATGTTGTCATTGGTCTTTGTGTGGGGCATGATTCACTATTTATTAAATATTCCCAAGCACCAGTTACAGTTTTAGCAGTAAAAGACAGGGTTCTAGCCCATAATCCTTTAGGTGCCGTTTATTTAGCGGATAAGTTTTATAAGGATAAATTATTTCCGCCAAAAGATGAAAAGTAATCTTCTCTACTAAATACTGTTGTTTAATCCAATTAATAAAAGCACCACATTGCTCTATCAAGCTTTGTGGTGTTTTACACTTTTCTATATTTTTGAATAATTATCCCCTTAACTTCGCCAAAACTTTGCCATTATTCTTTTATTTTAAATTTTTTACTAGGCGATTTTTCATTATCTCCAATCATTTCAATTGTTTTACCTTCAACAAATTTTTTCAATATTCTTCTAACCGTTCTATCTGCAATTTTAGTTTGTTCTATAATTTCTTTTGCACTAATAATAACATTTTTCTTAATGCACTCTAATACTTTTATCTCATTTTCGGAAAGTAGCAACATAGATTTAGCTTTCATTTCTTTTGAATTATTCATTTCATCTATTGTATTATCAATCATTTTTAGCATAAATTCTATAAACTCAGTAGATTCCCCGCTATTATTGCAATTCTGAATTGCAGTGTAATATTCTTCTTGATTTTTCTTTATCATACTTTCAATGGGTAAATAGGTAAATGCTTTTTCCCAATTAGATAAAATTGCTGTTTGCCAAAGTCTTGCTGTTCTTCCATTTCCATCTGAAAAGGGGTGTATAAATACAAATTCATAATGGAATATAGAAGATAGAATTAGCGGATTTATTGTATCTTTAACTTTATTCATCCAATTAAATAAATTATCCATTAAACTTGGCACTAATCTATGTGGAGGAGCCATAAAAATTTGAATATCCCCATCATAAACAGCCTCCCCATGATTTCTAAATTTACCTGCATCTTTTTCAATTAAAAAAGTTAATATTCCATGTATTTTCTTTAAATCATCTACAGAATAAGGATTTACTTTATCTATTTGCTCATAAGCTTCATAAGCATTTTTGACTTCTTGAATATCTTTTTGTTCTCCCATTACAGGTTTTCCATTGATAACATCTTCAACTTGAAATAATGATAATTGATTGTTTTCAATAGCCAAAGAAGAATAGATTGACTTTATTCTTGTTTTTCTTCTTGACTCTGAATATCTATTCAAACTCTCAAAGTAGTTTGCCTCTCCAACCTTTTTCATTATGTCTGATACATAATTTAACATTTTATCAGTTAGTGTATATGGGTGGGTAGTCTATTTCCATTTTTAACCTCCAATTCAATATCTATAGGATAACAAAAAAGAAGTAGCCACTGATATAACTACTTCGATTTTTAGATGCTACTAAAAAATATCAATTTTTCAGTGCAAATTATCATTTGGTGCCTTCACCTGGAATCGAACCAGGGACAAGTGATGTATAAATTATATATTATTTATGTCTACTTTGTCAACAATATAAGAATATTTTAATATATTATACTATTTTTATTTTAATATCTAAAACTACTTAAAGTTTATGTTTTCATTAATTATATCTTACTTATTGTTAATCTATTTCAAATTTTGCACCTGCAAATAATTTTTTAACTTCTGTATATCCATCTAGTTTTTCTTTGAAATATTCTATTACTTCATCAGAAGTACAGTGTCCCATATATGCACTTCCCACATTATTATCCTTAAAATATTGTATCACTTGGTCTGTATATGAATTTATTTCTTTTAAATGAAATCCACCAATAACAGCTATAACTCTATTTTCTCCAGTAATCTGTTTTGATTGTTCAATAATATTATCAATTCCAGAATGAGAACAAGAACTAAATACAACAATGCCTTTCTCTGTTTTAATAGCAATCCCTCCACAATCATCATATAAATAATCGGTTTTCTCATCTTTTAAAACAGTAGGTAGATTTTTAACTGGTACTTCAAATTTTCTATCAATCTGTCCTAAAAACCATACATTCTCGAAAACTTTGTAAGGTTCTTTTGTTTCAATTAATTCAAATTTTTCTAATAATTCTTCTCTAGTTTCATTTATTCCTGCAAATGCCATATTTCTTCTTAAACTATATCTTTCTGTATAACATTCTGGATGTAAAATTAATGTTTTCTTTTTATTTATGTATTTTAAACCATTTCCATGATCCCAATGTCCATGACTTAAAATTATCGTATTTACTTCATCTAAATTAACCCCTAATGTTTCTGCGTTTTTTAGAAAAGCATCTGTTATTCCACTATCTAAAAGTAATTTATTATCATTTATTTCAATATAAATAGATAAACCATCTTCATTAATATAATTATTATCACAATTTCTATTTTCTGTTAATATAGTAATTTTCATAACTTCTCCTTTACATTTTTTATTATGCTACTTTTATTCCAGTATCTACAACTTCCTTTACAAAAGGATTTGAAATCCTTTCAAAATCTTCTGTTGTTATTGGGTGTGGCTCTATTCTAGTATCAATTTTCCAAGTCAATCCAATTAATTTTGCTCCATCTTCAATAATATCGCTAAAATCACTTGAAATTATTGCTATATCTATATCGCTATCTTCGTTCTCTGTCCCTTTTGCATAAGATCCAAACAAGATGATTGCTTCAATTTTATAATGTTCACTTATTTTTTCAATATATTTTTGTATTGATTCCATTATTCCTGTGTTAATAGACTTTTCAACCATGTTCGTACCTCCTCAATATTTTTTATTTGTTCAGATGTATAATCATCTGTGCATTTTTGATTAAAAGTTTCTTTGTAGTCATCATATCTTGCACTTATATTGAATTGTGTAATTATTTGTAATTTTTCAACTTGTTCATCAGTTAGTTCCAAATTGCATTTTTCTGCAAGTGCCAATAAGTTATGAGATTTTATAGCATAAGGATTTTCTTTATTATTTTTAGCATATAAACCTTTTAGTAATTTTTCTATCACTAAATGTCCGAAAAATAGAGAATAACTATTTTTCTTATTACTATATAATACATTCATTACATTATAATCTTCATCACTACTATTTTGCCAATATTCCATTAAATTTATATTATCCATATTCTCGTTCCTTTCTTAATTATATTCATATTATAGCATTTATTTTGAAATTTTACTACATATTATTGATATTATTTCCTATTTATTCTCAAGCATCCAATTATATAGTTTTTCTTCTTCTAATTTGCCCTGTTTGAATAGTTTGATTTTTGCTTGGGCTTCTTTTTTCCATTTATCAAAATCTTTCTTTAATTGCTTATTATCTTTATTTCTTGAAACTATCATAATTTTCTTTTGATAACTTCTTCTATATTCTAATAAAGCAGGTACATTTTCTAAATTCTTTTTATAAGTTTCTAATGCACCTTTTTCTTTACAAGTCTTTCCTTTTTCATCTGGAAATTCACAATATACTTCATCTTGTCTTGAACTAGGTATAAAGTATTTACCACAATTTTGACATCGTTTTATAGGTAGGTTTGGTGCTTGTACTATTTGTTCTAATACTACATATAAGATATTGCTTAACTTTTCGCTTGTATAAATGTTATGCTTTTTGATTGATAATGTATCATTCTCTAATTTTTCTACTAAACTTTTATAACTTTCTTCGTGATAGTCATTATCTTTACTTGCATAGCTATCTAAAAATACTTCAATTTTACTAGAATATCTATATACATTACTTTCATGTTTGATTATATTTGCTATGAACTTTGAATTTGCACTTGCTTCCTCTAATCCTTTTATTCCATTAAGATTATAAACTTGATCTACACATTTTCTAAAATTTTCTTGCATTTCAATTAATTCATAAGAGCTATCTTCAAATACTCTTTTCATAATATCAAGCATTTTCTTTTCTAATTTGTAGGTATCCTCTAATTCTTTATATGGTACATACTCTTTTAATAGTTCAAAACCATATGCATAGAAGAATGTTTTGTATGCTTTTTCAAAGTTAGAAAAGTCGGCATTTAAAAACATCATAAGCATTGTACCAAAACTTTCTGTATATGGAAAATATAAAATACCTGGATATTTTAAGCCATCAAATTTTGTTTTCTTTAAAAATAGTTTTACTTGTCTTTTTTCGGTATCTATTTTTGTATCTACATTATATAAATATAAAGGTGTTCCATAATATTCTTCTTTTTTTTCTTTATCAAACCAAATATAAAATCCTTCAAAGAACTTATTTTGTGGTAGTTCTCTCATTTCTATTTCCCCTTATCATATTATTATGTGAGAAATTATTAAAAATATTTAATAATTGTATTGACAACTATAAAATATGATAGTATAATAACAATATCTAATATGTTTTATGTGTTTCTCACAATATAATAATACAACATATATTAGATAATGTCAATAGGCGAATTGTATTTAAAATAATGCAAACAAAAAATTAACTAAAGGAGGATAAAGGAAGATTGAATACAAAAGAACAGATTTTAGACTTATATTATAATAAACATCTAAAACAAAATGAAATTGCTAAAATAATTGGAAAAAGCTGTCCTTATGTTTCAAAGGTTGTAAAAACTGATAACCGAAATAAGCAAGAGAAGGAAAATCGTAAAAAAACAAATGCTGAAAATAGAAAAGTCTATTTACAAGAATACTTTAAAACTTATAATAGACCAAAGAAAGATGACAGCACTTACGAGCAAATGTTAGCACAACAAAAACAAGATGCAATGGAATTATCTTATAATAACAATACTATGTCAGATTATGCTTTTGCAAAATGGTCTAGCATATACCACACTAATAGCAAAGGTAATTTAAGTATAGATAGAAAATTAAATGTTGGAGCTGATATTCCCAAAACAATAAATATGGATATCAAAGTACCAACAAAAAAATGTAAAAATAGATATGTTTATAGTTATTAACAGGCTTTATTAAGATTACTTAATAGGTCTTTTTTATTGTGAATTTTAAGGGAAGGAGGACTTACAACATGGGTACTATTAAAGAAAATTATAAGATGATGTTTACTTCATATCCAGATTTAGTAGACATTAATCAATTAAAAGAAATGCTTGGAATTGGCATAACCCTTGCTTATAGATTAGTAAGAAATCAAACTATTCAAGCACTAAAAGTTGGTAGACAATACAAAATACCAAAAAGAAATGTTATAGCTTATCTAACAAATCAAAATGAAATATAACCTAACTAGACATTAATTTACTTTCATGGTATTATCTAAAATATCAATAGTAAGTTAAATTTAAACTGTTATAGGAACGAAAGGAGTTAATTATGATAGAAGTAACAGGTAGCTTACAAATTAAAAATAAAATATATCAAGCAGTTTTGAGTTTTAAGAAAGACGGAAAATGGAAAACAAAATGGTTTTCTACTAAAGTAAAAGCAGTAAAAGGAAATAAGAAAAAGGCAGAAAATGAGCTTGAAAGCATTAGGTCTAAATTTCAAGAAGAAATCAATAGTGATAATATTGACAACGAAAATATACTATTTATAGATTTTATGAAAAAGTGGCTAAAGATAATTAAATCATCTGTTGAAGAAACAACTTATTGTGGTTATGAAAAACTAATAAATGGAAGAATGACAACTTATTTTGAGAATAAAAAAGTAATATTACAAACTATAAAGGCTCAAGATATCCAAGACTTTTACCAATATTTAATTGACAATGGACTTTCTGGGAATACTGTTAAACATTATCACGCAAATATTAGAAAGGCTTTACAATATGCAGTAAAAACAGATGTAATTATTTCTAACCCTGCTGATAAAGTAGAATTACCAAAAATTGATCCATATAATGCAAAACATTATACAAGTGAAGAAATCTTGAAACTCTTAAAAATAATTGAAAATACCAAACTAGAAACACCAGTTATTTTAAGTTGTTTTTACGGATTACGAAGAAGTGAAGTTGTTGGCTTAAAGTGGAGTGCAATAGATTTTACAAACAAGACTATTCTAATAAATCATACGGTAACACAAATAAGTTCTAATCATTCTAATAAATTAGTAAGGAAAGATAAAACTAAAACAAAATCTAGTACAAGAACTTTACCTTTGTTACCAGTAGTTGAAAACTACTTATTAGAACTAAAAGAAAAACAAGAACAAAATAAAATAATTTGTGGTAATAGTTATAATCAAGAATATTTAGATTATATATGTGTTGATAATATGGGAACTTTGTTAAATCCTGATTATGTATCACATGCTTTTACAAAATTACTAAAAAAGAACAATTTAAGAATAATTCGTTTTCACGATTTAAGGCATACTTGTGCAAGTTTATTACTTGCTGAAGGAATCAATATGAAACAAATTCAAGTATGGCTAGGACATTCTAATTATAACACTACTGCAAATATCTATGCACATTTAGATAGTAGTAGTATGGAACAAAGTGGTATTGCAATATCTAATATACTTTCTATAAAGAATGAAAAAGAAGTAGTCGCCTAAAAACTACTCCAATTTCAAATTTTTTAGATATTTTTTTAGATGTTACAGAAAACTTGGTAATTTTCTGTTCGCTTTTTTGTTTGGTGCCTTCACCTGGAATCGAACCAGGGACACAAGGATTTTCAGTCCTTTGC
>CANPIU010000010.1 GCA_947574235.1 uncultured Clostridium sp. | reverse complement strand
ACTTTCTGAGAGAGTCTCTTTTTAATTTACTGTCCACTTTTAAGGGAACAGTTCATAAACCGTGTCTCTTCTTGCAATCTGACAAAAATTCGAAATTAAATTGCTTTTTCGGATTTAACCTTTCATATTGTCTGCATAAGCGGTAAACCGCACAATAGATACAATTAAATCTTCTCTGGCCGCCAGCAGAACGTTAAATTGCCGCCTGGCTTTGGAAAGGTTGACGTCATAGAGGATGTCTTCTGGCATACGATTTTGAAGTTCGTACTGCAATCGTTCTACATAGGTAAATTGACGAATATCAGAAAAATCATGATATATGTGCAGTGCTGCTTCTTCGAGAGTAAATTCAGGAACTTCTGGAACCGGGGAAGAGAAACCTTTTAAGTTCATCAGATAACTTAAGTCATCTAATGCTGTTTCCACCTTCCCCAATTCACCTTTCAATCGCTGCAAATATAACCGGGGATCTCTCAAGACCCAATCGATTTCAGACTTCACAACTGGTGAGCCGTAAAGCCTATCATCAAGTTCACGACTGTGCAGTGCAGCATGCCTTACTCCATGGTAAATCCTAAATACACTTTCTTTCCGTTTTTCTTCCATTGTAGTCTCTCCTTTTAATGAATATAGAATTTTCTGTTGCAATACTATTCTACCATTTTTATGTAAATCTGTCAACAATTTCATCTTAATTTTTTAAACTTGCTGTGACTGGTAAGTGAAAATGTCTTAAAAAAACTTTATGTTGGTAAATAAAAATGTCTTATAATTTACCTCATAGGAGGTAAAAAATGTTACAAATGACAGAAAAAGAAATGAAAAAATTAAACATTATTAAGAAAATACTAGGAGGTGAATGTACCAAAAAAGAAGCAGTTGAAAATTTAGGGATAACAGCTAGACAAATAGACCGTCTAATTTTAAAATATAAAAATGATGGAGAATCTGGATTTATACATAAAAATAGAGGAAGAGAAAGTAAAAAGAAAGTATCAGAAAATATAAAAGAGGAAATAGTAACCCTTTATATTACAGAATATTTTGATTACAATTTTACCCATTTTTATGAGGAAATCAGGGGAAAATACAAGCTATCACGAAAAACTATTAGCACTATTCTAAGTGAAGCAGACATTATTTCTCCTGAAGCCCAACATAAAACAACTAAATTATATAATTCAAATATGAAAAAAGCAATACGTAATAAAGAAGCGACAATAGAACAAATAACAATATATGAAAAAAGGCAAGAAGCTGAAAAACAAAAACACATAAGACGCTCATCATTGCTATACAATTATGGTCAAGAAATACAAATGGATGCTGCATTTGCAATGTGGTATGGAACAAAAGCAAGAGCACTTCATTTAGCAGTTGATAAAGCAACTAAAAAAGTATTATATGGTTGGTTTGACGTTCAAGAAACAACTAGAGCATACTTTATAATGCTTATGAACATTGTTTTAAAATATGGTATTCCAAGAAAAATAAAAACAGATAAAAGAGGAACATTTTCAATAAATAATGCTAAGTCAAAAAGTAATTTAAATACAACACAATTTGGAAGAATTTGTGAGGAATTAGAAATACAGCTTTCTTCCAATAGTGACCCATTATTTAAGCCAAACGTTGAAAGAGAAAATAAAACATTTAAAGGTCGTTTAATAGCAGAATTAAGACATGAAAATATTATAGATGATGAAGAAGCCAATAAGTACTTAAATGAGGTGTTTATACCTAAAATGAATTCGAAATTTGCCTATGAAATAAATCCAGAACGAAATGATATGAGAAAGAATACATATACAGAAAAAGAATTAAATATTATAATTTCAGAACAGTATAACAGAAAAATAGATAATGCCTCGTCTATTAAGTATAGAGGAAATTATTATGTTCCAGTAGATATTGAAACAGGTGAAATTATTAGTTTTTCACAAAATATTATATGTACGTTAGTTATAGCTTATAATTACACATATTGGTGTTATATTGAAAACAGCTTATATAATCTTTCTAAAGTAAAAGCACCAGAAAAAAAGATTTATCAAAAAACAACAAAAACAATAGAAGAAATAAATAGTTCTAAAGCACATAAACCAGCTGTTAATCATCCATGGACACCCTCTTACTCTGTATAACACCCGTCTTTTCAAAAGCTTTATTTTTGGATTAAGTAAATAGTAAAAGAGTGTCTATCATGAATAGTATGTTCAATTTTCAATAAATCGTGTATAGCCCAAATATGCTCCGAAAACTCACCTAAGTGATAATATTCATATTCATGATCAAAACAAACTGCATCAAGAAGTTCTGGTATTCCATCAATGCCTAAGACGATATCAGGATAATGAACTGAAAAATAATCTTTATTGTAACAATCAGGATTCGGAAAAAAGACATGTGCAAAATTTTCATGAGGTGAATAATCCTTATAAAAAATGGTATACGACTCTAGATTTTCTCTTGTATCTACAGAAGATATCGGTCGTTCTGTTGGACTCAATATAATAGGTTGTTTAAAAGTTATATTAAGAAAAAAGTAATGTTTTATCTTACTACTATCTAGAGCAGTCTCAAGATTAGTTAAATATAGATCTCCTGCAATATGAGTACCTCGTATACGTCTAAAATCTTTTGACGTAGCAATAAGTTTGATATATTTAATTGTTCCATATTCGATTGTATATTTTTCAAATATATCTAAGATATAGCTAATAAACTCTTTTTGAACATGTTTATAAAATCTTTTAAATTCCTTGTCCTGTCTTTTCTTTACAGTTTCTTTCTTGGCCTCCTTTTGATGAAAAATTTCTTCAGAGCGTTCTTCTAATTTCCTTATCTTCTGAACCCGTTTTTGAAAATTGTTATACATTTTTTTCCTCCTTATACATAAAGATATTTTATTACTTGTTTCTATTACAGTATAACATAAAAAGTTAACACATGCAAGTAGATATTTAATTTGAATAAAATCTTACCCTTGCTTTATTTTGCTTAATATAGTATGATAAAGAAAACGAAAAAAGAAAGAAGGGTTAACGTGAAAATTTTAGCCGTAGGAGACTTAGTCGGAAACAGTGGAATCAAAGAATTAAAAAAACAATTAGAAGAAATAAAAAAAAGAGAAACCATTGAGTTTGTTATCGTAAATGCAGAAAACGTAGCAGAAGGGATGGGAATTACCCAAAAAAACTTTGACGATATTTTAAGCTTAAAAATAGACGTTATCACAATGGGAAATCATACTTGGGGCAAGAAGGATATTTTTAAATTTATTGACCATCCTAAATTAATCAGGCCAGCCAATTATCCAAAAGGAGTGGTTGGAAAAGGATACAATATTTATACTTGTCAAGACAAAAAAATAGCAGTAATCAATTTAATTGGGAGAGTAGATATCAATGTACTTTCTGAAAATCCATTTATTAAAGTTAAAGAAATCATAGAAAAAATCAAAGACAAAGTAGATATCATTTTCGTAGACTTCCATGCTGAAGCAACCGCCGAAAAAATAGCGATGGGATATTTTTTAGATGGAAAGGTAACAGCTGTTTTTGGAACCCATACCCATGTACAAACAGCTGATGAAAAGATTTTACCAAAAGGAACAGGTTATATTACAGATATTGGCATGACAGGACCTAAATATTCTGTTATAGGGATGGATATTGAAGCTTCTTTAAAAAGATTTGAGACTACCTTACCAGAAAGATATAAAATTGCAAGTGGAGAGTGTATTTTTAATGGTGTGATTTTTGAAATGGATGATACAAATAATCAGGTAAAAAGCATAAAAAGGTTGTACCAATAGAAGGCTTGTCGAATATTGTTGAAAACACAGTAATTTTGCGATGAAAACTAATAAAAAATTTCCAAAAACACTTTACAAACATTTCCATATATTGTAAAATGACTATCGTAAAAGTTGCAACAAAAATAAAAATTATAGGAGGCAAAAGAAAAATGGAAGTTTTAAAAATTTCATCCAAATCAAATCCTAATTCAGTAGCAGGAGCAATTGCTGGATTAGTAAAAGAATCAAACAAGGCAGAAATGCAAGCAATCGGAGCAGGAGCACTAAATCAAGCAGTAAAGGCAGTGGCAATCGCAAGGGGATTTGTTGCACCAGCAGGGGTAGACTTAGTTTGCATACCAGCATTTGCGGAAGTAGAGGTTGAAGGAGAAGACAGAACTGGTATCAAGTTAATCGTAGAATCAAGAGTTTAAAAAATAAATAAAAGGGGCGATTGGAGAAATTTTCAATGGCTCCTTTTTGCTTTCTAATTTTCCAATGGCCCCAAGGAAACCCGGAACCAATGGGGAAATTAGAAAAATTCTTTTAAAAAGCTTGAAAAAACTTCTCATTTAAGGTATGATAGCAAAAGAATAGAGGTGTAGTATGAAATCAAATTGGATAAAATATATCTTCATTATTTTTATCATTGTAATTTTAATTTTTGCCATCTTCAAAATCAAACAAGACGAACAAGAAAAACAACAAGAACTTGAATACGTAAGCAATCAGCAGGAGAAAATCACAGAATTAACACTAGGAATTGCAGGATTAGATACCATCAATCCGATTCTTAGTAACAATAAAAACGTACAAGATATTACAAGATTGATTTATGAGCCATTAGTTACTCTAACGGCAGATTATAAAGCAGAGCCAGCCTTAGCAACGGAGTGGGCCAAACAAAGTGACAATTCGTATCTTATTAAACTAAGAGAAAATGCAAAATGGACAGAAGGTCAACGCTTTACCGCTGAGGACGTTAGGTTTACCATTGACCGCTTAAAAGAAATCCAATCTATCTATTCCTACAATGTGCAATATGTAACAGGGGTAGAGATTGTAGACGATTACACGGTAAAAATCAATTTAGATAGAGAAGTTCCTTTTTTTGAATATCAATTAACCTTTCCCATTTTATCAAAAGACTACTATGAAAACGAAGATTTTGTAAATACCGAGAAAAATTCTTCGCCAGTAGGAACTGGAAAATATAAAATAGCAGAAGTAGAGCCATCTTATATCATATTGCAAAAAAATGATAGTTGGTGGAATAGGCAAACCAATTTGAGCCTAGAGAAAATTACCGTTAATTTATATTCTTCCATTGGAGAATTATATAATAGCTTCAAAATAGGAAATATTGACTTAGTAGCAACTACAAATGATAATCTGCAAGAATACATTGGAACCATTGGATACAGTTCAAAAGAACTAAAAGGAAGAGAACATACCTTTTTAGCTTTCAACATGCAAAATAATTTCTTAGCAAGACCTGAAATTAGAAAGGCAATATCTTATTCCATTGACAAGGAAAACATTGTTTCTAGTATCTTCAATAGTAAATGCTTTACCAGTAGTTTTCCGTTAGATTATGGAAGTTGGTTAGCACAGGGGCAAGATGCAAGCAGTGGCTATAACTTAGAACAAGCTAAACAAGTGTTAACTGACAGTGGATGGGTTCTACGCTTAGGTACTTGGCAAAAGACAGAAAATTATCGAACCCAAAGGCTAGCCTTTAACCTTTTAGTAAGAGCAAGTGATAGTGCCAAAGTGACAGTTGCAACCAATCTTAAGCAGCAATTAGAAGCACAAGGCATTACCATTAATATTGTACAAGCGTCAGATGACCAATACAATAAGAGCATCAATAGTAAAAATTATGATATAGCCCTATGCAGTATGACACTTTCTCTAACGCCAAATCTTTCTACTTATTTTGGAGAAGGAAATATGGCAAATTACGTTAGTGAAGAAGTAACCAATATTATGAGTGAAGTAAAAAACACAACCGATGAAACGATTTTAAAGGAAAAATATGCAAGATTAGCTGAAATCTATAAGACAGATATTCCTTACCTAAGCCTATATAACAACAAATATACGGTTGCTTATAATTCTGGTTTAGTAGGAGAAATGACACCTAATTGGTTTTATCAATTTTATGGAATAGAAGGTTGGTATAAATAAAATAAAAAAATAGAAAAAAAGTATTGACAAAACATATTTTTGGTATATAATAGAAATATCAAACAAAAGTTCAAAAATTAAGGAGGAAAATTTATGGGAGAAAATACAGAAAAAAAGAAAGCACTAGAAATGGCAATGAGCCAAATAGAAAAACAATTTGGTAAAGGGTCAGTTATGAAATTACGGAGAATTTAAAGCAATGGAAATAGAAGCCATACCAACAGGAGCCTTAAGCCTTGATATTGCATTAGGAATTGGTGGTGTTCCAAGAGGTAGAATTATCGAGGTCTATGGACCAGAATCATCTGGAAAAACAACCTTGGCCTTACACGTAGTGGCAGAAGCACAAAAAATGGGAGGAGAAGCAGCTTTTATTGATGCAGAGCATGCCTTAGACCCTGTTTATGCAAAAAAATTAGGGGTTGATATCGATAATTTAATTGTTTCTCAACCAGATACAGGAGAGCAAGCACTAGAAATTACAGAAAGCTTAGTAAGAAGTGGGGCTTTAGACGTTATCGTTGTTGACTCTGTGGCAGCTTTAGTACCAAAAGCAGAAATTGATGGCGATATGGGAGACCCACATATGGGCTTACAAGCAAGACTTATGTCACAAGCACTACGTAAATTAGCAGGAGCCTTAAACAAAACGAAAACCGTGTTAATCTTTATTAACCAATTAAGAGAAAAAATAGGGGTTATGTTTGGAAATCCTGAAACAACAACAGGAGGTAGAGCTTTAAAATTCTATGCTTCTGTTAGGATGGATATTAGAAAAATAGAAAATATCAAGCAAGATGGAGAATTCAAAGGAAGCCGTGTGCGTGTTAAAGTTGTAAAAAATAAAGTAGCACCACCATTTCGAGAAGCAGAATTTGACGTAGTCTATGGCGAAGGTATTTCAAAAGCTGGTAACATTTTAGATATGGCAGTTAATTTAGACATTATAGAAAAAGCAGGTTCTTGGTTCAGTTATAATGGGGAAAGAATTGGACAAGGTAGAGAAAATGTGAAAAAATACCTAAAGGAAAATCCAGATATTTTAGAGGAAGTAGAAGCAAAAGTAAGAGAAGATTTTGCGAAAGCCTTTGAACAAAGTCTTGGTGAAGAATTACCGAATACGGAAGATGACGAAGAAGAATAAAATTAAATTAATTTAGAGGGGCTAAACAAACTAATATGAAGTGAATTCATGTTATTTGTTTAGTCTTTTTTGAAAAACACTTGACACGTACAAACAATACGTGTAAGATAATAAGGAGCATAGCAATTAATATGAAAAAATTCACACCCAAAACGGTTATTAAGATGGATAGAAAAAAGAATTAGAGGAAGTCATCACATATTCACAAAAGAAGGAGAGAAAAATATTGTTGTTGTGCCAACTACAAAAAAGATTATTCCAATAGGAACTTTAAAGAATATTGAAAAACAAGCAAAATTAAAATTTTAGGGGAGGAATTATTGTGAAGAAAAAAGAAAGTTATGAATTTGTTGCTATTTTTGATTATCAAGAAGATGGAATTAATATTAAGTTTCCAGATTTAGAAGAAGCCATTTCGTGTGCAAGTACAACCAAAGAAGCCATAAAAAACGCGAAAGAAGTTTTAGAATTGGTCTTATATCATCGAGAAGAAGAAAATATTGAAATTCCAGAAAGTACGCCATTAGAAAACATTAAATGTTTAGAAAATGAAAAAACAGTAAGTGTTAGTGTTTGGATGCCTCTAGTAAGAAATGAAATGGAAGAGCAAGCAGTAAAAAAGACATTAACGATACCACAATGGTTAAATCAATTAGCAGAAGCACAAAATGTGAATTTTTCAAAAGTACTACAAGCAGCATTAAAAGAATATCTAAAAATAAAAAGAGTATTGTAATAGCGAGGAGAAAATCTCTTGCTATTTAAAAACATTTGTAGTAAAATGAGAAAAAAGGAAGGAAAAAGAAATGTACACAATAGAAGAATTCGATAAAGAGAAAACAAAAGTATTAAAATATATCCTATATAAAAAGAGAACAGAACAAGAAATACGAAAAAAATTCAGTAATAGTATAGATGAAAACATTCTAGAAGATATCATAGCCTATTTAAAAGAGGCTCAATATATCAATGACAATGATTATATTGAAAAAACAATTCACAATTTTACAGTATTAAAAAATTTATCGATAAAAGAACTGCAACATAAATTATTAGCCAAAGGCTTAAATCGAAATGATATCGAAGATTATATTTATGAAAATCGTGAAGAACTAGAAGAATATGAGATAAAATCAGCACAAAACATTTTAGGGAAAAAACTCATGTCAATGGAGCCACAAGAAATAAAGCAATATCTAGTAAAAAAAGGATACAAAATGGAAAACATTAAAAAGGCAATGGAGGAAGAATAATATGCAAACTTTTAATTATCACTCGCATACTTATCGTTGCGGTCATGCTGATTTAGATATGTCAGATGAAGACTATGTCAAAGAATATATTGAAAAGGGCTTTAAACAAGTAGCTTTTACGGACCATTGTCCAGAAAAAAACGAAATCGATAAAGCACCACAAGTGCGAATGCCGTATAGTCAAAAAGAAGAATATTTGGAGAGTATTAAGCAGTTAAAAGAAAAATATGCTGGACAAATAGAAATAAAAACAGGATATGAAGTAGAATATTTGCCAGGAGAAGAAGAAAATATTAAAGAATTAAAAGACGAAACAGATATCCTAGTTTTAGGGCAACATTTTATTTATAAAGATAGGAAAAACTTAGAAATCGTTAGGACAGATGACTTTACACCAGAAGAATTGCTCGAATATGCTAACTATATAGAGAAAGCAATGGCGTTAGGAATTCCTGATATTGTTGCTCATCCAGACTTTTTTATGAGAAAAAGAGAAAATCATTTTGGAGAAGTAGAGGAAAAAGTGGCTCATAAAATTTGTCAGGCAGCACGGGAAGTATCAAATTCCTTTAGAAATTAACTTAAACAATCTATTTAATCACACCTATTATACAGATGGAAAATTGAACGATGAACCAATAGAGAAGCAAAAGAAAAAATTAGATAAAGTAGAGTATCCATGCAAAAACTTTTGGAAAATTGCTACCCAATATGACATTAAAGTTTTGTATGGAATGGATGTTCATCATAGAGGACAAATACTACGATGGAACGAACTACTGGAATTGGCAAGGGAAGTAATAGGAAAAGAAATCATTGAAAAACTAAATTTTGTAGAAAACTAAATTAGCAAAAAAAGGAACAACGAAGGAGAAAGAAAAAATGGCAATACTAACTTTAGAAACCAAAAAATATGCAATTAAAATAGACAATTTTGAAGGGCCGCTAGACTTGCTCTGTCACTTAATCGATAAAAACCAGATGAATATTTATGATATCAACTTAAGTGAAATAACAGACCAGTATATTGCGTATCTAAAAGAGCAAGAAAGCTTGAACTTAGAAATAGCAAGTGAATTTTTAGTAATGGCTTCGACTTTATTATACTTAAAATCGAAAAATTTGTTACCAAAACAAGAAAGCGAAGAAGAAGAAATAACAGAAGAAGAATTAATCCGTAGAATTATTGAATATAAAAAATTCAAAGAAATTAGCAAAGTATTAAAACATAATTATCTTGATTTTTCAAGAAGATATTTTAAAGGACAAGAAGAAATTAGGTTGCCAAAGCAAAAATTAGAAAAAGACTATGAAGCAACTTTACTACCAGAAATTTATAAGAAATTAGTAGAAAGAAACAGTGTGAAGTTAAATCAAAATGCGAAAAATATCGAAAAAATTGCGATAACCGATAATTATACCGTGGCAAGTAAAGTCAAAGAAATGTTTAAAGTATTAATCAAACAAAAGCGTTTTGTCTTTAACAAACTATTTTCGATTAAACAACACAACAGGCAAGAAGTAGTAACTGCTTTTTCTGGTTTGTTAGAATTATCAAGAAGAAGTAAAGTAGAAACGATGCAAGAGGAATTGTTTGGTGACATTACCGTAGAAAAATCAAAGAAAATAGGATAAAATAGGTTTAAAAAAGAAAAAAATGGAAAAACTAATAGAAACTTTTAAGGGAGGCGTTTCAAATTGGTTTTTCTTTTTATTTTTTTAGTGCTTATCTTAGGTATAATCGTACTTGCTCTATCCAAAGTACAGATAAAAATTAATAATTTTAGGTTTTGTTCACAAACCAAAAGACATATTAATGAAGATTACGAAGTTATCATCAAATTGTGCTTTTTTAAAATACGATTGACAAAAGAAAAATTAGAGAAAATGAGGGTCAAAGAGAAGGTAGAAAAAATTGATTTTTCAAGCCTAGAAAAAATGCCTTCCTTACAAAAAGAAGCTTTAAGAGAAATAAAAAAATTAGATATTGGTATTAAAAGATTTGAATTATATGTAGAACTGGGAACTGAAAATGCAAGTCTTACTTCCCTCCTTGTTCCAGCGATTAGTACAGTACTTGCTATTTTGTTGAAAAGAAAGATGAAGAAGTTTGAAAATCAGACGTTTCAAATTCATCCTGTTTACTTAAATCAAAATTTGGTAAAGATAGATTTTTCAGGTATATTTGAAATTAAAATGAGCCATATTATAAATATCATATATCATTTAGTAAAAAGTGAGAAAAAAGGAGTGAAGGAATATGAGCGAGCATCCAATAGAGGGGCTTATGATTACAGCTATGAATAGTATTCAAGATATGATTGACGTAAACACTATCATAGGAGAACCAATTGAAACTTCTAATAATATTGTTATTATTCCCATATCAAAAGTGTCATTTGGTTTTGCAGCAGGAGGAAGTGAATTTAAAGGAGAAACCATAGATGAATATACAAAAAGAGATAAAGAAGAGGCAATTCAATATCGCTTGCCATTTGGTGGTGGTAGCGGTGCAGGGGTAACCATCAATCCAGTTGCTTTTCTTGTAATACAATCCAATAATGTGAAATTAATGCCAGTAAATCACTCATCATCTTTGGATAAGTTATTAGATTATGTACCAGATTTAATTGAAAAAACCAATAATATTATGAACCGTTGTATGCAAAATCGTAAAGAGGAAACCCAAAAGATTTTGAAGGAAATGCAAAATAAACATGATAAGAGTATGAAAAAAGAGGAAGAGGACAAAAAGGCAATTGAAAATAAAGTAGAAGAAGCAGTAGAGAAAGTGAAAAAGACGAAGAAACCAGAAAAAGATGAGGTTACCTATGAGTTTGAATATGATGAGACAATGGAAGATGAGTAGCAAATGAGACAAGATTTTGAGACAAGAGGGACAAGTCTGATTTAAACAAAAAAGCAAGTGTATGCTTGTTTTTTTTGTATTTAATAATTGACAACATGAAAAAAATGTCATATATTATAGCTATAAATAAATGTCGAAAAGATATAAGAATAAAAAATAGATAACTGTAAAAACTAAAGAAAAATAGGAGGAAAAGAGAAATGGAGAAACAAAAGGGAATTACACTAATAGCATTGATAATTACAATTATTATATTATTGATTTTAGCGGGAATAAGTATTGCTAGTTTAACAGGAGAAAACGGAATATTAGGTAAGGCAAATAACGCAAAAGAAGAACATTTAATAGAGCAGTATAAAGAAGAAATAAATTTAATAATTTTAGAAGAAATAACAGAAAGAAAAACAGAAGAAAAGGAAGAATTAATGATTGTTAGTTTAGACAGAAAGATAAGACAAAAAGATTGGGTCAATGAAATTTATAAATGTAATGCCAATATAGAAGAGCAACCAACATTTGAACAGAGTACTCATTTATTAGTAGAAAGTAAAGCGCATTATGAATTTTTAATTGAAGTAAGTGAAGAAAAGGAAACAGCAAAGATTGTAAGTACTCAAAAAGGAACAGGAGAAAAATACAAAATAACATATCATCCAAATGGGGGAGAGGGACAAGAGGAAACAGTAGAAATCAGACAAGGATTTTCTTTGCTATTGAAAGAGTGTAATTATACAAGAGAGCAATATAACTTTGTTGGATGGAGCAAAAGTCCAAATGGAGAAGGAGAAAGATACTTAGAGAATACATTATTCAATAAATTAGAAGAAAATATAACATTATATGCTATATGGGAATTAAATGTAGCAACGATAACATTTAACAGTAATGATGGAACAGGAAATGTTAAGAAAATAACAGTAGAAAAGGGAAAAGATACAAAATTACCAAAAAATGATTTCATAAGAAAAGGATATGCATTTTTAGAATGGAATACGAAAGCAGATGGAAGTGGAACAAAATATGAAGAAGGTGAAAATATCAATTTAAAAGAAGATATTGTGCTTTATGTAATATGGAAGGCTCCTTCTACAGTTGAAGAAGCAAAAATAGCAGGAATAGTGTTAAATGAAAACAATCCTACAACGATTACAGATACTTATGGAAATCATGTTAAAATTCCGGAAAACTTTAAAATAGCGTCTGATTCTGCAAATAGTGTAATAGGGGGAGTTGTTATTGAAGAAGTAGGCAATGAAGCTACTGTTGGAAGTCAATTTGTATGGATACCTGTTGGAACAGTTTATACTACTAGTAATAAAACTACGAGTAAAACAATAACACTAAATAGATACGCATTTGATGAAAATGGAAATCCAATGGCACAAGGAGAGAGGGTAATAGACAGTTATTATCAAGAATTAGCAAAATCAGATAAAGGGAATATAGTAGCTAAAAATATAAATGATTTTAAAGCTAGTGTAGTTACAAATGGGGGATACTATATTGGAAGGTATGAAGCAAGAAGTATAACAGAAAGAAAAGATAATACAGATGCATTATCACAATTAACAGTAAAAGCAAGTGATTTTATATATAATTATATAACGCAACATCAAGCGACGACACTAGCACAAGGAATGTATCATAATAAAAAGTTTACAAGTGATTTAATAAATAGTTATGCATGGGATACGGCATTAGTATTTTTACAAACATTTGATGATAGGACAAATAAGGTTACACCTTATTCAAGGCAAACAACTTTAAATAGTTCCTTAGCGCTGAAGGGGACTAATAGTTTAGATACTACGAAACAAGATAAAATATGTAACATATGGGATATGGCAAGTAATGGATTAGAATGGTCAACAGAGACGTCTACTTATACCAATGCTCCATCTGCTGTTAGAGGGGGATCATATTATTATAGTCATTTTTATTCAGACAATCGAGGAAGTAGTAATAGTCAAAATGGATATGAAACAATTACTTTTAGAACTTTACTTTATTTTTAGAATGATTCTTAAGAAAGTATAAAGAATCATCTTAAAAAGACCTTTAAAAATAGAAAGCTTTTCGTTGTAAGGACTAAAAAAAGGATAGAAGAAAAAAATATGAAGAAAGTTTAATGGAAAGAGGCTTTACCAATATTGCCCCAAATAGTATTTGCTTTCAAAAGCGATTTTATTTGATTAATAGTTGACAATACTAGGAGAATAGCATATGCTGTAAATATTGAAAACATAGGAAATCTATTAAAAATAAAAGAACTAAGAAAACGAAAGAGAAATAGGAGGAAAAAGGGATGAAGAAACAAAGAGGAATTACGTTAATTGCTTTAGTAATTACAATTATCGTATTGTTAATATTAGCAGGAGTAAGTATTGCTATGTTAACAGGAGATAATGGAATATTAAATAAGGCACAAACAGCAGGAGAAAAAACAAAGGAAGCAGGGGCAAAAGAAAAAGTAGAAATAGCAGTAATGGGAAGTTATACAGAAGATGGAAAGATTAGTTTTAGTGAATTAAAATCTAACTTAGAGAATATAGATGGAATTGATAAAGATACCATACCAGAAACGATAACAGAGGATAATTTTAATCTAACTGTAAAAGTAGATGGTTATCCAGTAATAATTAAGAAAAATGGAGAGGTAGTAATAGAAGAAAAAGCAGGAGAAAATAGCGATATAGCCAATATACCAGAGGGCTATATTAAGCCAAGTGGAACTAAAATTATTAATACGAATGGAACTTATAATGTAACTTCTTATGAAGGTGTTGAAGTTAATGTTCCAACTTATGAAGCTAATAGTTTATTGAAGATAACAGAAAAAAATTCAAAAATAGATGTTAGTAATTATCAATATGTTGACACTTCTTCTTTATTTACAGAGGGCGAAATGTCTTGTAAAAAATTTACACAGAATTTTCCAACTAGTGGTAATACTATGACAATAAATTTAGATTATATTCCAAGTTTCCTATTTTTAAAAGCTACTAATAATGACGGTAATACCTTAGATTTTTATAGTTTAGATTCTTGTAACACCTTTTATCGTGTCAACAGAACAACTAATGAAATTGGTGCTGTAAATAGCTTTAAAAAAGTAGCGGGAAAAATCGTATTTACGGTTGGAAATCAACCTAATTGGAAAGGGGTTTTGATTGAAATTTTTGCTATTCAATAATGATAGAATTGCAAATTAGAAAAACTCTATTAAAAATCCTTCCCAAATAAAAATCTTTTTGTTATAATGGTTCAAAAGGAGGAGCCATGATACGATTAGTAGCAAGTGATATCGATGGAACCATTATAGGAGAAAACAACCAAATCAGTAGTCAAAATCGAAAAGCCATACAAGACATGAGAAAAACCAATATAGACTTTACCATATGTACGGGGAAACCCTATGCTATGGTAAAGAATTTTTGTGAAGACCTACAAGCTAGTTATGGTATTTTCGGCAATGGAAATCAAATTATAGACCTAAAAACAGGCAAAGAAATATTCAGAAAAACCCTAACAGAGGAAGAAGTAGTTGCTTGTATGGAACTAGCCAAAAGAGAAAATTTGCATATACACTTCTATACAGAAAATGAAGTTATCACACCCAAATTAATGTATATGGACTTAAGAAATTTTAGGTTGAAAGATTCTATTTTCAATAGTGATTTAAATTTTAAAGTAGTTCCTAACATAGAAGAATATATGCAAAAAAACAAACCAACGATTTTCAAATTAATCATTTCTAGTCCTTCTAGTTTAGCCTATTTGCAGCAAGAAATAGAACAAAAGATGGCAGTAACCATGTACCGAGTGACTAAAACAAACCAATATAAAGATAAAATCATTGACAAAGAATACGAATACTTAGATATCACACCAAGCAAAACCAATAAAAGTGAAGCCTTAGCAACACTTTCAAAATATTTAGAGGTATCCTCTGAAGAGGTAATGGCAATTGGTGATAATCTAAATGATATTGACATGATACGTAATTCAGGAATTGGGGTAGCCGTTGCCAATAGCTATGATGCCGTAAAGGCAGTAGCTACCTATACGACAATCAATAGCGTAGAAAATAGTGGTTTTGCCGAAGCAGTTTACAAATATATTTCTTTTTAGCTTCGAAGCAAGTCAACCCAAGAATAGATAACCTTTTTAGCCATAGTAAATAGATTTAATCTTTCTACATCAGTTTTAGCAACAATATCAATCGTAGACAAAGTTTGACCATCTAAGACAAAAGAAACTTCGCCTAATTTTTGACCGCAATGAATAGGGGCGGATACGTTATCTTCTAACGTCAAATTTTGTTCTACGTTTTTCTCTTTTCCTTTTTCAAGTAACGTACCAGCATTATCTGACAAAATAGCATCTACAGAAGAGCGAGCACCCTTGGTAACCATTAAAGATTTTACAATCTCATCTTTTTTTCCAAATTGTTTAAAAGAAAAAGTATTAAATCCATAATCTAATAATTTTTGAGCTTCTGCGAAACGAACCTTAGTAGAAGGAGCTTTCATAATAACTGCAATTAACGATAAATCATCACGTGTTGCACTTGCTGATAAATTATATAAAGCAAGCCCTGTAGAGCCTGTTTTTAAGCCAGTAGCTCCTTTATAACTTCGAATTAATTTATTCGTATTGGTAAGTTCTGATTTTCCATCACGTAAGCTATCCGTCCAAATGGTAGTATATTTTGTAATATCAGGATGGTTATTTAACAGCTCTTTTGACATTAAGCTAATGTCATAACTAGAAGTAACATGACCATCTTCATCTAAACCATGACAATTTTTAAAAGTGGTATCTTTCATCCCTAAGTTTTTGGCTTTATCGTTCATCATTTGCACAAAACCTTCTTCGGAACCACCAAGGTATTCTGCCATAGCTACTACGCAGTCGTTTGCAGAAGCAACACAAATAGCTTTTAACATTTCATCAACCGTTAGGGTTTCTCGTGGGTCTAACCAAATTTGAGAACCTCCCATAGAAGCAGCATTTTCGGTGCAAGGAATAGAATCGCTTAAAGAAATTTTTCCGCTATCTAAGGCTTCCATAATTAATAAAATACTCATAACTTTTGTAACAGAAGCAGGACGCAAGGCTTCATGTGAATTGTGTTCATATAAAATTTGACCAGTGGTTTGCTCTATTAAGATAGCAGAAGCAGACTCTAGTTTTAAGTTATTTGAATTCGTTTCTTCTTGTTTTTCGCTTTCCTTTGCATTTGTCATAATAGCACTTGCATTGTTTGACCAAACGTAAGTCGAATCATCAGCAAAACAAGGTAAAGCAAGAGAAAAAATAAGAGTTAGACTAAGAAAAAAAGCAATTGGTAATTTTAATTTATTCATATTGATCCCTCCTAAGAATACTACAATATATTCTTAAATTGATAAGAATATGTTTTTGTCTTGAAAAAGTAAGAAAAATATGGTAAAATTAACATAATGATGAAAAAGAACGGAGAGAAAAATGAAGTTATTTACATGGTTAAAAGAAAAAGTAAAAAGAAAAGAAGAACACAAGGAAAATAAGATAGAAAAATCAAAAGAAGTCAAAGAAAAAAAGCCAAAAACAAAAAGAACTTGGAAACAACGACTTTTTTTATGTCTTAAAATTCTAGTTTCCTTTCTTATTTTGGGAATGGTATTTATCATTTTGTTTTTTAAAACTAACTTATTTCAGAGTTATAAAGAATTATGGGTACAAACAGCAATGACAACGATGAGTCATCAATATTTGGCAACGTGGTTTTTATCAGAGGAAGAAATTCAAGAAATTATGGACCATTTGGAAGTAAAAAATGATGAAAATTCAGACAATTCAGGGGTAGTAGTAAGAAAAAACGAAGGAGACGTAACCATCGAAAAAATAACAGGAACAGGCTATGTAGGTTATGTTATGATAGTACCAGATGCTTCTAAAGTAAAATTAATCGATACAAGAATAGAAGATAGAGGACTAAAATTAACAGAGATTGTAGAAAAATATAACGCTATTGGAGCGATTAATGCTGGTGGCTATGTTGACCCACAAGGAAAAGGGATGGGGAATATTTTGTTGGATGCCGTGATTATGAATAGAGAATTGCTCAATGGCGATAGGGAAATGAGTTCTAGTTTAATTGGTTTAGACAAAAAAGGAAAACTCATTTTAGGAAGGTATAATTATCAACAAGCATTAGATGCTGGAATTGAGTCTGCCATTAAATTTGGACCTTACCTTATTGTCAATGGAAAAAACCAAATTCAAAATGCGAATTCAGGGCGGATTGCATCCAAGAACTGCGATTGGTCAAAGACAAGATGGAACTATGATATTAGTAGTCATTGATGGTCGACAACCAGGCTATAGCATTGGAACGAATTTATTAGAATTACAAAGCATTTTTGAAAGATATGGAGCTTATAATGCTGCTAATTTAGATGGTGGTTATTCCTCTGCTATGTGTTTTGATGGTCAATTAGTTACGACACCATCTACACTTTTAGGAGAAAGATATTTACCAAATGCTTTTATTGTAGAAAGATAAATAAGAAGAAACTTCTCTAAAAAAATGAATAGAGAAGTTTTTTATCTTTTTATTTTAAGGCTACAAGAGAAGTAGTAACACTTGTATTATCCGTAGAAGCCAATATTTTGATATCATTTCCAGAATTATTTTGAAACTTAAAATCATAACTACCATAGGCAACAGCTGCATCTTTTCCTTTTTGGATATAAGGAACATAGTTACTATGAGAATGCCTTTCTGTAACGGCTAAAGTAGGAACAGCAAGTACAGCATTGTAAAGAGTAGAACTAATTTGACAGTTTCCACCACCTAAGCCTTTTTTCTTATTTCCATCTTTATCGAAAATATCAGCTTTTTGATATCCTTTACTGCTAGAGGCTTGTCCGACTGTACCACAAAAAGAGAAGGTTTCGCCATTTTTTACAATCGTACCATTTAAGGTATTACAAGTAATGGAAACATTATTTTGACGAGCACTATCACTGGAGTAAATTTTAGTGGAGAAAGTAGCAATTTGTTCTTCTTTAACAGGAGCAGGCTTGTTTTCTTCCGCTTCTGCAATTCCTTGTTTTACTTCATTTACCGTCGTGTTTTCTGTTGGTTGCTCATTAGAATTATCATGGTTTGCGTTATTGGTAGAAGTTCGATTTGCCTCGTACGTATTTTCTTTATTTTCAGAAGGTGCTAGGTTTTGAAAGTAAAAGAAAATACCAACTCCAATTAAAATAGCTATTGCCATAACAATTAAAATCCAAGTTTTATTCTTCATATTAAATCACCAAAGATAGTATAACCAAAAATCTACGAAATTATTGACTTTTTTTGAAAATAACAGTATAATTAATATGTATTATTGAAAAAGGAGAAAAAATCATGCTAAAAAATAACTGGAAAAGAATTGGTATGTTAATATTGATTGTGGCTTGTATTTTTAATGTTATGGGGAAATTAATTCACAAGCTTTCACTTAACAAAGAAATGCTTTATTCAGCGGAATATATGTATGAAGAACAACAAAATGAACAAAATCGAAAATAATACTTGAAAATTGAAAAAAAATATGTTATGATAAAACACAGTCAAATTATTTTTAACATAAGAAAGAGGTGAACTTTAATGAAAGAAGGAATACATCCAAATTATAATCAAACAACTATCACATGTGCCTGTGGTAATGTTTTAGAAGTAGGCTCAACCAAAACAGATTTAAAAGTAGACGTATGTTCAAAATGCCATCCATACTGGACAGGAAACTTAAGACAAGAAACAGTTGGTGGTAGAGCTGATAAATTCAAGAAAAAATATGGTATTGCTTAAAATTAAAAAGTGGGTTGAATTTTATCAACCCCTATTTGATTTTTCTATTTTTTGAATATCTTCATCTGTAATATAATCATAAATATTTAATTTTATTTTTTGGTTCGTTAAAGGTAAGAGTATCATCCCTTTTGGTGTAAGAAAAACAGGATAATTAAAATTTAAAATCGATAATTCTACATTTCCATTGTTATTAGAGTCATAACCATAACCAATTTCCACAAAATTGTTTTTAGCATCTTTCGTAAAAAGTAAAACATAAGGTCTAAAATTATGGTTGGTATCAAAAATTTCAAAAGTTGCTAAATATAAATTTTCTAAGGTAATCGTTTCTAGGGATAGACTTTTAATAAATTTAATATCTAAAAGTGTTGCTTTTCTGCTGTCTTCATGCATATAATTATAATCTTTTAATTCTTTAACAGGTATGCGAGAAAAGCCATCAGAAAAATAAAGATTGATGGTATTGCCTAAATCATAGTCTATATAGCTTTTCATGTCTAGCTTACCCCATAATGAAATTAAATCTTCATTATATTTTTTCTTTTTATTACTTTCTAATAATTCTAGGATATAAAGATTTTCAAAATAAGAATAGTCAACCGAAGTGGCAAAACGTCCTTTTTTATAAAGTTTAGTATAGTTATATAAATAGGTTCTTTTACTTGTTTTACTTTGCAATAAAGTATCAAATTTTCCCATAGGTTTGTCCTCCTATTAAGATTATACCAGAAAAAATAAAAAAGGAAAAAGTTGTACATCTTCTACTTTGTTTTATAAGTTCAAAGTAGGAGACCTTATGAAAGGTCGGTACTAATGTTTTTTATACATTACTTTTTCCTTTTCATTCACAAGGATTTCCTTGTATAGTAATTATAGTATATCACAATAATTTACATAAGTCAAGCGAATTTTAAAAATAATAGAAGGAATTGTCAAAAAAACTTGAAAAAGAACCCATTTTGTAATAAAATAAGACAAGATGAAAAAAGCAAAAGGAGAGCAAACTTAGATGAACGAAATAGCCAAGGTAAAAAAAATTAATCATGGAAAAAAGCCTAAATATACAATGCTAACAATGGGATGCCAACTAAACGAAAACGACTCCGAAAAATTATGTGGTATGTTAGAAGCAATGGGATACCAAAAAACAGAGAAACAAGAAGAAGCAGACATAGCCGTATTCAATACATGCTGTGTTAGAGAAAACGCAGAAGACAAATTATTTGGAAAATTAGGCGAACTAAAGCGACTAAAACAAGAAAAGGGAATTATCATAGCGATTGGTGGTTGTATGATGCAAGAAAAACATATTACCGATAAAATCAAAGAAAGCTATCCTTTTGTCGATATTTTATTTGGAACTCATACCTTGCACAAATTCCCAGAAAATTTGTTAAAAGCCTTAGAAGAAAAGAAGAAAATAGAAGATATTATTGATATTGATGGAGAAATTCACGAAGGATTACCCATCAAACGAGATAGCAACATTAAAGCATCTGTTACGATTATGAACGGCTGTAACAATTTTTGTAGTTATTGTATTGTACCTTATGTTCGTGGTAGAGAAAGAAGTAGAGAGCCTAGGAACATTTTACAAGAAGTAGAAGAACTTGGAAGACAAGGATACCAAGAAATTACCTTGCTTGGACAAAATGTCAATTCCTATTTACGAGTTGAACGTGAAAAAGGAATAACCTTTGAGGAATACCAAGGCATCAATTCCTTTGCTACCTTATTGAAGGCAATTAACAAGATAGACGGAATTCAAAGAATTCGTTTTGTATCACCTCATCCAAAGGATTTTACCGATGATGTAATAGATGCCATTGCAAGCTCAGATAAGGTGTGTAAATTAGTACATTTGCCTTTGCAATCTGGAAATACCAAGGTGTTAAAAGAAATGAACCGCAAATATACCAAAGAACAATATTTACAATTAGTTGAGAAAATGAAAACTAGAATACCAAATTTGACGCTGTCAACCGATATTATTGTTGGTTTTCCAGGAGAAACAGATGAAGAATTTGAGGATACCTTAGACGTTGTTCGAAAAGTAAAGTTTGAACAAGTTTATATGTTTCTTTATTCAAGAAGAATAGGAACTCCTGGAGACAAAATGCAAAATCAAATTCCAGAAGAAGAAAAACATAGACGTTTTAACAAGTTAAAAGCTTTAGTAGAAAGTCAAATTGAAGATAATAATCAAAAGTATGTAGGAACGGTGCAAAAAGTTTTAGTCGAAGGAGAAAGCAAAAATAATCAAGCATTATTAACGGGAAGAACGGATAGTAATAAAGTGGTTATTTTTGAAGGAGGAAAGAGTTTAATTGGTAAAGTAATTGACTTAAAAATTGTTTCAGAACATATGTGGTATTTGAAAGGAGAAACTAAATAAATGGCAATTGATAAAAAAGAGATTTTCAATATGACTTCTGAAGCAAGAAATCAAGCAATAGAAGAAATTATTGATAGAGTATCCATCGATAAAAAGAATATTAGAAAGCCAAGAAAAACCAAATGGAAAGATAGAGATTTTGTAAGAGCAGTTGTCTTGGACTATATTAAATTACTAACGATAGAGAGAAATCTAAATAGAGAAGAAGCTGTTATTACGGAAACAGAAGCCTTACATATGTTATTTACTACTTTTAATTTTAAGAACAAACCAGACCTAAAAAGGCAAGAGATACTTTTGAAATCCTAGACAAATATATGACCATAGAACAATCTAATCTAGTATTTATGGGCTTCCCTAAAGTTGTTACGACAGCCTTAGAAGAATTAGAAAACAAGTTAAAAATATTAAAGCAATATGGCGTACTAGAAAAGGTTATTTCAGAGCCACGAAGATTAATGATATCGTCTTCAAATATGAGTATGAGTCTGGCATATTATGCAGTTTTAAGACAAAAAGGAATAGAAAAAAGAAGATTAGAAGAAATCCCATTGATAGAATTATTAACTAGCAAAGAGGGAATAGAAACTAGGGAAGAGGAAAGAAGAGGAGGAAGATGAGAAATGGCAGAATACTCACCAATGATGCAAAAATATCTTGAAACCAAAGAAGAATACAAAGATTGCATCCTATTTTATCGACTAGGAGACTTTTATGAAATGTTTTTTGACGACGCCATTTTAGTCGCCAGAGAACTAGAAATTACATTAACGGGAAAAGACTGTGGGCAAGAAGAAAGAGCACCTATGGCGGGTGTGCCACACCATGCAGCAGAAATGTATATTGCAAAACTCGTAAACAAAGGTTATAAAGTTGCCATTTGTGAGCAATTAGAAGACCCCAAAAACACCAAAGGAATTGTAAAAAGAGGGGTTATAAGAGTAGTAACACCGGGAACCGTAGTAGAAAGTAATATGCTAGAAGAAAGAAAAAACAATTATATCATGTCCATCTTTAAATCTGGTATCTACTTTGGTATAAGTGTTTGTGACATATCTACTGGAGAATTTTATGCAGCAGAAATCAAAGACAATCACAATTTTCCTATGTTATTAGATGAAATTGCACGATACACACCTTCCGAATTAGTGGTCAATTCTATGATGGAAGATTGCAGTGAAGAAATTAACAAAATAAAAGAAAGATTTGAAAATGTCTATATCACAAAATTCAATGACAAATTTTTTAACAGTGAAGTAGAAAATTTAGAAATGAGATTTTCGATACAAGATAATCATGGAAAGAAAATTGAAAACTTTTCCGAAAAAAACTTAGCCATTAGTTCCATCCATGCCTTATTTGAATACATAGAGCAAACCCAAAAAACGAATTTAGACCATATCAACAAAATCGTTGTCTATTCTTTATCAAGATATATGGCATTAGATATCAACGCCAGAAGAAACTTAGAAATCACAGAAAAATTAAGAGATAAGTCTAAAAAAGGAACCTTATTATGGGTGTTAGATAAAACTTCCACTTCCATGGGAGGAAGACTTTTAAGAAGATGGCTAGGAGACCCATTAGTAGACGTTCTAGAAATTAATAAAAGACTAGACGCTGTAAAAGAACTAAAAGATGACATTATGTTGAGAGGAGAGGTGGTAGAAGCCTTAAAGAAAGTATATGATATCGAGCGTCTAGCTGGGAAAATGGCTTATGGAAATGCTAATGCAAGAGATATGGTAACCTTAAAAAATTCTCTTTTAAAATTGCCAGAAGTAAAAAGAAGTCTTGCTAATTGTAAATCAGAAAGGCTAAAAGACATAGCAGAAAACTTAGACGAATTACAAGATATCTACCAATTAATTGATGGTGCTATTATCGATGACCCACCAATGACCATTAAAGAGGGTGGTATCATTAAACTAGGGTTTGATGAAGAAATTGATACCTTAAAAACAGCTCAAATCGAGGGAAAAAATTGGTTAGTACAATTAGAATTAGACGAACGAGAAAAAACAGGTATTAAAAATTTGAAAATAGGCTTTAACAAAGTATTTGGTTATTTTATCGAGGTAACTAAATCGTATTTAAGTCAAGTACCAGACAGATTTGTTCGAAAACAAACCTTAGCCAATGCCGAAAGATACATAACCGAAGAATTAAAGAACTTAGAAAATCAAATTTTAGGAGCCGAAGAAAAAGTTGTAAACTTAGAATATGAAGCTTTTGTTCAAATTCGAGAACAAATAGCCAAAAACATAAAAAGGCTACAAAAAACAAGTGAGATGGTAGCTACCTTAGACGTATTAACCTCTTTTGCAGAAGTAGCAGAAGACATGAATTACTGTAGGCCAGAAGTAACGTCAAGTGGTACGATTGACATTAAAGACGGAAGACACCCAGTGATTGAAAAAATCTTAGGACCTGGTAGCTTTGTAGAAAATGACACGTATTTGGATAAGCAAGACAGTCGATTGTCTATCATCACAGGACCCAATATGGCGGGAAAATCCACCTATATGAGACAAGTTGCTTTAATTACTTTGATGGCTCAAGTAGGAAGCTTTGTGCCAGCCACAGCAGCTAAAATTGGGGTAGTTGATAAGATATTTACCAGAGTAGGAGCATCAGACGACTTAAGTATGGGGCAAAGTACCTTTATGGTAGAAATGATGGAAGTAGCTACCATTTTAAAAGAAGCAACGAGTAATAGTTTAGTCATTTTAGATGAAATCGGAAGAGGAACTTCTACTTATGATGGTTTATCCATTGCTTGGGCCGTAGCAGAATTCATTGGAGACAAAGAAAAATGTGGGGCTAAAACTTTATTTGCTACCCATTATCATGAACTAACAGAATTAGAGGAAAAACTAGAGGGAATTAAAAACTATTCTATTGCTGTTAAAGAAAAAGGAGAAGACATTATTTTCTTAAGAAAGATTGTAAGAGGTGGAACAGATGAAAGTTATGGAATTCATGTAGCAAGACTAGCTGGCGTTCCAAAAGTAGTAACTCAAAAAGCAGATGAAATTTTACGCTCTTTGGAAAGAAAAAATATTTTAACAGGTCAAAAACAAGAAAAACAAGATAAAAAACAAGTAGAGGGTCAATTTGATATGTATAACTACAAATTAGCAGAAATTGCACATGAAGTAGATAAAATCAATTTAAATGAATTAACACCAATTGATGCCTTAAATACACTTGTTAGGATGAAAGAAAAAATGAAATAATAGGGGGAAATAACCATGTCAAAAAATAAAAAAATAATATTAGCAGCTTTATTATTAGCAATGCAAATTGTCTTGGCTAGATTTCTATCGATAAAAACACCAATTGTTACGATTAGCTTTTCGTTTGTGCCAGCAATTCTTTGTGCCATATGGCTTGGACCAAAATGGAGCATCTTAATTTCGGTTCTTGCCGATTTAATTGGAGCAACTTTGTTTCCTTTTGGTTCCTTCTTTATTGGTTATACCATTACAACAGCAGTAGCAGCAGCCATTTATGGGGCGCTATTATATAAAAAGGAAGAGAATACTTATAGTGATAAGCAATTTATTCTAAGGATGATAGTAGCTGTAGTATTGGTTACTGTGATTGCTAATATGGGATTAAATACTTTATGGCTAAGCATTACAACGGGAAAAGCTTTTATGGTATTAATGGCTTCTCGTATAGTAAAAGAATTGGTTATGGTGCCAATAAAAATTATACTAATGATATTCTTAGAAAAAGTATTAAGAAAACCATTTAACACATATTTAAGGGGCGAAAATGATTAAAATAGAAAACGTAACATATCGTTATAAAAGAGGAAAAGACATATTAAAGGAAATTAATCTTACCATTAAAGAGAAAGAAACTGTTGTGATTATGGGAAAAAATGGTTCTGGAAAATCTACACTAGGTAAGCTGATTGCTGGTATTATGAAAGCCAAAGAAGGGAAAATAACAATTGACAACTTAGTAGTAGGAGATAAGAAAAACAAAGAGGAAGTGCGAAAAAAGGTAGGTATTGTTTTTCAAAATCCGGAAAATCAGATTATTTTTAACAAGGTTCAAGAAGAGGTTGCTTTTGCACTAAAGGATTTAAGCCAGGAAGAAATCGAGAAAAGAGTAAAGACTTCTCTTGAAAAAGTAAATATGGTAGACAAAATCGAAGAAGATTTATATGAATTATCGTTAGGGCAAAAACAAAGGGTAATTATTAGTGAAGTGCTTGCAAAGGAGCCAAAGGTTATTGTGTTTGATGAACCTACAACAATGATTGATAGTAAAGGAAAAGAGGAAATATACCATATTGTTGAGAACTTAAAGAAAGAAGGTTATACCATTGTTTATATTACAAATGTAGCAGAGGAGATGCTATTAGCTGACAGAATTGTCATTTTAAATGATGGAAAAATCGCAACCGAGGTAAAGAAAGAAGAAATCATGGATAAATTAGCCATATTTCAACAATATGACATTAAATTACCACTTGTCATTGAAATGGCACAACGATTAAGGCAAGAGGGAATAGAACTTGAATTAAGCAATTATTTTTTCGATGAGTTAGTACTAAAAATAAAGGAGTTCTTTAGAAAATGAAAAATGTTCTGATTTTTTTAGGCTTTATCTTGTATGCTACGGCTATCTTTTTTATCCAAAATCCTTGGTTGTTTTTAGTCGTTCTATTTTTAAATTTGTTAGCCATGCTATTTTTAAAGACAAAGTTATTAGAAGCAATCGAAAATATAATGAAAATACTGCCATTTATCTTATTGACGGTAGTAATTAACTGGATTTTAGAGAATTATGAATATGCGATTTTTGTGGCAATCAAATTGCTATTGGTGTGTAACAGTACCTATATTTATGCTAAAACAACGAGTGTAAGAGGAATTGCCATTACCATTAAAAATCTTTGTATGCCACTCAAATTGTGCAAGGTAAATTTGGATGATATTGAAATATTGGTTTGTATTTCTTTGTCTATGATACCGATTTTAAAGAAAGAGTATCGCCAGTTAAAAGAGGCAAGTTTGGCTAAAGGGATGGCGATAAATCTTAAGAATATGAAGCCAATTTTAACGAAACTTATGGTTTCGGTTATGAAACGTGTTAATGAATTAGAAGAGTCTATGATTGAAAAGGGGTATGGGGAAGTCTAACAGTTTGAAAAAATTATGTAAATATGATATAATATTTTACAACTATTGGCAGAATATCCATACCACAATTAAGGGGGAGAAAAATGAAAACAAAAGAATTATCAATATTTTTAGAAGAAATGGAGAAGGAATTTCGGGAATTAAGTGCTAGAGGGGAAATCTATACCTATAAGATACTAGAAGAGATAGAGAGTTTTCAATTTAGTATTTTAGAAGATGGAAAAGTCCGAATCTATTATGACAACGCAATTTCTTCTATGATAATTTTAGTAGAGGAAAATGAAGAATTATATGTATTTGCTATTATGATACTATATACAAACCTCTCTTATCAAATCAAGAAGGCTTCTCGAAAAACTAAAAGCAAGGAAACCAAAAAACAACTAGAAAAATGGAATAATAAACTAGCTAGAATAATAAGAAAATTAGCTACTAAAAACATTATTCCGAGGAAAAAGGAAGAGGAATTTTGTAATAAAGTACAAAAGCTTATGGAAGTTGCGTGTTCTGGTTTGCATCACAAAGTTGACCAAATAGGAAAAATTTCCAATGATTTTAACCTAAAAGAATCGAAAGAATTGAAATCAATTCGCTCCATCTATGAAAAAGTAAATTTTCAAAGAGATGAAATGACATATTATGATTATCCTATAAAGAGGTATGAAACAATTCAATATACCGATTCAAAATTTTTATATGCTATACTAAATATCTATGCAGAGGCTTATATAAAAACAATTTTTTGGTTAAAAAAAGAAGACCCTATGGGACAGTGGTGTCCATTAACGCCGTGGCAAGTGTTACAGTCATATAAAATGTTATTAGAAAATTATTTCTTTTATTCTTCAAAAATGTAAAAATTGAATATTGATAGTCTGCAAAAAATAGTTATGCCCCTAAAGAGGGGCCTTTTTATTATTTTTTCAAATAAACTCTTTGCACATATAATTTATTAGCAAAAGATTGAACCACATTTCTCAAAATATATTGTTCTTGCGAAAGCTTGCTATTTTTCACATAATTTTTTTCCGCAAAAACAATACGAATTGCTTTCTCAAGTTCTGAACAGAAGCGGTCATAGGCAAGTTCAATCGGAGAAGTTTCAATCGCTAGGCTAATTAATTTTTCAATTTCATGAATACTATAAACTTCTTTCAAAATAAAAATAACAAACAAAGAAGCCATATGTTCCTTATTATATTTTTTGTTCATAGGAGCTTTAATCACTTTGTGTTTCACATAATTGTTAATCATCGTTTTGGTAATAATTTTTTCTTCTTTTTCATTATCATTTTTAATATAACCAGCTAAATACTGTTCTAAAAAAGAAACCAACTGGTCAATGTATAAATCAATATTAGGGAGTTCACTCCATCTAGGAAGATGAAAATTTTTACTATCCTCGTTCACGTCAAATCACCTCATAGCAATAATCATAGCATTTTTTGAACCCTTAGTCAACTACTTGACAACATATTGGAGATATGATAATCTAGTAATCAATACTAGATAAAGAGGTAAAATTATGGAAAGAGAAAAATATTTTGAAGCAACAGAGTTTGAAAACATAAAAGAACTTATCTATGATGCAGTAAGCAAATATCAAGAAAAAACAGCTTTTGTGATAAAACACAAAAAAGAAAAAGACATTTCCTATGAAAATGTAAGTTATACTAGATTATTAGAAGAAGTAAACCAATTAGGAACGAAATTTTATGATTTAGGATATGCCAATAAAAGAGTTGCCATCGTTGGAAGAAACTGCTACGAGTGGGCGATTACCCATTTAGCAAATTTATTAGGTGGGATGGTTAGTATTCCACTTGATAAAGAACTACAAGTAGAAGAATTAGAAAGCTGCTTAGTCAGAAGCAAAGCAGACGTTTTAGTATTTGATGAAAAATACCTTGAAAATATTGAGGAAATCCAAAAAAGAGGAAACGTAAAAATCGAAAATTATATTTGTATGAGACCACAAGAGGGGTATGACGATATACCTACGCTAAGACAGCAAGGAAAAGAAATACTAGAGGCAGGAAATAAGGAATTTTTAGAGGCCAAAATAGATAGTTATAAAATGAATATCTTACTGTTTACTTCAGGGACTACTTCCAAATCAAAAGCCGTTATGCTTTCCCAAAACAATATCGCTTCTAATGTGTATAGTATGCAATTAGTAGAAGATATTCGAAAAGAAGACGTTAATATTGCTTTTTTACCATTTCATCATATTTTTGGTTCAACCTGTATGGTTGTTATGCTTGCTTTTGGGGTAACTACGGTATTTCCGGATGGACTTCGCTATATTGCACAAAATTTAAAAGAATATAAAGTTTCTATCTTTGTAGGCGTTCCCTTATTAGTAGAAACGATTTATAAAAGAATTGAACAAGGGATAGCTAAAAAAGGAAAGACAAAAGCAGTAGAATTGGCTAAGAAATTAAGTAATGTATTATTAAAGTTTGGGATTGATATTAAGAAAAGACTATTCCAAGAAATTCTAAATGAATTGGGGGGAGCTTTACGATTTGTTATTTCAGGAGGAGCTCCTTTGGATAAAAGAGTAGCCAAAGGATTTAATGAGTTAGGAATTAAGGTAGTGCAAGGTTACGGCTTAACCGAAACGTCGCCAGTTATCGCAGCAGAAAATGTCCAAAAAATGAAATATGGTTCGATTGGTTTTCCAATGGAAAATGTACAAGTGGAATTATATCATCAAGATGAACAAGGAATTGGAGAAATTCGAGTTAAGGGACCAAATGTCATGCTTGGCTATTATGAAAATGAAGAGGCAACGAGTCAAGTCTTAAAAGATGGATGGTTCTATACAGGAGATTTAGCCTATTATGATAAAGAGGGATACTTATTTTTAACGGGTAGAAAGAAAGATATGATTGTGTTAAAAAACGGTAAGAAAGTATTTCCAGATGAGTTAGAAACTTTGATTAATCGACTAGATGAAGTCGCAGAGTGTATCGTTTATGGTATGCCAGATAAGAAGGATAAAAACGATATCAAGCTTTCTGTTAAAATTGTGTATGATAAAGAAGTGGTAAAAGAAAAATATCCTACTATTTCGCAAGAAGAGTTACAAGAGGTTATTTGGCAAAAGATTAAGGAGATTAATAAGACTTTTCCACCTTACAAATATATTAAAAATATGATTTTGACAGACCAAGAGTTGATTAAAACAACGACCAAGAAAGTAAAGAGAAATGAGGAAATTAAGAAGCTTTTAGAGCAATAAAAAAAGAAGCAAACCATTTTGATTTTGGTTTGTTTTTTTGTTACCCGATAAACAAAAATGTCGTTTTTTAAATAGTTTTGTTAATGCGTTAACAAAACTTGACAAATACAATTCATTGAAGTATACTAAAGTTAGGTGATAATATGATAAATAGAGAATTGTATATGAATAAACTATTAGCCTACAAAGATACGGAATTCATTAAAGTAATTACTGGCATTAGAAGGTGTGGGAAATCTAGTTTATTAAAATTATTGATGGAAAAAATACAAGAAGATAACAAAAAAGCAAATGTAATTTATATGAATTTTGAGTCATTTGCTTTTGATGATATTTTAAATTATAAGGATATGTATCAAACCATAAAAGAACAAATTGATTTAAAAGAAAAGAATTATATTTTATTAGATGAGGTTCAAAGAGTAGAAGAGTGGGAAAAATGTGTAAATGCATTGATGGTAGATTTTAACAGTGATATCTATATTACAGGTTCCAATGCCTATTTGTTATCATCTGAACTCTCAACCTTTCTTTCTGGTAGATATATCGAAATAAAAATGTTACCCTTATCTTTCAAAGAATTTTTGGACTTTTCTCCATTTGAGGTTGGAACTAGCCTAGAGGAGAAATTTGACAATTATATTAAATTTGGTGGTATGCCAGGAATTATTACGTTAAAAAATGATGAGAATTTATATGAAAATGCGATAAAGGGAATTTATAATACGGTTTTTATGAAAGACGTTATGGAAAGAAACAAATTAGTAGATGCGACAATATTAGAAAAGATATTAAAATTTTTAATGAGTAATATAGGAAGCCTTATATCTTCCAAAAAAATAGCAGATTTTTTAACAAGTCAAGGTACTAAGATAACGCATAATACGGTACTTAATTATCTAGAGATGCTTGAAAATGCCTATATCGTTTATAAAGCACCAAGGTATGATATTAAAGGAAAAGAATTGTTAAAAACTTTAGAGAAATATTATATTATTGATACCGGAATAAGAAATATAATGCTTGGTTTTAGAAATTCAGATTTAGGTCATGTTATTGAAAATGTTGTCTATTTTGAATTACTAAGACGTGGCTATGAAATAACAATTGGCAAAACAGATACCTTAGAAGTTGATTTTGTGGCAACCAATGCAAAGGATAGAAAATATTACCAAGTAACCTATTCTTTACTAGATGAGACAGTTAAAGCACGTGAATTTATGTCTTTAAAAAATATTAGTGACAACTATGAAAAGACAATTATAACAATGGATAAATTATATAGTAATACCTCAGAAGATGGAATAAAGGTAAAATATCTAATTGATTTTTTATTAGAGGGATAACAAGAAAATAACAGAAATCGAACAAAGAAATTAATCGATTTCTGTTATCTTTAAATTAAATTTATCTTCAAAAACTTTTTTCTTAGCAATATATTCTTTAGTTCGAACACCTTTAACGTCAATTACTTCTGTTGAATTATCCTTATGGAAAATAATAAAATCAGCTTTGTACTTTAATTTTGGTGCTAATATAAAAGTAGGTTGCAAGCAAAATCCGTTAATTTCTTTTCCTTGCAAGCGTAACTTTAATTCACAATAGTAATCCGCTTCTTTTTGGCTATCAAAGGTATGACCATCAATAGAGACTTTATTAGCACGATATTTGCTTGTTTTTTTAGTTCCCTTAGTAAAATTTTTATAATCATCAACTGTCCAATGTTCCATTTAAAATATTCTCCTTTGTTTGCATTTTGTACTATTATATTAAAAATTGTAAAAAAGTGCAAGAAAATGTATGGGCTTTTTTAGGAAAATATGATAAGATAGTAGGCAAGGAGGAATATAATGATAATCTCGGCATTTTCCACGTTAGGAAAAACTTATTTAGGTAATAAATATCCAGAAAAAGTGTTAGATTTTGAAGCAAGTTTTTACAAATGGACATACGATGATAAAGAATTAGAAAAAGACGTTGAAAAAAGAAAGGGGATATTAGCTAGAAGAAAAAATGCAAAATACCCTGACAATTATATAGAAGGATTAGAAAAGAAACAAAAGGAGTATAAGATTATCTTAATAACACCCGAACGAGAAATACGAGATATCTTGCAACATAAAGGAATAGAGAATACCTAGTGGCTTATCCGAAAGAGCCTAAATTTACAGTTGAAAGAGCAATTCAAAGAGGGAACAATAGCTATTTTGCTAAAGGATTAGAAAATACCTTTAAAAAATGGTATCCAACCAAACAAGAAAAAGTTTTATGGGTTACTCAAAATGAGTATTTAGAAGATATCGTAATAAAGAATAATTTGTTATAAGGCAAGGAGAAAAAAGATGAAAGGCGAAAAACTAAAGAGAAGAAAAGCTATATTAAGTAATAAGATTTTACCATATTTTATAGGAATATCAGATGATTTAATGTTTTTTATTGCTATAGAAACATTATTTTTTACAGTAGTAAAAGGATTATCAGCATCACAAATAACATTTTTAACAACGGTTACCAATATATCCTATCTTGTAATGCAAATACCTGCCTTAAAAATAATACAGAAAATAGGTAATGTTAGAGCCATTAGACTAGGAACAATTATGTTTTTGTGTAGTAGTTTATTGATTACTTTTGGTAATCATTACATAGCCATTATGGTAGGATTTATGTTATACCAACCAGCATTTATATTCAAAAAAATGGAACAAGTAGTTTTGAAAAATAATTTAGCCTATCTTAACAAACAAGACGAGTATTTTAAAATAGCCAATAAAGCACATATTATATATGCTGTTATAACCATGATAATAGCTTTAATAGCAGGGGGAATATTTGCTATTAACCATTATTTGCCAATGTACTTTTGTATTGGAATTTGTGTTATAAATGTACTTCTAACCTTTTGCATTTTTGACGTAGGAGAAACGACACAAGTTATTAAGGAGAATCAGAAAAAAGAAAAAACCAAATTATCGAATATTATAATAATGATTTTTTTATCCTTTGGGTTATTATTTCCTATCATAAGTATTGGTCAGAGTAATAGTACCTTATTCATACAATATAATTTGCAAAAATATTTTGAGATAGGAACCACAGCAACTTATTTAAGCCTGATAATTGTAACTTCACGTATGGCTAGAATTTTAGGAAATATCGTATTTAAAAAACTATATGAAAAATACAAGGACAAAGTAAATTTAATCATCACAGTGATAACCATATTAGCTTTTGCATTGTTGCTACTAGGAAGTTGTTTACAAACCATAGCAATCATAAAATTTATCATAATGACAATAGGTTTTGATTTGATTTTAGCAATAAGAGACCCATTTGACACTTACATTAGTGATTTATTATTAAAAAATACAAAGCCCAAAGAGCAACAAAAAGCAGTTTCTTATTTACAATTAACCAGAAGAATAGTAGCAAGTATGTTAAGTCTGATTTTTTCTATGTTACTATTAAAAATAGATTTATTTTTTGTTATCTGTATCTTGGTAATTTTAACGATAATAAGTTTAATGATTAATTGGAAATTATACAAACTAATAAAAAAGGAGAAGAAAAGTGAACACTAATCTACCAGAGATTTTAATTCAAATGTTGGAAGAACAATATGGAAAAGAAGTTACTAAAAGTATCCTACAAGGCTATCAGACCAAAAGAAAAACTACGTTTCGTGTTAATAACCTAAAAGCAAAGACAAGTGAAATCTTAGAAACTTTAGAAAAAAACAAAATAGCCTACAAAACAGTAGCTTGGTACCAAGAAGCATTTATCGTAGAAAATGTAACAGAAAAAGAACTAAGAAACTTATCCATATATCAAGAAGGAAAAATCTATTTGCAAAGTCTTTCTTCTATGTTACCGCCACTTATTTTAGAGCCAAAAGAAGGAAACGATATCTTAGATATGGCAGCAGCACCAGGAGGAAAAACAACGCAAATAGCAGCCATAACAAATAACAAGGCTGGCATTACTGCTTGTGAAAAGAACAAAATCAGAGCAGAAAGGCTAAAATACAACATAGAAAAACAAGGAGCAAAAGTCTATGTCATGTTACAAGATGCTAGAAACATAGACAATCTTTTTTCTTTTGACCAAATTTTATTAGATGCACCATGTAGCGGAAGTGGAACCATCCTTTTGAATAAAAGTAAAGAAAAAGAATTAGAAGAAAACTATGCAAAAGAACGAATACAAAAAATAACAAAAACGCAAAAAACATTATTGAAAAAAGCCATTGGCTTATTGAAGCCAGGGAAAGAAATGGTCTATTCCACCTGTTCTATTTTGAGGAGTGAAAATGAAGAAGTCATCCAAGAGATACAAAAAGAAAAAAACATAGAACTTGTGCCGATTAACTTTCTAGGAAAAGAACAATTACCATTGCTTCCAACTAGCTTGCCAGAAGCTTTATGCATGCTACCGAATGAACTTTATGAAGGCTTTTTTATAGCAAAACTTAGAAAAAAATAGTTATTTTTTTGGTCAGTGCCCTTGCCCTTTCTGGGACAGTCCCTAAAGTGGACATGTCCACTTTAGGGACTGTCCCAGAAAGGGCAAGCGCACAAAAGACACTAAAAAGGCACTAGAAATGAGAGGAGATGGCAAAAAAGAGTTATGTATTATATTTATATGTTAAGGTGTGAGGATAATTCGATTTATACAGGTATTACAACTAATGTTGAGCATCGTATGAAGGAACATTTTACCAAAATAAATGGTGCTAAATATACCAAAAGCCATGAGCCTAAAAAGCTAGAGGCAGTATGGCAAACGGGAAATAGGAAAGAGGCTTGCAAATTGGAATATCATATTAAGAAATTGCCGAAGATAAAAAAAGAGGAATTGATTGATAAGAATAATTTAGAGGTGCTACTAGGAGAAATAGTAGATGCCAAACAATATAAAAGGCTAGAAAATGTAAGTTTCTAACCTTTTTGATTTTAAATTGATTTAACTTAGTGGAATAGGATTATAAAGGCTAGCTATGTTACCAGTTTGTTCAGCAGTGGTAACGATGATTGGATAATAGTTGTTTTTAGCCATCCACTCATAGACTTCATAAGAGTGATTACAACTCATGGTATAAGCGTCTTTGAGGAACTGTCTTAGTTTAGGGTTGGTAGCTTCCATAGAAGCAATAGCGTATTCTTTACCTGCTCTTTTTAAGGTTAAGAAGTAAGATAGAGCGATTTCTCTATCGTTTAATTGTGTAACATTTGTATTGACAGTAAGAGCTTCTGCAGGTTTTGTTTCGTTAATATCTTCTGAGAAAATAGAAGTATTTAACTGTGGCACATTTAGCTTTCCGCTAGCAGTATCAACAGTTTTTACAAATTCTACCTTTTTGTTGTAATCTTCGATATGAATTGGGAAATGTGTGTCTAATAAGGCTTTTAATTCTTCGTCTTTGACTTGGTTTTTAAATAATGACATACAAGTAATGGTGTTGACACAACTACTAATCAATTCATTTAGATAGCTTAATTCACAGATTGTTAGTTTCAAAATAATTCACCTCCAGTAATATTAAAATTAGTATAACCAATTTTTTAAAATATATTAATTTTTGAAAATGCTTGTGAACATTTGTGCTATGTGATATAATCGGATAAATGATAAAAAAGATAATATAGAAGTAAACAAGCAAGAAGTGAGGAGGGAAAATATATAAATGGTAGTAAAGAATAATTACAATGATTGTTTAACGAATTTGGCATGTTCAATTCAAAAATATTTTGGATTAAAACCAAAGCATACTACGATGCCATATATGGATAAATTATTAGAAGAAAAGAAGCCTCAAAATGTGATACTAATCTTATTTGATGGTATGGGGTCAAGAATATTGGATAGAACTTTAGACAAAAATTCTTTTTTTATTAAAAATAGGAAAAAAGAAATTACGAGTGTATTTCCTGCTACCACAACGGCTGCTACAACATCAATTCGTACAGGGCTAAATCCCGTTGAACATGGATGGCTTGGTTGGAATATGTATATGGCACCAATTGATAAAACGATAACTTTATTTCGAAATAAAGAAAAAGGGAAAGACGAAGTAAGTGATGCGTTTTTAAAAGTAAAGGATAAATTAGTACAAAAGACGATAGTAGATGAAATAAATGAAAATACGTCATATCATGCGATGGAATTGTTTCCTTTTGGCGAAAATAAATATCATAATTTAGATGAAATGTTAGCAATCATAGAAAAGGAAAGCCAAAAAGAGGGTAAAAAATATATTTATGCATATGATGATGAACCAGACCATAGCATGCATGATTTTGGTTTAGAAGATAGCAGGGTAAAAGAATTAATTGAGATAAGAAATAACAAGGTAGAACAATTATGCCATAAGGTAAAGAATAGTATCGTAATTATTGTAGCAGACCATGGTCATAAAGAGGTAGAGCCTATTTTTTTAAAGGACTATCCTACGATAATGGAAATGCTAGAAAGAACTACCTCCATAGAACAAAGGGCGGTATCTTTCAAAATAAAGGAGGATAAAAAAGAACAGTTCGCCAAAGAATTTAATCAAAACTTTGGCAGAGATTTTACCCTATATTCACAGTCAGAAATTCTAGAAGCTCATTTATTTGGAGAGGGAGAGGAAAACGAATTGTTTAAGAGTGCGATAGGCGATTTTTTAGCAATAGCGGAAGATTCTAATAAGTGCATTATAACAGAGGGGGATAAGGTGGTAAAGTCACAACATGCGGGTTATTCAGAGGATGAAATATATGTGCCATTGATTGTTATTGATAAAGATTAAAATGGGAGGTATTTATGAAAAAAAAAATATTAATAATATCTACAGGAGGTACAATTTCGCAAACACACAATCAAGAAGGTATTGCAATAAGTAATGAAAATTCTTTTAAAGGTGATACGTTTTCCGATATTTTAAATTATTTCAAAGAAGAATTAAATATTGAGGCAATAGCTTCAAAAACAATTTATAACAAAGATAGTTCTAATATAGTACCAGAAGATTGGGAAAAAATCATAGATACTATTGTAGAAGAATATGATAATTACGCAGCCTTTATCATTACACATGGGACCAACACTATGGGATATACTTGTGCAGCAGTTTCTTTTGCCATAGAAAATTTAGGGAAACCTGTCCTATTTACTGGTTCACAGGTGTCCTATGGTACGATAGGAACAGATGCCATCATGAATTTAGAAAATGTACTAAGAATTATAGCTGATGATGCTTGTAAATTAGCGGGTGTATGTTGTGTATTTGGAAGCAAGGTTATCACAGGAACAAGAGTAAAAAAGCAATCAGAATTTGAATACGATGCTTTTAAAACATTTGGTAAAAAAGAAGATATTGCTAATATTGGAAATAGTATAGTTTATCATGAAGAGGCATTAAAAAAGCATTTGAGTTTTTTAGGAAATAAATCAAAATTAAAAAGTGGACTTATCGTAAAAAGTAATTTTGATACAAATATTATATCCTTGACAGAATTTCCACGGGCTAAAGGCAAATTATTTTAAAATACTTGCTGAAAATGGTGTAAAAGGTTTTATACTAAGAGCGACTGGAGCAGGAGACCCTAACATTGCAAAAGGAAAGGAAGACTATGAAAATTTAAGAGAAGCTTTTGAATATTTACAGAAAAAGCAAATACCAATCGTTATTACAACGCAAGCACCAAATGGGGTAGCAAGTATGAAAATAAATGAACCGCGGACAATTGGCATTAAAACTAGGGGCAATACCTGCTTGGGACATGAGCATGGAAAGTATAGTTACCAAATTATCTTGGTTAATAGGAAATGGCTATTCTTATAAAGAAATACAACAAAAAATGGTAACTTCATTAAGAGGAGAAATAGAAGAAAAATAAAGAGAGGAAGTAGCACAAGATGGAAAAAAATAAGAATATCGTAATTGGAATTGAAGGGACAGTTGGCGCAGGAAAAACAAGTATAAGCAGGCAATTATTGGGAAAAATTGAAAATTCAATTCTATTACATGGAGGAAACATATACAGAGCAATTGCCTATGGAATAAACGAATCACACCAAAATAAGCAGGAAATAGAAGTTATAGATGCTTTTGAAATAATGCAACAGTTAGAAATTGATATTAAGTTAGAAAATAGAGAAACAGTAGTATATATTAAAGGAAGAAAGATAGAAGAAGAAGATTTACAATCCGACAAAATATCTATGTTAGTATCACAAGTAAGTAATGTAGCGAAAAACGAAAAATTATATCAACTAGGAAAAGATTTAATTAACAAGTTTAGAAAAGATTATCATGTTATCTTATCTTCTAGAGATATTGTGAAAATGTATCCAGAAGTCACATATCATTTTTTTATGGATGCTTCCATTGAAGAAAGAGTAGAGAGAAAATATAGGCAGTATAATAAGGAAATCGAAAAAGTAAAAATAAGAGACATGATAGAAGAAAGAGATAGATTACAAGAAAATTCAGGTTATTATAAAATATATCCACAAACACAAATAATAGACGTTACTAACTGTAAAACACCAGAAGAGTCAGCCGAAAAAGTATGGCAAAGAATAGAGAAATTAGAGAGGAATAGATAAAATGGATTTACTAGGAATTATTGTATCCTATTTATATATAGGAGTTGTAATAATAATCGCGAAAGTATTTAATAAAAAAGGGACGGAATTTAGTCGAAAATTTATCCATATCATGTTGGGCAATTGGTGGTTTATTGCCATGTACTTCTTCACCAACGTTTGGTTTGCTATGTTTGTTCCGATTACTTTTGTTATCATAAATTATGTGTCTTACAAAAATAACTTAATAAAAGTAATGGAAAGAGAAGAAAATGATGGGATAGGTACTGTCAATTATGCAGTTGCATTATTACTGTTGACGATTGTATCCTTTGGAATATATAATGAACCCTTGCTAGGTTTAGTTCCTACTTTAACGATGGCCTATGGCGATGGCTTTGCGGCTGTATTTGGTAAATTGATAAAAAGTAAAAAATATAAAATTAGTGGGGCTAAAAAATCTTATGCTGGTTCCCTTACCATGTTTATGATTACAACTTTGCTAATTGGTGGATATTTAGTTTTGAAATATAATGGGGTGTTTTGGCAAACAGCTCACTGGCCACTGATAACGTTAATGATGGCATATTGTATAACAGGAATAGAAGCGGTATCAAGTAAAGGTTTGGATAATATAACGGTTCCCGTAAGTACGTTATTGATGCTTATATTAATATAAGTAAATAATAGGAGGAAAAAGATGTTTAAACTACACTCAGAATACAAGCCAACAGGCGACCAACCTAGAGCAATTGAATATTTAAGTAACCGGAATACAAGAAGGCAAAAAATTCCAAACGCTTTTGGGTGTTACAGGCTCACGGAAAAACATTTACCATGGCCAATATCATAGAAAAAGCCCAAAAGCCAACGCTCGTTTTAGCACACAATAAAACGTTAGCTGGGCAATTATATTCCGAATTCAAAGAATTCTTTCCAGAGAATAATGTGGAATACTTTGTCTCTTACTATGATTATTACCAGCCAGAAAGCTATATTCCATCAACCGACACCTTTATTGAAAAAGACTCATCGGTTAATGACGAAATAGACAAATTGCGTCACTCAGCAACTTTGTCACTATTTGAAACAAAGGACGTCATTATTGTGGCTTCTGTTTCTTGTATCTATGGTTTGGGAGACCCTGAAGATTATCAAGAAATGACATTATCTTTGCGAACTGGGATGAATAAAGCAAGAGACGACGTTTTGAAAAAATTAGTTACCATGCAATATGCTAGAAATGAAATTGATTTTAAAAGAGGAACCTTTAGAGCGAAGGGAGACATTGTAGAAATCTATCCATCTGACCAATCAGAGTCAGCTGTTCGAGTAGAATTTTGGGGAGATGAAATTGAAAAAATCACAGAAATCAATCCCTTAACTGGAAAACCAATTGGAAGTCGAAAGCATATTCTAATTTCGCCAGCCTCTCACTATGTAACGACCAGAGATAAGATGGAAAGAGCAATTACTACCATTGAAAAAGAAATGGAAGAAAGAGTTAAATACTTTAAATCACAAAATAAATTAATTGAAGCACAGAGAATTGAAGAAAGAACCAATTTTGATATGGAAATGATGCGAGAAACAGGTTTCTGTTCTGGCATTGAAAACTATTCAAGACATATTAGCGGAAGAGAAGCAGGAAGTCCGCCATACACTTTATTTGACTATTTCCCAGATGACTTTCTATTAATGGTAGATGAGTCTCATGCGACTATCCCTCAAGTAAGAGCTATGCATAATGGGGATAGGGCAAGAAAAGAATCACTTGTTAATTATGGCTTTCGTTTACCATCTGCCTTTGATAATCGACCCTTAAAATTTGAAGAGTTTGAGCAAAGATTAAATCAAGTTATCTTTGTAAGTGCAACTCCCGCAGATTATGAAAAAGAAAAAAGTAAAGATAATGTAGTCGAGCAAATTATCAGGCCGACTGGGTTATTAGACCCTAAGATACAAGTAAAACCAGTTACGAACCAAATCGATGACTTGTTAGAACAAATTCGTATTCGTGTCGAAAAAAAGGAAAGAGTGTTGGTAACCACATTAACGAAAAAAATGGCAGAAGATTTAACCGAATATTTAAAAGGATTGGATATCAAAGTAAACTATATGCACTCAGAAACCAAAGCACTAGAGAGGATGGAAATTATACGAAATTTGCGCTTGCGGAGAATTTGACGTTTTAGTGGGAATTAATCTTTTAAGAGAAGGATTAGATATCCCAGAGGTTTCCTTGGTAGCCATCTTGGATGCAGACAAAGAAGGATTTTTACGTTCGGAAAGGTCTTTAATCCAAACCATTGGACGTGCTGCTAGAAATACCAATGGAACGGTTATTATGTATGCCGATGAATTGACAGACAGTATGGAAAAGGCCATTACAGAAACCAATCGTAGAAGAAAAATACAAGAGCAATACAATGAAGAACATGGAATTACACCAAAAACAATTCAAAAATCAGTACGTGATAATATTGCTATGACCATGGTAGAAGATATTAGCGTAGAATATAAATTAGAGAAAAATGAAAACATTGAAGAAGTAATAACAGAATTAACAGACCAAATGCTACAATTAGCAAGCAATATGGAATTTGAAAAAGCAGCAGAACTTCGTGATAAAATTAAAGAATTAGAAAAATTATTGTAAATGTAATCATAAGATAAAACAAAGGAGGATAAAAAAGATGGAAATTATATGGATGGTGGGAAGTTCCTTTTGGTTTCAAGCCATTATTAAACTAATCTTAGGTTTTGTATTAGCAGGAGTGATAGGATTAGAACGTTCTTCTTGGAGCAAACCAGCAGGCTTTAGAACCCATGCTTTAGTGGGAATTAGTAGTGTGTTAGTTATGCTATGTGGCGAATATATGTCAAGAATATATGATATAGACCCTTCTAGAATACCAGCACAATTATTATCTGGTATTGGATTTATTGGTGCAGGAACCATTTTAAGAGATGGCTTTAATGTTAAAGGTTTAACAACAGCAGCAGGGCTATTAGCGGTTACTTGTATTGGCTTAAGCATTGGAGCAGGTTTTTATTTAGGAGGAATTGTAACCACTTTAATTGTCTATATCATATTATCATATTCTTATAAAATATCAGACAAATTAGACCATTTTGACGTATTAGAATTAGATATTAAAGTTACAGAAGCAATCAAAGAAGCCTTGGTTACGATTGAAGAAGTTTTAACCAAATATCAAGTAGAAATTAAACAGATGAAAAGACTAAAGAAGCAAGAAGATGATGAAAAAGGAGAAACTATACACATTGTAGGACATTATAACAAAAAAGGCTTTAAGAAAAATGAATTAATACGTAACTTAAGCATGCTTGAAAATATTGCTGAAGTATTACAAGAGGAAAACTAAAATGTCCTGTTATTTGTGTGAACATAAGTGAACTACAGATAAGCTTTTAGGTACATTTTAAAATAACAATCATATCATATAACAAGGTGATACGTATGTTATTTTTAAAAGAATTGTATGAAGATGCTAAAAACATAAAAGAAAAAGACCCAGCGAGCCGAAATATTTTGGAAGTAATCATTTTATATCCTGGGTTTCATATACTCGTGTTTCATAGATTAGCACATTTTCTATATCGTCATAGACTATTATTTTTGGCAAGATTTGTTTCACAACTAGGAAGATTTTTTACAGGAATTGAAATTCATCCAGGAGCCAAAATCGGAAGGCGATTATTCATTGACCATGGCATGGGAATTGTAATAGGAGAAACGGCTACTGTTGGAGATGATTGCACCATTTATCATAATTCAACTTTAGGAGGAACTGGAAAAGACAAATATAAAAGGCATCCAGACATTGGAAATCATGTTATGGTAGGAGCAGGAGCAAAGGTGTTAGGACCAATTCAGGTAGGAAACTACGTAAAAATTGGAGCCAATAGCACGGTGCTAAAAAATATACCTGATAATGTAACCGTTGTTAGATGCAATGAGATTGTAAGAAAATGACCCAATGGTTCCGGGTTTAAATGGGGACGTTGTTTTGTGCATCCCCATTTAAACCCGGAACCATTGGGTCATTTGACTAAATTTTATAAATTATATAAATTTCCTTCTGTTAAGATTTTTACTCTTTTTAAGGTTCTTTCATCGGTTGAATTCAAAGCATTTTCAATAAATTCTGGATGATTGATTAAGAAGTTTCTCATCGTTTCGTATGGGTCATGGTAAAATCCTTTTAACATTTCTAATTGACCTTCCTTGATAATTCCTAATTCAAAAGCTTTTTCAAAAAGAGTATTATCTACTAAGGCAAGAGGTATGGTTTGAATACCTTCTTTTTCTAAGACTTTTGTTCCACCTTGTTTTCTATCTACCACATAACAAGTCCATAACAATTTTCCGTTTAAATTTTTAACAGCAGGTATCCAAGAACGAACATAATTAGAAGCAGCTGTTACTAAATCAGATGCATTTAACACTGTTTTTCCTTCAATATCTGTTATTTTTTCGGTAGAAGAAAAGTCGTAAGGACTAACAAAAGCTTCCATATCTTTAAATAGGGTAAGATGAGGCTTTTTCAATAGATAGGCAATCATATTAGAAAAATACCAATCTCTTCTTTCTCCACCTGAAATATAATCGATTTCATCTACGTTTACATTGTCTGTGATAGCTTTTATCATTGTGTCTATGGTGTATTTGAAAATTTCGTTGTTTTGGTATTGTACTAAAACTTTATCAAAGACTTTTTTTGGTAAGTTTACTCTGTCGGCTAGTAAAGTGTCAATATAAGACAAAAATTCGGTTGCTTCTTGTTCGTTTCCATATAAAAAATGGGTGTTTACAAAGTATGGTGAGATGGTTCCTGAGGTTAAGAAAAATGGTTTGTTTTCTTCACAAAATTTTACGGCTTTTGTTTCAAATAAGTATGACATGATATCTGACATATTAGTTCCTCCTTAAATTTATTCTAGGATTATTTTAAATAAAAAAAATGGATTTGTCAATTGCAAGAAAAAATTTCTTGTGATGAAGTGTTTAATAATGTAAATGCTGGAAAAATACAATTGACATAAGTCTAAAAATAATAGTATAATATCTACATAAATTAGTTGAAAGCTCTCTCGAATTTCTAGGCAACTAATTTAATAAAAGACAAGGAGAGATAGATATGACAACGAGAAAAGAAGCAAAACAATCCCTTTTTGAGCAATTAGAAAGATTGCACAAAGAGGAACATGTGGATGATTTAATGAAGGCGGGACGGTTAGACGAACTGGTAGACATTGCAAAAGATTTGGATATCTTTATTTTTTGTAATTTCTTTGTTGAACATAAAGAATTTTTCTTGGATTTGGAAGAAATCCCTAATGGATGCCACTATGAGTTAGCGTTTTGGATTAATCAAAGCAAAGCGTGGAATAATGAGAGGATTTTTGATGATGAAGATGAATACATTGACTTCTTATATTCTTTAGAAGAGAGGCTAGCACAGAATATTGCGGAAATAATGGAGAGTCGAAACTTGAGTGATTTAACCTTGGAGGAACTTCTATTTGGGAGATAGTCCGAGAAAGAAGAATACGAGGAAGAATTCTGGTTTTAACCTAAACCGAGCAAGAGAGATAATTATCCCCCAGTATAACTGGGGGATTTTCATATCGGCCTATAAGGCCTTGATACTAGCAAGCACTGAAGTGCTACAGTTTGACAGCTATCGCCTTACACTGACTTTGTCAAGTAAAGTGTGTAATTTCTTTTGAAAATTTAATTTTTATGAAAT